>JARPSM010000102.1 GCA_029782475.1 Nitrososphaerota archaeon
CTCGCACTATCTTTATGATGTTCCAGCTAAATCGAGTGTACCATGTAGCAGTTATTGTTATGCACCTGGTTCCCTTGAAGAAGTTGGTGTGATCTTGACTGTTGATGAAAAAATAATTAGCAACATGAACAGTACACAATGTAAAGAATACTGTGCAATGTGTGATGATGATACATACACATTACGTAATGATTATTCAAAAATATCTTTTTGGGAATCTATGATTTGGTATTTTGGATTCATAATATCTGTAGTCGTTGTATTAGTTATTACATATCCAATTACTGGAAGATTGGATAATTTGACTGATTAGATAGTTGATGTATTATATGTAGAATTCTAATAGTGAATATAATGAGTCTACCTGAAATACCAATGAAGAAAACAACGGCATTGTATTCTTGGGAGTTATTCTTTATCTCGGTTCATCCTACTTTGATACTTTAAAATTGAATTATAGTATTATTGGGGTGTATTTTGGTTTTGGATTAATTATGATGGGTGCATCTGCACAAATTCTTAATTGGATAATATATTTTCGCAAAAAAATTTAAGTTTACTTGAACAAGATGTCTTAAAATTAAGAATAATCGGTTTATACATATAGTTGATTCATCTAATGAAATTAATGGCAACAGCTTTTGTTCTAGTAAACTGTGAATTGGGATCTGAGGTAGATATTATTTCACAACTAAAAAAGTTGGAAATTGTAAAAGAAGTTCATGGAATTTTTGGCGCATACGATATTTTAGTCAAGGTTGAAACTGATACTCTAGAAAACCTTAGAGATACAATTACCTGGAAGATAAGAAAAACTAACAAGATTATCTCAACTCTAACCCTTATGGGTATTGATGGTCAGACATAGACTAACAAGATAGACTCTTGATTTTTTTATATGATGGTGTGATACACAAATCCTCCTCTAGTATGCACTAACCTCTGAAGACCTTCAGGCAACTTTAGGGTGATGCTTGCAGCATCATGGGAAACCATTTTTAATATTTATATAATTAACATCATGCCCTTCAATAAGAAAATGTATGTAAATTATGATACTCATAATTTCTGCGCAGGTTGTGATCTTCGCTTTTTAAAATCAAAGGGGATCTACTGCCCAGATTGTGGCTATCAATCCAGGGTTACTCCCAAGAATAGAAAAAAAGTCAGAAAACCAGTACAAAATGCAATCATTTCTGTTAAAAAAATAAAAGTAAAAAATCTTTTTTTTGAAGGAATTCAAACTTTACAATATTCTACTAGAGAAAACTACACATCTGCATTAAACCAGTTTGAAAAATTTTGTAAAAAACCTATGAAAATAGGAGATTACAAGAAATTACAGATGAATTAAAATCATTAAAAACTCAGAGAGATGATGCATTTATCGGACTTTTACAAGAATTTGTAAATTGGATGATAAACTCAGAATTATCAAATAGTACAATTCATCAATATTATCAAATTATTATTTATTATTTTAGTTATCATGGGATTAGAGTGCATCCACTAGACCTAAAACAAAACGTTAAACTTCCAAAAAAGATTAAGGAAAAATTACATCCATTAACAAGCAATGAGATAAAACAACTCTTCAAGCATATACCACAACACAGACAAATGTTGTGTTTACTATTGATTGGTTCTGGAATGAGAATTAGAGAATCAGTTTCCCTAAGAAAAAAAGATTTTGATTTAGAATACAAAAAAAGAATCAAAATAGAAATTCCAGCGTAATTTACAAAAAGTAAAACTACGTATGGTACTTTTGTGTCAAAACAGGCTGAAAAACTTCTCAAACCACATCTAGAAAAACTGAATGAAAATGATCTAGTTTTTGCAACAAATGTAATCTCATATCATGCAGCAATGACTGAAATTGAGGCTTTTGCCAGATATAGAAATTATGCAGAATTGATAGAGAAATATGAATCAACAAAGAGACATCAAATATCACTACATTCCTTTAGATCATATTTTTTTACAAGAGCAAGACGAGTTCATGATACAGATATTGCACATGCAATGGTTGGCCATACAACATATCTAGACATGTATGATAGGAAAGAAGATTCAGAAAAATTGGAACTATATCTTAAATTGGAACCAGAATTGAGAATAAAATAGATTATCTTTTCATAGATTTTAGTTCACCACGTATATTTTCTAGTAAATTATAGGAATCTGTAATTTCAGAGTTTATCTGTTTTAATTTTTCTGATGTCAATTCTCTTTTTTTAGATGCACCCATTTTACGGCGTGACTCAGATAATTTTGCATATTCACATTGTTTCTTGCTTATACTCGTCATGGTTTTTCCTGCGAGTGTACGTTTATCTTGTTTTGGATTATCATAAGGCAAGTCTTCAGTTAATTGACGTATGTCTGAAAAAATTTCTTCGGCATCAGACATATCAATTAACTTTGTTTCTCTTGCTAGTCTTTGCATGTTTGATTTCTTTTCCAGAAAATTGGATACCATTTGGGTCAGATAATCAGGCAAGTTAGATTTAATTTCCCAATCATAATTGAGAAATTCTTTATCCAGAATTTCTAGCTCCTTTCTTAAAATTTTGATCAGTTTAGATGTTTTTTGATATAGGTTTTCTTCTGAAAGCTGGTTATCAGACAATACATACTGTTTTTCTTTTCCATAATGAAATGCCAGGATTTTGTTGTCCAACATACGTTTAATGCGTTTAGCAGCAGGAGTCTTGGATAGTATTCCTTTATCCTCAATTATGGCCATAAGTTTTCGGTGGTGGATTGTTGGGTGGTTTTGAATTATTTCCAATATTTTGAAATCCTTATCATCAAGAGTTTTTTCCATATGCAGTACTGATATCATGGATCGTCCTACTTAGATGTTGCATTTTCGAGTAATTCGATCCAGATAATTGAGATATAATAATCAAATCATCCAATTAAAGACATGATTTGTCAAGCCCAAATCGATTTAGAGAAACAAGAGGTGAAAATGTGGTAAACAAAATGACAAAAGAAGCAGCTTCAAGAATTCAATCTCATCAAGACAAAACAGGAGAAAGTAAAGGATTCAAACAAAGAGCACAGTCTGCAGCAGATAAAACTTCCAAAAGAAAATGACTGACAGACAATCAGACGACGATAATCATGCTGATCAATTAAATCCAAATAACGACGAGTATCAAGGAGATTAGGATTTATTCGTTCAGATTTTTTTTATTTTTTTATATGACAAAAAGACAATTTCCTTGATCATTTTGTCAGCGGCAATTCTTAATATTGGAAAATAGCAGTCCTATCGTTGGATAAAAAAGAGATTCTAAAAGAATTTTCAGCAGATCCTGAAAAATACTATAATGTCAAATTATTCCAAGAGCAAGGATTTGTAAGAAAGTCTTGCACCAAATGTGGTAGATTCTTTTGAACTCTAAATGCAGATAGAGATTTGTGTCCAGATGATGGATTGGACGCATATTCGTTCATCGGTGATCCTCCCACCAGTAAGAGATTTTATTATACTCAAGCATGGAAACAAGTCGAAGAGTTTTTTTGTAAAAAATGATCACACTTCAGTTTCCAGATACCCAGTTGTGTGTAGATGGTGAGATGATTTGTTTTTCACAATTGCATCAGTTGTTGATTTTCAAAGAGTGATGGGAAGCAAAGTGGTCTTTGAGTTTCCTGCAAATCCACTAGTGGTTCCACAAACTTGTTTGAGATTCAAAGATTTAGAAAAAGATGATTGTGTTGGAATTAAAGAATGGTCTAAAGATAATCCTGGACGTGGTGTTGGCAAGGGGATTAATGAACTGCAACTGAATCAAATATTTCTTTTAGAACGTCAATGCAATATTGAGAATTAAATTTACTGTTGAGGATAAATTCTATTTTTTGTATCTAACACTTTAAAAATTAAGGGCTTTATATGAAATTTAATTTACGCATAATTTCTATTCGTAGATGATTAGAGGGGTATTTGATTAACATTCTTTTATGATTGATAGTGTCAGTAACAGGTTTAGTTTCA
>JARPSM010000007.1 GCA_029782475.1 Nitrososphaerota archaeon
TGATTGACATCTTATGTTGCTGGGGATTTTCGTTTGTTTTGACACTCCAATGATCAAAACATAATGAGATCCTTAGATTTTTTGATAGAACAAATTTGAGAAACTGATTAAAAAATTAGAATTAGTTATGCCCAAGTCTCAGATAAATTTAGAGTACGAGCATCCCATTTTACAATTTGATTCAATGTTTGTTGCAGGACCAATAATGCTAGGAATTATCTCACTAGTGTTTATTGTGCCCAATATATCTCTGAGAATAAAAAAAATACCGCCTAGAAAATACATGTCTATTATTGCAGCAGGAATTTTGTTATTTTTTGGTGTTCCTTGGGTGTGGTACAAATGCATTGTGGGAACTTGACTAATCGACCCAATTCTCACTAGGAGAATTATCTAATCGGGTCCAATCTCCATGGTTTAAGCCCAATTTGACACGTGTGGCAAACTTTGATTTAGGATGTCTTTAGTAATTTAATCCTCAACAATCAGTGTCATATCTAATTCATCAATTTGATCTTGAATTGCTTTTTTCAAAGTGACATCATGTGTTTCACAAAATTTGAAATAATTATCAGCAGTTTGGAAACAGCCGCAAATCCATTTTGTTTTTTTGTCTCCTTCAACTGTCCATTTTGAGTATTTGTTTTCAGACATGACTATTCTGTATTGATTAATCTAAACAATATATCTTTGAATAAAAATGAAAAATAATTAAGGACAGCCTTCCATCTTTTGGATAAAGTAGCCTTTTTCCTTAATTGCCTGTTCTACAGGCTCTGGTGCTCCCTGTGAGTGACAGAATGTACATTCGTTTGTAGTCATTTCTGATTCTCCTTCACCTACGGATTGTAACCATTCTTTACCATATGTGATGGCTTGGTCGTGGTCTTTTTCACCAGTGATTACATCAAAGTGCATGGTGTGACCATCTGCTGCTTTGACATAAGTGTCGTATACGTGAATTTCCATAAATTTAACTAAAAAAAGGGATATTTAATTCAAAGATCTAAAATACCTATGAAACATTCTGTTATAGTTGAAATTCCACATTCATCCAACATACTTTTAGAATTAGACGATGCCAATTCTCCAAACACGGTAAATGATTTTGTATCAAAGTTACCTTTTACAGTAGATCTTAATGTTTGGGGTGATGAAATTTACACATCAAAATCTCCCATATCTCAACCAGAAGAAAATGCAGTATCTCCTGTTAACCTAAATGATGTTGCATACTGGCCTACAGGTAAAGCGATATGCTTGTTTTATGGCCCTACTCCAATTGGTAATCCTGGGGAAATTACTCCTGCATCACCAGTCAATATCATTGGAAAGATTGTTTCACCTGATAAATCCATTCTAGATAATATCCATAGTGAGCAAGCTACGTTTAGTTTGCAATCTTGAATTAATCTTCGATAGGAATTTCTACAATATCTGCTTCAAGAAAATACGCTCGAAAATTTTTGTTAATTCCAGAATATATCATCCATGCAACTGGATTACTTTGCATGAATTCTTTATCTGTATTTGATGGATAAGCATCTGAATTTGGATGTGAGTGAAATATTCCAATTACCTCCATCTCTTTTTCTTCGGCCATTTTGTAACCCTCAATTAGTTGTTTATTTGAAATTGTAAAATTTGTTGGAGATTTTTCTATATTTTCTGTTAAAAATAAATCTAGAACTTTATCATTTTTACCAAATAAAATGGCACACGATTCATTAGGTTTTTGATTCTCTGAGTATTCTGATAGGATTTTTTTATCTGTTTCTGATAATTTTATTTTCTGCAAGTCTATTCTACATTAACAATTCCAGTCATCCAAGAATGAACCACACAGTAATAATCAAAAGTTCCTGCATCGTTGAATGTGAATTCAAAGGTATCATCTGCAGCAAATAGACTGGAATCAAACATTCCATCCCCTCCTTCTGCAGCAAGTCCGCTTGTTACCGTATGTGCTGCAGTATCATCATTACTCCAAACAATTGTAGTTCCAACATTCACACTAGTTTCAAATGGTAAATAACACTCATCAGTTTCTTCACAACCTGGAACTGCAGATCCTTCTGGAATTGAAACTTTGATTGGCTCTGCTGCTGCTTCAATAACTATTGATGCGACCATCTGCGGATGTACCAAACAAAAGTATTCGTATTCACCAATTTCTAAATCATTTGTATCTAAAGTGTAAACTTCACCTGCACCAATCATGCCAGAATCAAATGTATCTCCAACATCTGCTGAGCTTGTTACTGTATGTGGAAGTGTATCTGCATTAGTCCATTCAATCATGTCTCCCTGAGTAACTATTGCTCTGTCTGGATTATAATCTGGATTTCCCTCAGTTGCTGAATCTAAAAGAATTTCAATTGCAAATGTTGGTCCTGATGGCGTAAGATCTTCTGCTGGTTCATCAACACCCACTTGTTGAGGGATCATGTATGTGTCCGGAGCTGAGAACACTCCAAATGAAACCCACATGATAATCCCTGTAGCAGCTGCCATTGATACAATTGCCCCAATTGGTTTTGCTACCTCTGGGTGTTTCATGTACAGATATGAAATTATAATTGCAGGAAATGCAATTGCCATTAAAATTCCGGCTAGTGTAATTGTATAATTTGATGTATTCATAATCATTGCATACATTCCAAATCCTAGTGATATGGATAAAATCACCAAAGTCGTAGCTTTGGCTCTATTACTGGTTGAAACCCCTCCATCCAAGATACCTGCTGCAAGGAAAATTAACCCCACAAACATGGTCAAGCCTGTAAGTGCATGCATGCCATCGATGAATGTGTGTGCGATACCAGCATACGATAATGTAAGACCAGCTAATCCTATAGCTGTTAGTCCCATTCCTGGCATCATGAGGTCCCAATTACTCATTTAAGATAGCTGATAGGACTGAGATACTTATTCCTTGCGAAATCATATGGATCTAGACGAAGAAATTAAATGGCTTTGGGATAGGATAGAGTGAATTGGGATTTAATGAAATACTGGAGATATCCAAACCCAGAATTGTTGTTCTTTTAGTAATTACTGCAGTTACATCGATGTATGCTGCAAGTAAGCTAGTTCCAGGGGTTCCTGAGCTAGATTATTGGTCATATTTGCATATTATTGTTGCAGGCGCTTTGGCTTCTGCAGGATCAAGTGCTCTCAACCACTATTATGATAAGGACATTGATCCTAAAATGACTCGAACTAGCACTAGACCGATTCCCTCTGGACGGATGGCAGCACCAAATGTTTTGATATATGGATTGGCCGTGAGTTGCATCTCTGTAATCTATGGTTACTTTGCATTGAATGCAGTTTCTGCATTCTTTATTGCAGTGGGAATTTTCTCGTATGTTATTATTTACACAGTTTGGCTAAAACGAAGAAACGTATCCAATATTGTTATTGGCGGTATTGCCGGTAGTGCAGCAGCTTGGGCCGGATGGTCGGCAGCTACTGGTAGTATGGACTTGTTAGGATTCTTAGTTGGATTCCTAGTCTTCGTTTGGACTCCTTCACACTTTTGGTGTCTTGCAATGAAAATCAGAGATGAATATGCACAAGCAGAGGTTCCAATGCTTCCTGTTGTAATCGGAATGCAAAAAACTTCAAAATTTATTTTAGGTAATACATTGATTTTGATTCCATACTCTTTGATACTTTCATTTATTCCAGATGGTATGGGAATTGTTTATACTGTTATTGCAATAGTATCTGGAGCATTGATGCTTGTATATCATTACAAATTAACAAAGACACCTACATCTGAATTTGCATGGAAGGCATACAAAGTAACTGCTCCTTATCTTACAATAATTTTTGTCGCTGTTGCATTAGATGCAGCATTTCATTATCCCTTATTCTAAAATTTATTTATCTACACCTGGGAAACTAGCTTCATAATCGCTTTCCATAGTTTCTTTTACTTGTGCTTCGTGCTTGTCAACTGTCTTCTCTACTGTAACTATCTCAATTCTGCGCTCATCTTTTGTAATCCATGATACGGTAATGAGTCCGAGAATTTCTAAATCTAAAAGAATTTTGTTGAACCTGTCCTCTGCAATTGCATGTCCGTCTTTTACAAGACTCTTGAAAAGTTCAACATCCGTTAAACGATTTGCATCTTTAATCTTATCAAATACTGTATTTCTTATTGGTATTGCCATTTTTTATCCGTAGAATGATTTATCTCCTGACTTTGGTACTACATTAGATATACTTTCCTTTATGGTGCTGTACCATTGATCTACTTCTTTTGTGATTGATGGTCTGACTTTTTTCAAGCTATTTGCAAAATCATGACTTGAAATCTTTGTTGAATTATTCCTCATTGCCTCAACTGCTGCTTCCCTGCATAGTGCTGCTAAATCTGCACCTGAGTAATTTTGAGTAGCTACTGCAATCTCTTGCAATTTTACATCGCTTGCTAATGGCATTTTTTGCGTTAAAATTTTGATAATCTCTAATCTCCCTTTCTCATCTGGTGGGGAGACATATAGCACTAAATCCAGTCTTCCTGTTCTAAGTAAAGAACTATCTAAAACATCTGGACGGTTTGTAATTCCAATCACTACCACTCTTGATGAGATGCCTTCCTCTATTTCTGTAAGTAATTGGCTTAGAATTGTCTCAGCAGTTCCACCTTCCCCTGATTTGGAGCGTGCAATGGAATCTAGTTCATCAAAGATTACTACACATGGTGATGCTGCTTTTGCTTTTCTAAAAATCTCTCTTATTGCTTTTTCAGATTCCCCTAACCATTTGGAAAGAATTTCTGGACCTCTAACTAAAATCATGTTTGCACCTGTTTCAGTAGCTAAAGCTCGTGCAAGCAATGTTTTACCACAGCCTGGTGGTCCGTAGATTAAAGCACCTTTTGGAGGTTTTATCCCCATCTTTGTAAACTTGGCCGGTTCTTTCATAGACATGATGAGATTATCTGCAAGTGATTTTTTGACCTCTTCTAATCCTCCAACATCTTGCCACCATACTTTTGATCTTTCAACGTAGAATTCTCTCATAGCTGTTGGGACGACATCTTGCATTGCATCGTAAAAGTCAATTAGCTTAATCTGCATTGATTGTAATACTTCAGAAGGGATTTTTTCTGTTTCAAGATCAATCTCTGGAATATATCTTCTGATTGATTTTAGAGCAGCTTCCCTACAAAGTGATTTGATATCTGCACCAGTATATCCGTGCAATTCTGATGACAAATCTTTAAGATCAATGTCTTCACTGAGTGGCATTCCTCTAGTGTGAATTTCAAGAATCTCTAGTCTTCCATCTTCATTGGGAACTGAAATCTCAAATTCTCTATCAAATCTACCTGGTCTTCTAAGGGCAGGGTCTACACTGTCTGGTCTGTTTGTTGCACCAAGAACAATGACATTCCCTCTATCGTTAAGACCATCCATTAATGCTAATAATTGAGCAACAACTCTTTTTTCTACATCTCCATATGCTTCTTCTCTCTTTGGTGCAATGGCATCAATTTCATCTATGAAAATTATACTTGGAGAGTTGTCTTTTGCTTCTTTGAAAATATCTCTTAGTTTAGCTTCTGTTTCTCCATAATACTTGTTCATTATTTCTGGACCGTTAATTGGAAACATGTTGGCCTCTGACTCACTTGCCATAACTTTTGCAAGTAGAGTTTTACCACAACCTGGTGGACCATAAAGCAAAATTCCGCTGTGAGGTTCTATCCCTAACCTTACAAATAATTCTGGATGTTTTAATGGCAGTTCCACAATTTCTCTCATTGCTTTTATTTCGCGTCTTAACCCTCCTACTTCTTCGTATGTTACTCTGACTTTTCTGTCAATTGATGTCTCTGTTGAAATGCTCAAATTTGTAGTGCGGTCGATTTTGACTACTCCTTTTGGAGATGTCTTTGAAATTTTAAAATCCATAGAGTTCCCTAAAATCATAACTGAAATTTCATCCCCATGTGTTATTGGCAATCCTTTCAATCTGTTTTTCACAAAGTCTGTGAATTCTTTGTCAACTGTAACTGAATCATTTACTGGTGTTAATGAAACTGATTTTGCAAACTTTGATGTGACTTTTCTAATTTTTACAAAGTCATTTAATGATGCGCCAACATTTTTCCTTGTTTGTCCATCTACTCGAATAATGTCTGGTAGTTTTTCGTCTTCATCAACTGGCCAGACAACTGCACAGCTGGATCTTGAACCCATCACTTCAATAATGTCTCCTGGTGTAACTTTAAGAAAATCCATGGCTTCTGGGCCAATTCGAGCACGTTTTTTTCCTACGTCTCGTTGTTTTGCTTCGCCAATTCTCATTTGCAAAGGCTCTTCTTTGCGTGTCAAAAAATCACCTATTTCATGTCAACTGACATTCTACTCATGTTGAGAACTTCAAACTCACTTACCCCGTCAGTTGATCTAATTGTGTTCTCTAGAGCATCACTTTGACCTTCTTTATCTTCTAAAACAAATTCTGCCTTGATACATTCTAAACCAAATGCTAATGGTTCTTTTGCATGTCTCTTCATTGACATTCCTTCTGGCAATGAAGTTTTAATGGTCTCAGCCAATTTATCTAAATCAACTTCCATTCCTTTGGGAAGAATTTTTGTTATGAATAGTAATTGAGTCATTATTTAAGGTCCCTGAAAGTTACATGAGGAACAAGTATAGTTTCTTGCTGCTTCTCTGCAACTTTGACATCTCCAAATTAAATCTGCGCCACACTCAGGACAATTGAATTTAACACATTTATCATTAGGCATAATTGGTCTATGGCAGCAACTACATGTTGGTAATGATATGGTAGATGATGACATACCCCAATTTTCTGTAAACATCATTTATACCTTCCTTAGAAATTATGCGTATTCTAGCTGAGTAATTTTTTGATTTCTCCGCCAATTAGAGTTTGAGCTGTTTTAATTGAGCCCTTCAATCCAAGTAATTTCACAATTGATCCTGTATGAAAATCAAAATCATCTTTCTCTGAAATTTCTTTTATAATTTCTGGAGTGATTGCTTCAAATAATTTGTTGATTGTATTGTTGTCTATTCTTTCTAAAATTTTTCTAGCCAACAATTGTTTTTCAAATTCTTTTCCAAATCTTGCCATCCATTTTTTTTGATATTGATCAAGTTCATAGCTATTATTATTCTTTAGAAATTCTGATATTGCTTGTCCTGCATACACTCCTCCCATACCACTAGTGAATATGCCTCCTGCTGTTGTTGGTTTTGCTTGCCCAGCTGCATCTCCAATAATTACTGTTTTGCCTTCTACGAAATTTTTGATGGGCCCTTTGATCCAAATGGGGGCAAAAATTTTTCTAATTGTTGAAAATTCTCCTTTCTCTTTGAGAATGTTTTCTAATGTCTCTGATACTTTAATTCCCCTTCCTGCAACTCCTACTTTTCCTTTGCCATCTCCAGATGGGATAATCCATGCAAAGAATCCTGGATACTTTTCTTGATCAAAAATTACTTTTACTTTCCCTTTTTTTATCCAGTCTGCATAAATTTCATATTGCGCTGATGATAAAATACCAGTTCTATCTTTATGGATTAAAGATGACACTCCACGTGCATCAACAAAAATTTTACAGTCAATTTTTTCTTCACTAGTTCTAACTCCGTTATCTGTAATTTCTTGAAAACTAGTTCTAACTTTAATCTCTGCACCGTTTTTTTGAGCTTGGAAAGCAATTTGTTTATCTAACTCTCTTCGGCTAATCTCGATAATTTTTTGTTTTTTTGAATTAATTGTAAAACTATTTCCATTTGGAGAAGTAATTTCAGCCGAGTCTATCATATGATCAAAAGTTTTCCTAAATGGCATTACTCCAAGTTCTGCTAATCCTGCTATGCTTACTAGGCCACCACAGTGCTCTGGAGTACCTATCTCATAATCTTCTTCAATTACTAATACTGAAAAACCCTTTGAGGATATTTCTCTGGCACATAGTAATCCTGCAACACTTCCTCCGGCAATTACTACGTCATAGTTCATAGATTTTGTTTCTTTGTCAATTATTTAATTCAATTATTTAGTGCACGCCAGAGATATAGTCGATTCATTCCTATACTAAACATGAAAGAAAGGTCAATTGTACGGTTTGAACAGGGAATCAAATCCAGACAGACACTAAACAATTATCGTGATCATTTAAAATATTTTAAGAATTTTGGAAACTGAAGATTTTGATTCTTTGATTATACAGCCAGTTGAGCAAATACAAACTATGGTTGAAGATTATTTAATCTACATCAAGGAAAATCGTCATCCAAATTCAGTTCCAATTCCAATGCTAGGTGTGAGGCATTTCTTTGTGATGAATCGCATTCCACTATACTGGGATATTATATGAAAGATGTATCCTCCAAAGAAAAAATCGGCAGGATTCAAACCCTGGACTACAGAGCAAATCCAAAAGATGTTCTCAGTTACTACATCCAAGCGAAACCGTACACTGATTCACTTTCTATCCTCAACTGGTGCCCGAGTAGGGGTAATTGATGGAAATTTTACCATGAAGTATCTGGAGGATATCTCTGAAGGATGCAAAGCAGTCCTACTATACTCTGATGAGAATGAAGAGTATTGGGCATTTCTAACTCCTGAGGCGTCTGCATCCCTTGATGAATATCATGAGGAGAGAAGAAACAAGGGTGAAGTCATTGATAGCGATTCTCCAATTTTTCGTCGTGATTATTCTATTAGAAAAAAAGTAATTCCAATGCAGAGAAGCGGAATCATATCCATCATGTATAGGGTGATCAACAATGCATGATTTGATAGAGTAAAGGTGAATCATCACTTTGATACACAGATGGATCACGGATTCAGAAAGCGATTCAATACCATTATGAAACTCAAAAACAACGTAAACTCTAATGTTGCAGAGAAACTACTTGGCCACAAAAATGGTCTTGATGGAGTTTATCTGAAACCTACACGAGAAGAATGCTTTGCCGAATTCCGCAAGGCAATAGTTGGCTTGATGATTGATGATTCTGAGCGTCAAAAGATCAGAATTTCACAACTAGAGCAGGAAAATTCAGAACTTGAGAAATTTAAGTCCAAAGTTGATGAATTGTGGGTGGATAAACTACGAATGGAGCATGTCCAAAAGTCATTTGCCTGATTCTTTGTATTTGTGAATTGCAGTGCCTTTGGTGTGATTTGGAATTCTATGACGAATAGGTCTTTGTGTAATTTTTGATATTTTTCCTTTTATTCTATCATGTATTGATATTCCTGAATGATCAAAATGACCAATATCTATTTCAATGTGAGGGTTGTTTATCACAAAGCTTGGAACTGCTTTGATATTGTATGGTTTGTTTACGGGTGAAACTAGTTGTAACCTATCAAAATACCTATACCATTCAAATACAAATGGACTAATCATCTTAAAATAAAATTCCAGAACATTTACAGATTCAATATTTTTTGATTTTAGTTTCTTGATTAATTCTTTCATGCCGATTAGAGTTTTTAAACTCACAAAATATTCCTGTAAAACTGTCTTGTATTCCAATTCTAACTTTTTATCTTTATTCTTGGGAAATTTCTGAAAAATATTTTCATCTATATTTTTAAAAAAATCCACAAAATACCAATTCATTTCAGTCTTCTTTTTTAAATTAAGTCCATGTGCATCATGCTAAATCAAAAATAAAAGAAGGTAATGCCCCATCATTTGGGCCAAGATTTTACTAGCATTTTTGCCAATAATTCAAAGATATTTCTATCTCTATTGTTAAATCTAAACTCTATCTCCTTGAGATGCAGATGAAAATATATCTTTGAAACTCCACGATATTGATACAACCAGTTCTTGGCATAACTCCAAAACCCTTCCAATCTATTGATGTGAGCATCACCTCTAACATATTCCTCCTTTCCGTGAGATACGACTTTGTGTTTTCCTCGCGTTTCCAAAGTTGCATATGCTTTGTAATCATCA
>JARPSM010000104.1 GCA_029782475.1 Nitrososphaerota archaeon
TACCACCGGGTTTTAGATACTCCAATGAGTAACAACGATTTGTTCAAACTGACATGTTTGTTCAATTCTTTTACTGCAGTCATCTTTTCTGATTCTCCAACGTTTTTTTTAAAATGTCATTTGCAATTGTAATCTCACCGATTAGTTTTTTGAGTGAATCGTTTTCTTTTTACAGATTCTTGCAGACGTTTCCGTTTGGCGTACCATAAGTGAGACCTTGCCACCTTTTACAAATCGCTCTTTCCACTGGTAAAATGTCTGTGGATGAATATTGTATTTTCTGCACAATTCTGCCGTACTGATGTTTGTGTTCAGGGACTAAAACCATCCTTGATTTTTCTGCTGATGTGAATTTGTTCTTTACCATGAGATCAAGCCTCCTCCTGGATTCTCTGAAAAGTGTATGTATGCTACCGGTTCTATTCTAGAGGGGTTCAGACCAAACTCTTAAGATTAAACAGTGTATTAATCTATTTTTCAAAAACTATATCATACAAATGAATCAAAGATTATCTGCATTCTCTAAAATTATTGGTCCTAGAATTTTATTTGCAAGTACTATAACTGATATTTCTCACTTTGTACAACAAGTTGTATTGTGATTTGTATAGAACAAAAATCCATACCTGTTTGAATTATTGGCAGCATTTGCCCATTGGTATAGGATAATCATGTGGGCATTTTCTTGGATGTTTTAGCATGGTACATAATGCATCTGTAAATTGTTTGTTCATGTGATGCTCAATGCCGCATACTATTTCTTCATTAATCTTGACTTTTAGTGCACTAGTCATTAAGACTTCCAATAGTCTGCTATTTCTTATCATACTTGTACCAATTCTCTCACCTTTTTTTGTGAATTTCACTATTGTCTTGTTGTAGACTATCAGTTTTTGAGAGTCTATTTTTCTGAGCATAGTAACGACACTTGGCTGTTTTACCTTGAGTATTTTGGCTATTGTACTGACCCTGATGTCTTCTCCACGTTCTTTGATGTGACACATTGCTTTTAGATACATCTCAATATGTTCTGCCTCTGCAGTCTTTGTAAATAGAATTTCTTCATTTAACATTATACGTGTCCATCTTTGAATCTCTTAATAAATATTCAAAGAATTCCTTTACAGAAAACATATGAAGGCTTTCTAGAAATCATCAACCAAACTAATGAAATGACACACATTCTGTGACAATTACAAGCCAACACTCGATAGAGTAATCTTTTGTTTTCATGGAATAATCATCATACGATTTGATTTCAGAATCAAATCTTCTTTTTATCACGGAAAATATCGTCTCAGTTTTGTTTCTCTCATGGTACAATGATTCATCAAATTCTCTTCTCATTAGTTTTCTGTACCTTCCTTTTGTTCTACTAATCAGACAGTCTCTATTTCTCACAGGAATCATGGAAATAACATTTTCATCTCTAATCATCTTGTGCATTGGTTCTGCATCGTATCCTTTGTCCAATGCCATAATCTGCATTGTAACAATATTTTTCATTTGTGAGAACAATTTTGGAAAATGCCTGATATCATGAGATACTGATGGTGCTGAATCACAACTGCACAAATAAGCTGTGTTTTCATATCTGATCCTACTGAGCATTTTGTAAATGCATGCCTGAGATTGCATCTGTAGGAATAGTGAGGAGTTGCATGTCTGTTTTCAAATCTTGTTGCATCAATTCCTGCAAACATGGAATCAGGTGATGCAATTTGGATGAATCGTCCTTTGCAACATGTAATGTTCCCTCGCTGATTCGAGCTGCTGCCTTTTGTAGTGTTGTAAAATGTGGGATTGTTTTAGTTGTAATTGTAAAACAATCTCAGTTGCAACATCCAGCCATTCCACAAATGACTCGTATCTTTTGACTCGTACTGTCTAAGGACTAGTAAAATGATGTGCTGGTGTATTGAAAATGTATGCTTTGATTTGAATGCAAAAACAATGGAACATTGCATTTCTTTAGAATCTGGCGCATGAGAAATAGTGCAAAGCACAAACATCATACGTCGGTATTTATTTTTTATAAAATGAGAAATGTTTGATGGTTCATGGATCTGAATGGCTAATTTGTTCTACAATATGCTAAAATCCTGATGATTTCTAGGAAGCCTAATAATCCATATTTTCATATTCACAATCAAAGGGCAAAAAAATAGAATATTTGATGTTATGTGTGTAAATCTGCATGGTCTTGTCAAGATGTCAGGTGTTTAGTTGAATAATTGTAGATGTAAAGAGGTAGAGACATGGTTAATTTATTCAACGTTAAGATTTTCTTCTATTTCTTCTGCAAGAAAGACCTTACTCTTATACACTATGTTGGTTTGTGTTAAAATTCCCACATTGACTAATGTCATCACTACATTTTTTGCAGTAGGATAAGTAACATCCAGAAATTTCATAGCATTAGGTATCGTTATGTATGGATTAGCAAACAAATGCTCCGCTAAGAGTAATACATTACTACTTGTATTTTGTTGTCGGATAACATCTTTGTATTTCTTTTGTAAATCTAATAATTTTTGAATACTTTTTATTGTTTCATCAGCTTGCTCTGCAAAAGCTTTGAGAAAAAATTTTATCCATTCACGCCACTTACTTTTTTGACTTACTGCAAGTAATCCGTTATAATATTCCTGTTGATATTTATCAAAATAAGCACTGAGATACAATAAAGGTTCAGGTAATAATCTTTTTTCATACAGAATTAATGGCAAGAGCAATCTACCTATTCTCCCATTCCCATCAAGAAAAGGGTGTATGGATTCGAATTGATAGTGTATGATTGCACATTGAATTAATGCAGACATACTATCATGATTTGTTTGGAAGAATGCTTGGAGGTTGTCTAATAACTCAGGTATTTTTTCTGGTGATGGGGGAGTATAGTTAATTTCTTGAGTGGTGCCTTTTATTGTTACAATCCAATTCTGTGTTTTACGAAATTCACCTGGAGATTTATCTTCACCGTGTACCCCTGTAAGTAATTCCTTATGTGCTTCTTTGATCAAATCAAGATCTACTTTTCGTTTTCCGTCACGTATTTTTGCTAAAGATTTTTCTAATGCACTAACATAATTCAAAACTTCTCGTAATCGCAGGTGCTCAGATTCACTTTTTCCAATGTTACCAACAGCTTCATGTTTATTCAAATCTTCTAAAGAAGCTAATGTACCTTCAATTTTTGAACTCAGTACAGCTTCCCGTTTTAGATATGCTCTAACCAAAATATAGGGATTTGAGAGTTCGCTCCCTTTTCCTTTTAATTCACCTACCTTCCTTTCTGCTTTTGCAAGTAACATAACTAATTCATGATCATAAAAAAATGAAGGCGGAAGCTTGGTAGGTACAAATGTTGTGTGATTTTGTCGGTTAGGCTCAAAGATGCCATTAGGCTTTGTAAATTTATTTTTGTTACTCCACTCTTGATCGTTATAGTCATCTTTAACAAACTTGGTATGCATTAAATAAAATCCCCATTTTGTTTAATAGAAGTGTTAATAATATAAAAAGATTATGTGTATTTTATAGGGGGTATCCACACTCTAAGGGAGGTACCTACCATACGGTAAATAATTGATACTTGGGCATAATTAATTCTAATTTTTGAGTCAATTCTCAAATTATTCAAATGGAAAAAGCTAAGGATCTTTACAATATTATTTCATTGCAACATGAATGTAAAAATCCCCAGCAAGATTCTATCTGAATCATTTCTTATTGGTGTTTTGTATT
>JARPSM010000110.1 GCA_029782475.1 Nitrososphaerota archaeon
TCCGCCTTTAAATTCATCCAAAGTCCGCATCTTTAATTCAGTATCTGCGAGTTCAAAATTTGGAGCAATATCTCCTACATTTAATGACATGATCGCAATTTGGTGTTGTCCTATTAAGTCCTTTACAAAAATATTTTTTTCCAAAAAATTGATCCCAAAAACGAAACATACCTTTTTATACAAAAATTGGAATGAAAAGCTAAATTGGTCGGGGAATTAGCGGGCAATTACAGTACCGTTGTATTGATGTTTGGCTTTGCCGTAGTAGCAATGGCTCCAGCTTTACTTATTTCTAGAATGATTTCTCCTCGAAAAAAAAGTAATCCAGTAAAATTCCTGCCAATGGAATGTGGACAAGTTCCAACTGGTGAAGGTAGAACACATTTCATGATGCAGTATTATCCGTATATTCTGATGTTTGTAGTATTTGATGTGATGGCAATTTTCTTGTATGCGTGGGGTAGTGCACTATTAGAAATTCCAAAAATGGCAACTTTGCCAATGATGGGATTCTTAGCTATTATGTTTGGAGCAATGGCATTTGCTTTGTATCAATCTGGGAGACGAAGAATATGGTAGTTTTTTATACAAATTGTATTTACGGGGATAGGAGACAAAATTGATTAAGGATCTAGTAACGCCAGAAAATGCAAATGTTTTTGTCGGAAAATTAGGTGATATTTTAGAAAAGGCAATTGGTAAACCATTAGGCTATGCCATTAACTGGGGTAGAATTTGGTCGCTTTGGCCTGTTCACATTGAAACAGCTTGTTGTAGTGTAGAATTTGGTGCGGCATCAAGTCCTAGATATGACGTTGAAAGATTTGGTATCATTGAAGCATTTGGTTCACTTAGACAATGTGATCTTGTAGTTGTACAAGGAACCATTACTCGAAAGATGGCACCACGTCTCAGATTAGTTTATGATCAAATGCCTGAACCAAAGTATGTGATTGCTATGGGAGCTTGTGCAATTACTGGAGGTCTGTATTTTGATTCGTATAATGTACTTCCAGGAATTGATGGAATTATTCCAGTTGATGTCTATGTTCCAGGGTGTCCACCTAGACCTGAAACTCTAATCCAAGGATGTATGTTATTACAAGAAAAAATCAAGAGAATGAAATCTAGGAAGTTTGTATAATGAGTACTGAAACTGAAAATCCTCCTGCAGATACTAAACCTAAAGTTAAATCCCCTCCACCAAAACCTGTAGCAAAAAAACCTGAAGCCGCACCTGTGGAGTTACCTGCATTTGAAAAGAGTATTTCTGATAAAATAGTTGAAAAATTTGGAGATAAAATTAAAGTTGGATTTGTAAAAGAAGATAGGGTGAGAATTAATGTCGGTAAAGAAAATGTACACGATGTTGCTGAATTCATCCGTGATGCTCTAAATTATGATCATGTTGAATCTGTTTCTGGCGTAGATTATCCCCAAGATAATGAAATTGAAGTTGTTTACCACATAGGATCTTACAGTGAATCATCTTTGGCTAGACAAATCCTAGTTTTAGCCACTAGGGCTCCTAGAGAAACTAATCCAATTCCTGGAAATGATGCAACCCGTCTTCCAACTCTTAGAGATATATTTTACAGTGTAGAATTTCATGAAAGAGAAGTTTTTGAAATGTTTGGAGTTTTCTTTGAAGGTCATCCTGATAATAGACGATTACTTTTGCCAGAAGATTGGGCAGACTTACCTCCGCTTCGAAAGGACTTTGCAATAAAAGGTAGATAGAGATGACTTTTAATTTACCATCAGGATTAGCACTCCAAAAAGTTGACGAGAGAATAATGACTCTCAATGTTGGACCACAACATCCTGGTTCAGGCCATATGAGAATTATCGTTCAAATTGATGGTGATTACATTGTTGCATGTGATCCAGATCCTGGATACGTTCATCGTGGTGAGGAGAAGATGGCTGAGTATAGAAACTATATTACAAATATTCCACACTTGGAAAGACCTGTAATTCATGATTCATGTAATGTACTTTATCCGTATGTTTTGGGAGCAGAAGAATTACTTGGAATAGAAGTTCCAGAACGTGCAAAGTATGTTAGAGTAATTGCATCTGAATTGAATCGATGTATCTACATCATGTACTGGCTTGCAATTTATGGAATCTTTTTGGGCCACTCTACAATGTTTATGTGGCCAGCAGGAGACCGTGAACTCTTAATTGATCTTATGGAAAAAATGACTGGTGCTAGAGTAACACATGCACACTTTGTTCCAGGTGGAGTTAGAAATGATTTGCCACCAAACTTTGAAGATGTATGCCTACGACAAGTAAACTATTTTGAAAAACGTATTAAAGAATATGCCGCAATCTTCTATGATAATCCTATTCTCATTGCAAGAACTAGAGATACTGGTGTTTTATCAAGACAAGATGCAATTAGATATGGAACAACTGGTTCTGTACTTCGAGCCAGCGGTGTTGATTATGATCTTAGAGTAAAGGAACCATACGATGTCTATGATGAATTAGATGTCCATACCAATGTGATGAAGGAAGGTGATTCTTATGCAAGATCCAAAATCCCTTGGCTTGACATGTTAGAAAGTTGTAATATTATACGACAAGCATTACAAAAAATGCCAAAGTCTGGCTCAGTTAGAGTTAAACTAAAACCTAATCCAAAAACCAAAGGATTGGAATCTGTTTACAAACGTGTAGAATCCGGTAGAGGCTCATTAGGTTGCTATATTGTATCTGATGGGAAAGTAGAACCCTATAGAGTGAAGTTGAGTGTTCCCTCCTTTAGAAATTTGATTGCATTACCAAATCTTCTCAAAGGAGAAAAATTAGGTAACATGCCATCAGTTTATTGGAGTCTAAATTATTGGCCAGTGGAGGCAGACCGATAAATGTCCGTTATTGCACCAAAATTCAAACTAAGTGAGTTTATCAAATCATTACTAGATAATATATTTTGGATAATGCTGATTGTTGTTTTAGTTGGTCTTCCAGCAATTATGATGATTCTATTTGTAATTGAGATGCCAGTAATTGATGGGGAGTTACTTACACCATTTCTTGCATTTACTTGGATGGCGGATCCAACACGTATACTCCCTGTTGTTCATGCATTCATGGCAACTGATATTTTTAAAGTAATAGCATTTCCTGGATTTGGATTTGCAGCATTACTAGCTGCTGGTACAATCTTTGTTGAAAGAAAAATGCTTGCAAAATTACAATTAAGAGTTGGTCCATTCTATTGTGGAAAGTTTGAAGGGATTTTACAATTAATGGGTGATGGTTTAAAATTAATTTCAAAAGAAATTATCATTCCAGCAAAAGCTGACAAACCAATTTTCTGGGCAGCGCCGGTACTCTTTGTAGCAGCTGCTGCATCATTTGTAGCATTCATCCCTGTTGCACCTGGTTGGGTTGTTGCAGATGTAGAACTTGGGTTACTTGGTGTATTTGCAGTAATAGGATTCTTCCCAATCATTACAATTCTTTCTGCATGGTCTGCAAACAGTAAATTCCCATTCATTGGTGGTATCAGGGCTTTGTTCCAAATGGTCTCATTTGAAATTCCGTTAATTCTATCTTTGTTGGGTGTAGTGATGTTAACTGGCTCTCTTAATCTCTCTGAAATTGCTGCAAGTCAATCTGTCTTCCCATGGATTGTATTTTTACCAGTTGGAGCTATTGTGTTCTTTATCACAATGCTTGCAGAATTAGAAAGAATCCCATTTGATTTGCCAGAAGCAGAAAGTGAAATTGTCGCTGGATGGTTAACTGAATTATCTGGAATGATGTATGGACTAGTACAATTAGGAACTTATCTTAAACTCTATGCGTTTGCAGGTCTGTTTGTAGTACTTTTCCTTGGTGGTTGGAATGGCCCAATGGTGGTACCTCCATTCCCAGCCGAACTTCTTACTGGAGTTGAAATGGGCCCTGTCACTATAGGACCATTCCCTGGATTGCCATTATTTGATCAAGCGATGCTTAATGGTACATTTTGGTTTGTTTTGAAAACTGCTGGTGTCATATTCTTCATATTGTTACCAAGAGGTGTTTTCCCAAGAATTAGAGTTGACATGTTATTGAATCTTGGATGGAGCAAATTAATTGGACTAGCTTTCGTTAACATCTTTATTGCACTTGGCTTGCTTTACGCTGGAGTGCTAGGACCAGGAGGATTACAATAATGGGAACTGCAACTGGTATTATTCGTGCATTAAATTCTGGAATTAAACATATTGCAATGAAGAGATTCACTCTTCGTTATCCTGAAGAGAAACTAAAGTTTGTAGGTGATGGATATCAATTTGATCCATCTACTGGTGTTGGTATTGCTGGACTCAAAGGACGCCATATGCTATTCCATGATCACTGTACTGGTTGCCAATTATGTTCAATTGCATGTGAAGGTGTTGCAGAAGCTATTGCAATGGTAAAAGTTCCAGAAGAACAAAAACAAAATAAAAAATCTATCATGCCACAAATTGATTATGGAAAATGTGTTTTCTGTGGTCTATGTGTAGATGCATGTCCATTTTATGCACTTTACATGACAAATGATTATGAATTATCTTCATTTTCAAAAGAAGGTCTAATTTACACTCCTGCTCAATTACAAGTAAAACCGTATGTCGCACAAGACAGTGAAATACAAATTTCTGATAGAGGTGCAACACATGGCTGATGCTGTATTTCTTGCTTTAGCAGTAATTACAATTGGTTCTGCAATTGCAGCACTTGAAATGAGATCATTGATTTATGGTTCAATTGCTTTGATGGGAACTTTGGGTGGTGTTGCAGGATTCTTCTTCTTGCTTGATGCACCATTTGTTGCATTATTCCAGATAGCAGTTTACGTTGGTTCTATTGCTGTTTTGATTTTGTTTACTGTAATGTTGGTAAAAAGAGAATTAATCTTCAAAAAAATCGAGGATAAACGAAGAAAATTTGCAGGTATTGGTTTGATGTTGATAATTATGGTTTCATTAGGTGCAGTATTCTTGGATTCTGGAATCAAAACAATAACTACTGATGAACCTGCTCCTAACTTTAGAGATATAGGAATTGACTTTGTAACATACTATTGGCCAGCATTAATTCTGATGGGATTGCTTTTGGCAGGTTCTGTTACTGGTGCACTAGTTTTAGCAAAACGAGAGGATGTGGAGAATGACCAGCGAGCTAGTTGATTTTACTTTAGTATCTGTTGCACTACTTGGCATAGGTATCTACGGTCTTGCAGTTAAACGAAATTTCATCCGAATGCTTTTCGCAGTTGAAATTATTATCAATGCTGCAAACTTGAACATTGTAGCATTTGGTAGATTCTTACCACATAGTGGTGGTCAAACAATGGCATTATTTTCAATTGCAATTGCTGCCGCAGAAGTGGCAGTAGGATTATCATTAATCATTGTAGCTTATCGTATGTATCAAAATGTCGATATTGCAGACTTTAGGAGCTTGAAGGGATAATGGAATATGCATTATTGCAAGCAGTTTTCTTGCCGTTGCTTTTATCTCCAGTTGCATACATTATTGGAAGAAAAGTAGGACCTACACCTGCAATGTGGTTTACATTTGCAATTCTGCTATACACTACAATTCTTGTTATCAATGCAGCACTTTCTGGAACTGTAGAGGAACATTATCCATGGACTGAACAATTTGGTGAATTTGGTTTCTTGTTGGATGGATTAGCATCTCCATTTGCAATAATGATTTATGTTTTATCTACAATCTTGGCAATTTATTCAAAACCATATATGATTCATAAATTCCACGAGCAATTTAAAGAAGAACAGAAAATTGTTTCATCATCTGGTGGCCAAACATCTGTCATTGAATCTTCATCCCTTACAAATTATGTAAATGCCAAATCTGGACTTTACTTTGCATTATACCTTGTATTTGCAATGGGTATGCTTGGAACAGTTCTTTCAACTAATCTTATTGAATTTTATGTATTCTTTGAGGTTATGCTAATTCCAGGTTTCTTCTTAGTTGCACTTTGGGGCGATGGCCCAAGAAGAAAAATTGGTTTAATGTTCTTGTTTTGGACTCATGCTGGTGCCGTAGTTTTACTATTAGGATTCTTGATGATTGGTCTTTCCATTGGTAGTTTTGATTTTGCAGATATTGATGAATCAGAAATTCCAACAGACATTCTCATGTTATCTGCAGTTGCAATATCGATAGGCCTTGGTGTAAAACTAGCAGTCTTTATGTTCCATATTTGGCTTCCATATGTTCACGGTTCTGCACCAACACCAATCAGTGCATTACTGTCTCCTGCCATGATCGGAATTGGTGCTTATGGTATTTTCAGATTAATTGTAGAATTTTTACCTTTAACGTTTGCAGATCTTGCAATCTGGTTCCACATTTGGGGTCTTGTAACAATGATTTACGGTGGTGCAATGGCACTGATGCAAGATGATTTGAAACGTATGCTTGCATATTCTAGTATTAGTCAGATGGGCTATGTCCTATTTGGTATTGGTTCGATATCTGTACTTGGTCTTGCAGGTGCTGAGATGATGTATGTAACACACGCCATTGGTAAAGGAATTCTCTTCATGATGGCTGGAATTATAATTGTCAAAGTCGGAACTAAAAGTATTTCTAAACTTGGAGGGTTGGCAGGAAAGATGCCAATTACAGCGGTATGTGCAGTTATTGGTGCATTAACAATAATGGGCGTTCCACCAACAAGTGGTTTCATGGGAGAATGGATTCTCTTCTTCGGTGCATTAGAGACTGCAATTGAAGAGGGTTCAACACTTAGAGCAGTAACCTTTGGTCTAGGTCTTGTTGCAACAGCCCTTACAATGTCTTACATGCTTTGGATGCTAAAACGTGTATTCTTTGGAAAAACTCCTGAACATCTTGAACATGTGAAGGAAGGAAGTTGGCATATGACTGTCCCAATGATGGTATTGGCCGGATTCTCAATTGTAGTTGGTATTTACCCAGATATTTTCTTGAAGACGATAATTCCATACATGAATGGAGTGTTGGGGGTTTAGATTATGGCAACAGAATCTTTTGGATTGCCATTTGAAATTGGAGCGGCAAGCGCTTGGTTAGTTTGGATTCTGCCATTTGCTGCTGCATTAATTATTCCAGGCGTTGGTAAATTATCAAAACATGCAACTGGATATGTTGCAGTAGCATTTGCTTTGATGAGTGCATTATCTGCAGCATCACTTCTTCCGATGGCTTTGGAGGCTCATGAAATCCATGATCAGGTAATGTGGATAGAGGCAATTGGTCTTAAAGCTGGAGTTTTGGCAGATCCACTTTCAATAATTATGGCAAATGTTGTTGCTTGGATTTCATTCCTCATTATGATTTACAGTACAGGATACATGAAAGGCGATAAAGACATTACAAGATTTTGGTTCTGGATGTTATTCTTTATTGGTTCAATGCAGTTAATCGTATTATCTGATAACTTGTTACAAGTATTCTTCGGATGGGAAGGTGTAGGACTTGCATCATATGCTTTGATTAGCTTTTGGTATCGTGATAAAAAGAAAGATCATGTTGGTGTTGAAGGACGTACAGTTCTTGGTATGTTAGATTACTATGCTCCAACTCATGCAGGAATGAAGGCATTCATCATGACAAAAGTTGGAGATGTGATGATGATTGCTGGTATGCTTTTGATATTCTTGTTTGCTGGTACTTTTGGATTTAAAGAATTAATGGGTTCCACTGATTGGGCAGTTTCCATGCAAGCTGAGGGACTGCTTGTTCCTGCATTTGTTTTATTGTTTGGTGGTGCTATAGGAAAGTCAGCTCAATTCCCGCTTAACGAATGGTTGTTAGAGGCAATGACTGGTCCTACTGCAGTATCTGCATTAATTCACGCAGCTACAATGGTCAAAGCCGGAGTCTTTTTGGTTGCAAGAATTGGTCCGCTTGTATTTGCATTAGGTGCAGCAGGAATTATGGCTGATCAGTTCTTTGAAATTATTGCTTGGGTTGGTGCAATTACTGCATTATTACTTGCAACACAAGGTATGGTGAATAACGAAATTAAGAAAGTTCTTGCATATTCTACTGGTTCTCAAATTGGTTATATGATGATGGCATTAGGTGTTGCAGGTTTGTCTCATCAATATGTTGATGGTTATACTGCAGGATTTTTCCATTTAATTTCTCACGCAATGTTCAAGGCTTCATTATTCATGGCAGCAGGCTCTCTGTTGCATATTGTTGGCTCTAGATTTATGAGTGATATGGGAGGCTTGAGAAAACAAATGAAGAAGACTTATGCATTCATGTGGGCTGCAGGTCTTGGTTTAATGGGTGCACCATTTATCACAACAGGTTTCTGGAGTAAGGATGCAATCTTTGCTGCAGTTTATACATCTGGAAATGAATGGGCAATGCCACTCTACATTATAGCTGTTCTAACTGCTGTTATCACTGCATTTTATACAACAAGAATGATTGGACTGGTCTTCTTTGGAAAGAAGAGTAAACATATTGAAAAGATGGAAGAAGAAGGACATCATATTCATGAAGCACCAATGTCTATGTGGATTCCATATGGCATTCTTGCAGTATTGACAATTGGTATTGGTCTTATTGGATTATCTGCAGAAGAAGGACTACATCACTTGTTCACTGAATACTTGGAACACTCATTTGGTATTCATACAGCACATGTTGCAAATGAAGCATCAATTTTACCAGAATTCTTACAGGGACTTAATCCAGTTGCACTTGGTTCGTCATTGGTAGCATTTGCTACAGGAATTGGATTGGGTTACATATTCTATATTGGAAGATGGGTAGATCCTGTGAAATTTGTCAATTCAAATATTTTCTTTTACTCACTTTACAAACTAATCTTAAACAGATGGTATCTGAATGCTATAATCTATTGGTGCTTTGTTGTAGCCCCTCTATGGCTTGCAAGAGGAGTATTCCGATACTTTGAAAAGACCGCTATCGATTACGGTATGAATGCTGGAGTCCAAAAAGCAGTTGGATGGAGTGCCAAAGTCGTTCAAGGAACTCAAACCGGTGTTTCACAATCATATCTATTCGTATTTGGAGCAGGATTGCTATTCGTAGTCTTGATATTGTTGATATAGGAGAAATGATGAAATGTTAGAAATTACTTCAACTCCATTGGTATTAATTGCAATTTTGGGTACTGTTGGAATTCTTCTACCAATAATTAGCATCGCAAGAAAAGAACAAGGCTCAAACTCATTTTATGCAGTAATTGCATTTGCAGCATTAATTGTATCCATGGGATATGTTGGATACCAATTTTATGAAGAAAACATCGCCTCATCTGCATTATTTTCTGAAGATGTAATTGTAGATGATGCATTTGGTGGATTCTTTGCAATTGCAATGCTTATTGTTGCTATTTTCACAACTGTTGGCTCTTTTAATTATATGCGAAAGCATAACTCACCTGCAGTTTACTATTCACTAATTTTACTGGCAACAATTGGTATGGTTCTAGTTGCATATTCTACTGATTTGATAATGCTGTTTGTTGCATGGGAGTTGATGAGTATTCCAACATACATCTTGGTTGGATATATGAAAAAGAATCCAAGTTCCAATGAAGCCGCTCTAAAATATTTCCTCTTTGGTGCATTATCCTCTGCAATCATAGTTTACGGAATTTCAATCTCTTATGGATTAACTGGTTCTACAAATATTGGAGAGGTCATTCAAGGTTATTCGACACTTGATCCATCCATGTTGCCGCTTGCATTACTTTCAGTTGGAATGTTTATTGCAGGATTTGGATTTAAAATGGGACTTGTACCTTTCCATCAATGGCTCCCAGATACCTATGAGGGCGCTCCACCAACTATTACTGCACTCTTAGCTGCTGCAACCAAGAAAGCCGGATTTGCTGCAACAATTAGAATTGTTGTTCTTGGAATGGTTGTTTTGAATCTTGATTGGACTTTGGCACTTGGAATTATTGCAGTAATGACTATGACTATTGGAAATGTTGCAGCAATTATGCAAAAGAACATTTCAAGAATGTTGGCATATTCTAGTATTGCACATGCAGGATACATTTTGATTGGACTTGCTGTAGCACCTCACAGTTCACTTGGTTTGCAAGGCTCTTTGTATCAAATTATGAATCACGCAGTAATGAAAGGTGCTGCCTTTATTGCAATTACAGGTATTGTGACCACACTTGCAGTCACACATATTGACAAATTACAGGGACTTGGAAGACGAATGCCTATCACTGCATTAGGATTAGTTATTGCATTATTTGCTTTGGCAGGAATTCCTCCGCTTTCAGGATTCTGGAGTAAATTGATGTTGTTTGGAAGTGCTTTAGATGCTAGTTCTGCATTATGGTGGGCACCATGGCTTGCAATTGCAGGTGTCCTTAACAGTGCATTATCTCTTGCCTACTATGGTTGGATTACAAGAAAGATGTACTTTGAAGGAGAAACCGAAAAGAGAGTTGCAGAACCAAAATCTATTATCGCTGTAATGATATTCTCATCAATCTTCTTGATAGGATTTGGTGTATATCCGGAACCATTGATTAAATTTGTAGAGTTTGCAACTCCAGTAATTAGTTTAGGCCTTATGCCTTAAACGAAGTAAATTTTATTAAATTATCTAAATTTATTTTGGCATCACTGTCAGGAATTTTTCTTAAACTTACTCTTGCTTTTTCTGAATATTCTTTTAACATCTCTTCCATTTTATTAAAGACATCTCTTGGATCAGAACTTTTCTTGATTAACAAATTAAACAATTTATCCTCATTTTTCCAATCTAACAAATCGTCTCTAATTTGATATGCAATTCCAAGATTTTTCCCATATTCAGTTAATGCTTCAATTTGCTCTTCAGTTCCATTTGCAATAATTGCACCAATCCTAGATGCGACTTGAAATGCTACTGCTGTTTTGTATTCTATAACTTTGAGATAATCATCAAATGTTACATCTTCACTTTTTTCTAATCTACCCTCAATCATCTCTCCTTCGCTCATTAGCATGGCAGTGGTAGCCAAATCTTTTGTAATTCTAGCATTGTCTAATCTAGATGATATTGCAAGAATTAACCCTAAAACAAAATCTCCAGTTAATACACTTGTATTATTTCCATATTTTACGTGGAATGGCTCTTTCTGCCTTCTCATTGTTTCATTATCTATAATATCATCATGAATTATTGATTCCATGTGAAGGAATTCAATAGCACATGAAGCTGAAAGTATATTTTCATCAATTTTCCCTACACTCTCTGCTGCTAAATTCAAAATTATGGGTCTAATTCGCTTTCCTCCCTCTAGGGAATATTTTAGAGGCTCAATAAACTCTGATTCGGAGTAAATACCTAATTCATTTTCTAAAGCCTGATCAATTCGTTGAATATACTTTCCATAAGTTTCAAGTAGAGGATTTATCTCGATATTTTTCCTGTCCAAGATGGGCCTGATCAAAAAACTTTACCATAAGTAAATAAATCTTGGTGCTCCAGCCGGGATTTGAACCCGGGATCTTTGCCTTGAAAGGGCAAAATGCTTGACCGGTCTACACCACTGGAACCCATGAAAATTATTTTTTATGACCATAAAATCTTTTGTAAACCACAAAGATTTTTTTATTGGCTCTCATGGAGATGTATCATGAATATAATTAAGAAAATTGACGAAATGATTGAAGAAAGAAGTTTACTAAAACATCCATTTTACCAAATGTGGTCTGATGGGAAATTAACTCAGGAATCTCTAGCAGGTTATTCAAAAGAATACTTTCAACTTGTAAAATCTGTTCCTTCCTTTATGACTCTAATAATTGAAAAATCCCCTGAATCAATGGT
This sequence comes from Nitrososphaerota archaeon, assembly GCA_029782475.1. Lineage (GTDB taxonomy): Archaea > Thermoproteota > Nitrososphaeria > Nitrososphaerales > Nitrosopumilaceae > Nitrosopumilus. The sequence goes on from JARPSM010000110.1 coordinate 11,836, forward strand.
TAATGAATTAGCTGAAAATCAACAAGAAGAATCTGATCATATTAAACCATGGATTGCTTTTGCTGGCGAACTTGGAATATCTGAAGATGAATTAATTTCATATTCTGGAACTGCCAAAACACAAAAAGCTGTATCTGATTTAAATCAATTAATGGACACTTTTGATAATGGAGCATGTGCAATGTATGCCTTTGAAAAAGAAATTCCAAAAATTAGTCAGACTAAACTTGATGGATTGTCTGAATTCTATGGAATGACTAGCAATAAAGCTACAGAATACTTCAAACTTCACACAGAAGCTGACATTAGACATGCTGCATCTTGGAGAAATATTTTGGAGCAGTCTTTAATTGATTCTAGCAACTTGATTGAAATTGCAGATAAATCAATTTCAGCACAAAATTTGTTGCTTGATAGTTGTTACGAAGAATACTGTTAATCTCATAACATTTTAAACCTGAGAAAAAATTCCTTTGCTTAGGGCCCGTAACTCAGCTTGGTAGAGTAACCGGCTCATAACCGGTGAGCCAAGGGATCGAAGCCCTTCGGGCCCATATACCCTATTTGATCCTTTATCTGGTCCCATGATTATAGAGTTATACCCATGAGCAAGCAAGATGTGCCTCTGGATGAGTTTTCTGATATTTCTCCCTTTGAGAATTACACCACTGCAATCAGGGATAAAACTACAAGAAAAAAGTATGCAGGACAGTTGGAGATGTTTCTCAACCCAAAATATGATTGGGCAAAATCCCAACAGAAAAGAAAATTGTTATCTGAGAAAAAATTTATCAAATTGGTAAATGATTTTACTAAACTAATCAGAAAGGATCCTATGCTGGACGGAATAAAATTAGACGTTACGTCATGACACTAAAACAACAAATTGATGATAAAAAACTAAATCCAAACACTGCAAGAAATAGAATAAAACCCATCAAGACCTTACTTCGTGCAAATGAGATTGATTTCTCATGGTTTCTCATAGACAAAATGATGCCAAAGGAATCAAAAAGTGAAGATAGAGAATACACCCACAAGGAAATCAAACAGATGATTATTCATTGTGAGGATATTACAGATAAGGTAATCATTACTGGTTTTTCATGTGCAGGATTCAGACTAGAAGCTTGGAATTATTTCACATGGAGTGATGTTGTATTTTTTAAAAATGAGGATGATACCTACAAGGGTGGAGCATTGCGAATTTACCATGGATTACGAAATGAAATGATTCCAGGAAAGCAGAGATATGTCGTACAACTAGACCACGGATTCCGTAAATATTTCAATACAATGCTGAGACGTGCAAAGGTGGACTTTGCAGATAAGGAAGATATGATCCTGCTCTTGGATCTGAATTAATATCAAGTTTTTTTGTAGCTCCTCCATACATTGCAGCAGCTTCTAAATCTTTGAATGCACTTGTGATTCCTCTATACTGTCCTTCAATCTCTCCAATCTATACAATTTTAAAAACAAAATCGTTTCTAATACCTACAACAGGTGGCTCTATTTCCCAACCAACATCAATTTGGATATTATCAATGTTAACAAAAGTATGTGCTGATGCAGGTATAGCTCCAAACCAAAGGAACATGAACAACATTACAGTTGCGACCAAACCAAAGCCGCTTAGGGCATTGGAACTATTTTCACTGGAGATTTTTCCAACCTTCATCAACACATTATACTGTACGGCTTTTCACAATTTAACAACCAAGACCTTTTCCAAATGTGGTTGTCATCCACGGAAATTGTTTCTACATGTTATAACAAATTCTTACCTATACTAGTTGAGGAAAAATGTACAAACAAAAACAAGAAGGAAAATTATCGCGACGTGTACTTTTGTCTGCAATAATTGCAGGAATTGCAGTTGCCATAGTTTTCACTATAACTCCTTGGAACTATCTTCCTACTGAGGTTACTGAAGATGTAACTGTCATTGCAAATATGGAATATGGTTGTGTTGGAGAATCCCAATACGGAATGAGTGTTGTTGTGCCTGAATGTAGTGTACAAGTTGGTGATACAGTGTCTGCCACATTTAATATTCCTTCGGGAAAAGTAAATGGTTACTGGGCAGAACTTGAAAGAAGACAAAACCCAATGGTAGATGAATGGGATAGAAACGTTGATGGATCAGGTTTCTCCCCATAATTTTTTTTAATTTTACTATGAAAAAATTATATCTATTTTGTATTTTCTATAACTTTGATTAGACCATTTTCAATATCTTCACCAGAAATTTTGAGATTATCATCTGATACCATTGAAAGCAAAGAAGTTGGTCTTGCTAAACTAATGAAATTTTGATTGTTTTTTTGATAGACGGCAATCGTACATGGAAGTAACAATCCTAAATCGGGATTTGCCTCTAGTACCTGTTTTGCAAGGTGAGGATTACATACTTCCATCAACTTGTAATTATCTGCAAACTCTAGTCCTTTGTCAGACAGAATTTTTTTGAAATCTAGAGTTTCTAAAACCCCGAATCCTATTTCTTTAAGATTTTCAGTAAGATCAGTAATTATACCATCAATGCTTTTTTGGGTTTTTACTGTATGTGTGAAACTCATTACTATTACTTTACAATTATACAATATATACAGAAATACAATTTCCACGTTTGAAATTTACCTATAAAATAAAGTGGATGTTTTCTCTTTTCAGTTTTGAATACAACCTTAATGTTTTATTAAAATCAAGATTATATGGTATTGTAAATTAGAGAGTATGGATATGGAAGGTTTTAAAATTTTAGGAAGAGATTCAAATCTGAGAAAATCTATTCTCAAAGCATTATCTGATGATTATTCAAGATCTATAATGAACTATACAATTGAACAACCAAAATCTGTTGTTAATATTGTAAAAGGATGTGATATTCCAATGACTACTGCATATAGGCGTGTTAATGAACTTGAAGAGAACAAAATTCTCAAAGTTACAGGTTCTGTTGTTACTGATGATGGCAAAAAATACTTTCTTTATCAAAATCGATTAAAGTCAATCTATGTGATTTTTGGTCTAGAAGAACTTGATGTGCAAATTGTAGAAAATCAAGGAATGGGAACTAGTGCTTACTGGTAACCGTCAAATTTTCTAATTTTTGATCTTCTATTTCTTGCGTTTGTTCTTAGAATCATGCTACAACATGGGCATCTCACCCCTTTACATTCAATAAAAATTCCACAAGAACTGCAACGTTTTTGCCCTTCCTGATATTTTAATTTCATTGCTATGCCTTCACTTTTGTATCTATCACAAATCCCTTTACATGTTACAGCCATTATTATTCAAACCCCGACAAAAATCCACAAGATTTACAGAAAACACCCTGTTGATTCTTGCATATCTTTTCACTTCCACATTGAATGCAAATTTTCACTTTTCTTTCATGAATTTTACATTTATTGAAAGTATTTTGATTTGCTAATTGTTGTTTCATAGTATTGGTACTACATTACAGTATATTACAAAAATAGACAATTCCCTATTACGGTTTCCACAAATGAAAGCCATAAACGAAAACTGTATTGTCTCTTTTAATTTCAGATTCACTATATTATACATATGAAACAAAAATCAATCATTGCACTCTTTTTAGGTGCAGTACTTGTCTTGACATTATCAAGCGCTGAATCCGCATTTGCTGATTCTGACCAACGATATGAAGAAGAGTATGAAGAAGATTATGATGAATCTGAAAAATATTCTGATTCTGATCACAAAGAAGACAAAGATAAAGAATGTGAAAAAGACAAGTCTGACAAAGACGACAGGTATGAAAAAGAAAAAAGTTAATCTTCTATCTTATCAATTTTTTACACAATTTCCACCATTGAAAGTCAGATAAGGAAAGTGTCTATGAATATTATATTGTAAAAACTATGTAAATATTTTATGATGAGAAAAATCAGTACAATAAAACATCTTAAAGAAAACAATACAACTTACAGATCCCATTGGTGGAGAGCCATGTCAATGAGTGTGGCATTGTTTATTCATGCTTGGATACCCTCTTTGCTTTCAACTTATGCTTCTGATAAGATGAATCAGAAAACAAACCGTTGATTGCCAACAACGATAATTCTATGTTTATTTCATATAGAAAAAATGATTTTGTATAATATTGGATAAAAATAAGACTTTTGTAATTTTGGCTATTATTTTGGGGATGTCTGTAATGATTATAGGAATATCTTACATTGGAGGTGGGAACGTTCGACATGTAGAAATTTTCTGGCAAGAGCGAGTTGAACAAACTGTTGCTTTTGAAGACGTTGATGGTAAAGTTCAACTTCAAGGAATTTCAGGTGTGGATGGAGAGCCAAATCCTCACTTGGTTACTAGAACCAGTTTTGCATACATTTTGACAGTGATTAACAATGGGGATAAGAATCACAGATTATACATTGAAGGATTAGATGTGCAGACTGATCTTTTAGAAGTTGGACAGCAAGAAACCCTAACCATTTATCCTGATAAAGAAGGAGTCTACAAATATTTTGATAAACGAGAAAATCTTGAGCACTTGGGTTTTGTTGAAGTGGTTACTGTAGTTCCTAGTGATGAGTTTACAGGGATTTGGAAAGATTTGATATGATTTGACTATTTTCTAAATAATATCCAAAGTCTAGAACCTACGAAAATTCCTACTGCAGTTATAATTAATCCTACCATGATTATTTGCTCTAAATTTACCTGCATGATTTAATCTCATAAAAAAATTCTAGTTGTTGAGAATTAACTCAACTTCTATTCGTCCACTATCAAATTGGCATTTGATTCCTTTAATTTTGCTTTTGTAAAGGTACATTCTCTTACCGTCTTCATTGATTTCACCTGATGTCCACAATAGTTTTTGTTCTTCTAATAGTTGTAGTCTTCTATATGCTGTACTTAATGGAATTTTGGCGTCTATAGCTATTTCCATAACTGATTTTGGTTTGTACATCGTGGTATCTAGAATTGCTCTACAATACTTGTCTGCAACCACTTCTAGAATATTGTCTTTTTTTTCTATCTCTTCTATTTTGAAGACATGATCTAATATTTGCATAAAATATAAAATGTCTCATTTGAATATAATTAGAAGAGATATTTTCCACTATCAGCTTTCAGATGTGGAAACCACTATTGGAAGATATCTTCTGTATTTTAATCTCAAATTGCCTAATGTACATCATGAATCAAAAATCTTTGATTGGAATTGTTGTTGGTTTGATGATAGCAATTTCTACAGTATACTTTGTTGAAACTATTGAAGAATTTGAAGAGCAAGATATGGTAAAAGCTCCATTCTTTTTGATAGTTGCAATAGCATATCTTCCAGTTGCATATTGGATGATATCAAAGAAAAACTCAATCCCATTTGTAGTCACAATAGTTGGTTCTATTGGAATCATGGTTCTCTATGCAGTTACTAGAACTGATTTGGCTATAGTATTTGGAATGGAGGCTGGAGGAATAGGACACTTGGGAATTATTTCCAAAGTCTTACAAGTTGGAGTTGTAATTGGCTCATTTCTTGTGTTACTTCAAGCAAAAAAAGACAAATGGTTAAGTCATAAAGAATCTAACTTTGTGAATTAATTTTTTTTATTTTTTAAAAGAAATAAAATCTCTCCAAAAAAGAAATCCTTCATGAATACAAATAATGATAAATTTCAAAATTGATAATCAACAATGAAAAATAGAGTTCTGTTTTTTACAATAAACTACTTTTTTACTTTTAATGAAATCAATTCTGAAATATTCCATTTCTGGAACTGCACTTGCAACTCTTTTTGTTGTTGCAGCAATATCAGTTCAAGGTGGAATTTATGACGCAGAAGCTCTGATTGGTGCTCAAAGTACTACTGAGCACGGACTAGTTGGAGAACGAAATCTAATGGGATTGGCCACTGGATATGATGATAGGCTCTATGTAGTTCATATAGTATAGTTACATGAGATTCGAATTACCAACATATCCAAAAAGATAGATCAAAAGATCTAAGATCTAGTATGTTCTTGGTATTTTATGGCAAGAAAAAACAAAATTCCAATGGGTTCAAAGTTTCTTCCAGGTACAAGTATCCAATATCTTCAAAATGCATGCTCCAAGGA
>JARPSM010000113.1 GCA_029782475.1 Nitrososphaerota archaeon
ATCTGGCGCATGAGAAATAGTGCAAAGCACAACATCATGCGTTGGTATTTGTTTTTCATAAAATGGAATAATTCTCATTAATTCATGGATCTAAAGATCTTATTTGGTGTACCATCAGGTTAAATCTTAATGATTTCTAGAAAGCCATCATCAACACCGTTGAAGATGAAATAACTTCCATCATACTCTGTGAAATCACAAGGCCAAGAACCTATATGCATTGAAGATGGATTATCCCAAAGCAGTGATACTATATGTTCATCAGTATCAACAATACCACCAGTCTCAACAGCATAATCCCTACAAGTCATTGAATTACAGATACGGGAGGTTTGATGTCACTGCCAGTAGGATTCATCCTCTCTGATGAAATTGTAAAATTTGACCAAAGTGCAAAATAAAAATCCAGATGATCTGATCACTACTTGTAAATACAATAATTGGTTTTGATCCCCAATTCTATTATCATAAAGTACGAGATCAGTATTCGTCAGGAGAAGGAAATTCCATCTCAGTATTCACTAAGAACAGAAAATAAAATAAGAGAAAATTGAGGATTTGTTTTATCCTCTTCCCATTGCTGCGTATTTGCCAGATCTTCCTTTAAGAAAGAAAGCTCCTGCAATACCACCAAACACGGTACCAGCAATAACTGCTGCACCAATAACACCATCTGGACTAATATATGGAGTTCCTGAGCCAGCTCCTGGATTTGCATCAGCAGATGCGACTCTTCTTGTTTGAATCTCAAGTGCTTCTTCTAGTGTGTATGATCCGGTTTGTCCTTCACTACCGACGTTACCCATGTATTGTGCAAATGCTACTGCACTTTCTGCATAGAGTCCCATAGTGAATACAGCGATTAAGGATGCTGCTAATAGTATTTTTGTATTCATACGATTTACCTGCTTGTTTTCTCTGTCGAGACTTATTTAACTTTTATTCTGAACACCAAATTTCGATATAATGTACGAGATCAGTATAAGTAACGTTTAATTCTGTTCTATAATGAGCCAAATCATGGGACGAATGCACACTCACAGACATGGAAAATCACACTCCATAAGACCAGCTACACTTCGTGCACCATCATGGATTACACAAAGTCCTGCAGAAATTGAAGAATTAGTGATTAAATATTCTAAAGATGGTTTGACCCCTAGTCAAATCGGAATTAAATTAAGAGACCAACATTCCATTCCTCTAATCAAACCAATTATCAAAAAAAGTATGGGTCAAATTTTAGAGGAAACTGATTTGAAAGCTGAAATGCCAGAAGATTTAGAAAATATTGTTAGAAAAGCAGTCGGTCTTCAAAAACACCTTAAAGCAAACAAAGGAGATAACAGAAACGTAAGATCTTTGGAATTAATTGAGGCCAAAGTTCACAGACTATCAGTCTACTACAAAAGAATTGGAAGAATCGATAAAACATGGAAGTATAAATCCGTGGTTGCTCAACTAGAGTAATGACAAAATCATTAGATGAATCACTTTTATTTTTCAAAGATAAAATTATAGATTGTATAAAATCAAAAAAATCAATTTCAGTTACAACACATATTGATTGTGATGGACTTACATCAGGCAGTATAATTACTAAAGCCCTAATCAGAGCAGGGGCAAATTGTACCGTTAGAACATCAAAAGAATTTAGTAAAAATGTTCTAGAGTCATTCAAAACAGATTCCAGGGATTTTCATATAGTGACTGATCTAGGAGGAGGTTTTGCAAATGAGCTAAACAAGACATTAGGAGATAATTGGATTGTTTTAGATCATCATCAAATTCCAAATGAAGAATTAGATAATCCAAATGTCATAAATTCTTGGAAATATGGAATTGATGGAGGAGTAGACATTTGTTCTGGAGGAATGGCATATCTAGCATCAGAAGCATTAGATGAAAGAAATTCAGACTTGTCTGCATTAGCTATTGTTTCTGCATTGGGTGATAGGCAAGACCAAGGAGAAAGAAAATCATTTACAGGCAAAAATTTTGAGATTGCAAATACTGCCAAAGAACTAGGTTTAGTAGAAATTGATTTAGACTTGTTGTTAGTTGGAAGAGAGACTAGACCTCTTGCAGATGCTTTAGCATTTACATCTCAACCATTTATCGAAGGGTTAACCTGGAATAGAGAAGCATGTTTTTCATTACTAAAATCATCGGAGGTCAATCTCAAAGAAGAAGGCAGATGGAGAGTACCAGCTGAGCTAAATGAAGAAGAAAAAAAACAAGTCATAGAATCAATTACAAAATATGCCTCTGGAAAAAATGCTACTGAATTAATGTCAGAATTAATCGGATATACCTATACATTTCCAAGAGAAGACAATAAAAGTTTCTTGAGAGATGGGAGGGAATTTTCAACTATGCTAAACTCTTGTGGTAGAATTAATCGTTCAGGGGTTGGAATGGCAGTATGTATGGGAGACAGAAATAAGATCCTACGAGAAGCTGAAACCATTCTAACAGATTACAGAAAAATGATTAGAGAATACATGAATATTTTATCAAATGAAAGATGGAGGATTTCAGAAAGTGAAACATGTGTAATGGTAAATGGTGAAGACATAGTTCCAGAAACAATGACAGGAACTATTTCATCATTATTTGCCGGTTCACCAAAAAACTCTGGAAAAATTGTAATATTGAGAACCAAGGCAGAAGAGAATACAATAAAGTTCTCATCAAGGAAATCTTTTGGATGTACATCAGACATCAATCTTAGTGAAATAATGAGAAATGGTGCTGAGAAATTTGATGGTATTGGAGGAGGTCATAATGCTGCTGCAGGGGCCAAAATAACTAAAGACAAATTGGATGAATTTCTTAACTATTTAGAAGTAAATGTCGTTAACGTGTCAAGTTCAGGTAATTCTCAATAACATATCAAAAGAAAAAGCCGAAACTGTGAAAAAAACCTTAGAACCAGATAATGTAGATTTTCCAGAAGGATTGAGTCTTTATGTTGAAAATATTGATAACAAACTTGTTTTTAATTTTGAAAGTAAAAAAAATATGAAACAGCTTACAAGTACAGTTGATGAAGTCATGGAACATATCCAAGTTGCTCTAAAGGTGATTGAATAGTGCTAGATCCTAAACTAATCAAAGAAAAACCACAAGTAATTCGAGATATGCTCAAAGCAAGAGCTGTTGATTTTGATTTAGATGCATTGATTGAATCTGATCAAAAAAGACGTGGATTTATTCTTAAAACAGATGAATTAAGAAAAAAGAAAAACCAAGTCGCTTTAGAGATTTCACAAAAAAAGAAAGCGGGAGAGGATGCATCTTCAATTTTGTCAGAAATGAAAACAGTTTCATCTGAATTATCAAAATTAGAATCCGAACAAGAATCAGTTGAAAAAACATATTCTAAATTAGCATTAACCATTCCAAATCTTGTTCATGAATCAGTTCCAATAGGAGTAGATGAGAACGCAAATAAGGAAATCAAAAAATGGGGAGAAATTCCAAGTTTTGATTTTAAAATAAATGATCACATTGATATCTCTGAGAATTTAGATTTAGTAGATCTAGAAAGAGCCGCCAAAGTAGCAGGAGCCAGATTTTATTATTTGAAAAATGATCTTGTTAGATTGAATCAATCATTAATCCACTACGGATTGGATTTTCTTGCAAAAAAAGAGTATTCGCTTGTTCAACCTCCATACATGATTAATCATGAATCTATGGAAGGGGCCGTAATTGCAGATGATTTTGAAGAAGTAATCTACAAAATAGAAGATGAAGATCTATACATGATAGGAACATCCGAGCATGCCATGGCAGCAATGAGAGCAAAAGAAATCCTGGAAGGTAAAGAACTACCATTAAGATATGCAGGAGTTAGCCCATGTTTTAGAAAAGAGGCAGGAGCTCATGGAAGAGATCAGAAAGGGATTTTCAGAGTTCATCAATTTGACAAAATTGAACAATTCGTGTTTACAAGGCCAGAAGATTCTTGGAAAGAACATGAAAAAATGTTAGCAGTGGCTGAAGAATTTTATCAAAACTTGGAAATTTCTCACAGAGTAATGTTACTATCGTCTGGAGATATGGGAAAGGTCTCTGCAAAAACATACGATATTGAAGCTTGGATGGCAGGACAAAATGCATACAGGGAAATTGTTTCATGCTCAAACTGTTTAGATTATCAAGCAAGAAGATTGAAAATTAGATTTAGAGATAAAACAAATGAAGATACACAGTACTTGCACACTCTAAACAGTACTTTGATAGCAACAACCAGAGTCATGGTATCAATAATGGAGAATTTCCAAACTAAAGATGGTCACATTAGAATCCCTAGTGTTTTACAGAGTTACATGGGAAATCAGAAAGAGATCTAGTGATATACCCTTATATTTTGGGTTCAAAGGTCGTTAATAATTGGCACGTAGAAAAGGTCGAGTAAAGGACAAGTGGCGAGAAAAACGCTGGGTTACAGTACATGCACCAGATTCATTCAACAATGTACCTATCGCACATGTTCCAATTACAGATGATGAAAATGCAGTAGGTAGAGTTATCGAAGTAACACTATATGATATTCTAAAAGGAGATCCTTCACAACATCAATACAAAATCTATTTCCAAATTCACAAGATTGATGGAGATAAGGCTATAACAATTTTCAAGAGATATGAATATTCAAAAGAATTTTTGCGAAGTTTAGTAAGGAGAGGATCATCAAAAATTAATTTCAGTATTGATATCAAAACTAAAGATGGGTATATTTTTAGAATTAAATTATTAGCTCTAACACATAGACAACTTAACACATCCAGACAACATGCTCTTAGATTAATTGCTCAAAAAGTAATTAACAAAACAATTCCAGAAATGACAATTGAACAATTTGTTCAAGCAACATGTTACAGTAAAATTAATTCAGATATTATGGCAGCATTCAAGAGAGTAATTAGAGTAAGACATGTAGGTCTAGAGAAAGTAAAGCTCATCAGAACTGCAGACAAAGAAACAAAATTACTAGAAGCATAACCAACAGAGTTATTCTTTTACAATATATGGTACATAAGATTGAGATTGCAATTGATGTAATTGTTCATGCAACCGAAGATATTTCAAAAATTTTCCAATCTTTTGAAGATATTTTGAGTCTTAAAGAAGATGATTTTACACTCGAGGAAATTGAAGGGCATTATGAAAATCCAATTATCATGTTAAAAGCAAAAATTGTAAAAAAACAGGCTCAAAATTTGATGAATAAAATGCTCGAACTTTTACCAGTTGAACAAATCAATGAATTAACTGAAGAAATTGAAGAAAGAATAGATGATTCTAGATTCCATATGAGACTAGACAAACAGGAATTGATCAAAGGTAATCTAATAGTTAGTGAAAAAGAGACAATAAAAATAAAAATTCATACTCCCATTTACAACAAAAAAGACACAGTCAAAATATTTACAGACATTTTTGATAGGGTCAACTAGATTAAATAGGAATAAAACAACTACACAATTTGGGAATGAGGAAACATTTGCCGCTCCAGTCTGAGCGAAAGCTTTGAAGACGCCGCGACGAACCGACCCTTTTTATCGATCAATAATTTTGAGTTATGGATTTTGCAGACCATTTAAGGTATTATTTTAAATACGGATAGACAAACCCCAATATCGTGGCAGATTATGATGTTATAATTGCAGGTGGAGGTCTTGCAGGTACAATTACAGCTCAAGCTATATCTCACTATTCAAAACAAAATTTGAAAATTTTGATTGTTGACAGAAATACAGAATTTTTACCAGGTCGAAAATCACTAGCAGGATGGGTATGTGGAGATGCATGTTCCAAAGAAGCAGTTGATTTTATGTCAGAGAGAATCAAAGTTGAATGGACTAAACCAGAAATTGAACATGATGTAAAAGGAGTTATGGCATTCTCACCAGATAAAGAAACTTCAATTCCTTTTGATGGTGATGGATTTATGTTAAATCGTCAAAAATTACCAGAAATTCAAAATGAGAGATGTAAAAAAATGGGTATTGAATTTGAATATGAAATTAATGCTACAGGTTTAATCTATGAAGGACAACAAGCAGTTGGAATACAAGGAGTAGATAACAAAACAAAACAACCATTCAAAAAAACAGCAAAAATTGTAATTGATGCAACAGGAGTCACATCTATGCTTAGAAACGGACTCCAAAACTCAACTAAAGTAGAAAAGAGAATCGATAGAAGGGATTTAGAATCAACTGGAAGATACATCATGCATTTTGAAAAAGGCCAAAATGATCTTACCGAATTTGATCCTGATTATTGTATTATTCATTTAGATCAAGACATTGCACCAGGAGGATATGGATGGGTATTTCCAAAAGGCGATACTAAAGTTAACATTGGTTTAGGGGTTGAAAAATCTCTTTTAGATAAAAGAAACAAAAGATTAGGTAAAAAAGATAACGTTCAATCATTGATGGAAGAATACCTTCACAGAAATACTGCAATAAAAAATGCAAAGCTATCAGAAGAAGCTCAAGACATTAACAATAATTCAGGAGTGTTCCAGGTTTCAGTTAGAAGACAAAACGATTGTATGGTATCAGGTGGATACGTAATGGTTGGAGATTCAGCATGGATGCCAAAACCAATTGATGCAGGTGGTATAGGACCTGCTTTAATTGCAGGTACAGTTTTAGGAAATAATGTAGCTCAAGCATTAGAAGCAAATGATGTTTCTGAAGCAAGTTTATGGCAATACAATTTAGATTACATCAAAGAATACGGATACAAAACTGCAGGTCTTGAACTCTTTAGACGATTAATTCAACAAATGTCTAATGAACAAATCAGTTATGGAATGAAGCACTTTTTGGGCAAACTTGATGCTGAATCAATTAGTAAAGGTGAACATCCAGACTTTTCAGGATTAGGAAAGATTGGAATGATAATTAGAGGTGCAATGAATAAGACAGTTGCAGACGGACTCAGATATACTTCGAAAGAAAACCAATGGTTAGTAGAGCATTACAATAACTATCCAAAAGATCCATCAGGATTTGATGTATGGAATAAAACGCTACATCAAAGACTAGAAGAAGCATTTACAAAAATTGAATCATTTGATTCTTAGATCTAATATTAAATATTGTAGAAATCATTGAAAACATACTTTGGAAGAAGCTCAATATCTAGACTGGAATAATTCAATTCAAATTCTAAACAAGGCATATGAGGCAGGTCTTTTTGTACTCATAATAGGTCCAAAGGGAACTGGAAAAACATCCCTAGTTAGAGATTTTGCCAAAAATAAAAATGTCAATTTAGACTCTATCAATTTTAGTTTAAGAACTAGAGAAAGTCATCTAGTGGGCACCAAAACACTAACAGATGGAACAGTTAGTTTTGATGAAGGCCTGTTAATCAAATCAATGAAAAGCGGAGATATGCTTTACCTAGATGAAATCAATTCAGCAGAAGCAGATGTTTTACTTAGATTAGATGAAGCATTAGATGACAGACGTCAAATTGTATTAAAAGAATCAAGCGGAGAGGTTATCAAAGCAAAAGAGGATTGGTTCACAATAGCTACAATTAATCCATTAACACATAGCGGAACAAAAGAATTACCACCACAATTGTTAAGTAGATTTCCAGTAAGAATTAGATTAGAATATCCCCCAGAGAATATAGAATTAGAAATTATAAAAAAACATGTTTCAGGAGATCACGAATCAGAAATAATTCAAGCAATTAAACTAGCAAATACATTAAGGCAAGCTGCTGCTGTTGAAGAGTTATTTTATTCGCCAAGCTTGAGAGAAACAATTGCTTTTGCTAAATTATTAGATAAAGGAATGACAGCAAAAGAAGTAGCTGAAATTGTTTTTGGAAATGTCTATACACAATGGGGAGACATAGAATATCAAAAAATAAGTGACATCATAACTTCAATGTTTGGAAACTAAATGCAAGCAATTCAATTACAAAATGATTCTTTAGTTGAAATAGCAACTTTTCTTGTTAGAAGATGGTCTGAAAATGAAAATATTATTGTAGAAATTTCAGACAAATCAGAAACAAAAACACGTCTAAAAGAAAATAAAATTATCATAACACCAATAGAAAAAATAATTGGGAATGATTTTCAAAAATATCGTCATTTTAGAACGTCGCTATGGTATGAATCCATGAGAATAAAATATTGTAAAAAAATTCTTAGTAACGATCATGCATTTGGATTTATCCTTAATACAATAGAGACTCAAAGGATTGAAAAATTAGGAAGGAAGATTTGGAAAGGTATGGATGAAGAAATTATTTTTAATTATACCTATATGCTGATAGCAAGGCCACAATTACACACAGTTTATGGAAAAGCAAGGATTGTAGAGGCATTTTATCAATATTTTATGTTTGGAGCGTTAAAAGGTGAAATTCAATCAAGCAATTTTGAAAAAATACAAAAAGCATCAATTTTTGCAAAATCAATCGTTGATCAAGCAATTGAAAAAAAACAAGATACAGATTGGATTGAAAAAAATGTTGGAGAAATTATAAAAATATTAGATATTGATTCCCTACTAACAATTCCAATTTCTTTGCCTTTTATGAAAGCAGGAATGGCATTATCAGAAGAAGAATTACTAAAAATGCTTGGAGTGATTTCTAAAAATAAAGAAGGTGATTTAGGAACCACCATTGATCCAAAATCCGTAATTAGAGGAGAGGATGTTTATGATGAATACAAAGTACTGTTAAATGAAAATGAAAAAACTGAAAATAAAGGATTAGCAACAGAAACAATAGGAATTCAAATTCCATCAACAAGAAATGTAGATGAAACAACAATTTATGACACGAGTTTGATTAATGGATTAAAAACAAAATTCAAAGAATGGAAAACAGGTTGGAAAGAACAACATCTTAGTTCAGGAGATGAATTTGATGAAGAAAACTACATTGAAGGTAATGAACCATTTTTTACAGACATTAAAAAATCAATTAAAACAAAAATTGTAATTTTATTAGATCATTCATCTAGTATTGCATCAGATGCAATTGAATATAAAAAAGCAACTCTAGCTTTATGTGAAGTATTATCTTTTCTTAAAGTAAAATTTGCAGTTTATGCTTTTAGCACTGAAAATAGATCAATGGTTTGTTGGTTAATTAAATCAGAAAATGTAAAATGGAATACTATAACTGCAAAAAGATTAACGCAGATTGTTGCTAACGGTTCAACACCATTAGCTGAAGTCTATGATAAAATGTTTCCAATTTTACAATCAAAGAGGCCAGATATTCTTTTAACATTGACTGATGGAGAGCCATCAGATCCGGATGCAGTAAGAAATATGAGTAAATCTTTCAAAAATTTAGAAATTAGCATGGTGGCATTAGGATTAGGTCCAAATACAGTTAGAGCCACGACTATAGCAAATAATCTCAGGCATTTAGGATATGAGAAAACCATGGCAGTTAGTAGACTAAAGGATATTCCAAACAAGGTTATCAGTATTTTAGATGTATGATGTGAAATCAAAAATGAATGAATTTCAAATAATACCAGATATTTTATATGAGCAAAAAATCGACTGCACCTAGAGAAAATATGTCAGAAACAAATTTTGATAAACCCCTACTTGAAAAGTTTGAACAAGAGATTTGTAATAAAATTCCACATTTAGAAGGAGAAAAAGTAGTAAATGCAACACCGCTAATTGATCTTACTAGTGATTTCAAAGAATGTGCAAAAAATCTTTACAAATTAGATATTTCAGATTTAGATTTGAAAGTATATGGAAAATTTGATGCTAATCTATTATCAGGCTCAATCAAAATAAGACCTGCCATCCACATAATGCATGATGCAATTAAAACAGGCAAGCTAAAGAGTACTCAAACAATTATTGAAGCAACATCAGGGAATTTTGGAATTGCTCTTGGACAAATGTCAAAACTTGGATTGACTGTTGTATCACTTGTTTCAAGAAAATTACAAGAAGGAGTCTTTAAAGAATTAAAAGATGAAAACATTCGCATAATGGATTTAGATATGGATATTTGTCCAGCTCCGGGAATGAAAGATAGTGATGCTGATGCATTAAAGGCAAAAGCAACGGCAGTAAACATTCGATCTCAATTAGTCGAATTGGATTTTGATCCTACAATTTATGATAAATCCATTTCTGAAGTTGAATCGCTATTAGCTGCACAAGACATCATCAATCTAGCAAAGCTACTTTCAAAAATGTATAATTGTTTTTGTCCAGAGCAATATGATAATGAATTAAACATTGAAGCTCATAGAACAATTACAGCAGTAGAAATTGATCAGCAATTACACGAGAATGGAGATTCATTAGAAGATTATAGAATTGTATGTTCGTTTGGAACAGGTGGTACATCTGGAGGATTAAATAAATACATGAATGAAAAATATGGTAAAAAGGCAATTCATGTAGTATTCCCAATTCCAGGTCAAGATGTAGCAGGAATTAGAACAAAAGCAAAGGCAGACGGATTAAAGTTGTACAATCCAGATGCATATGCTGCTCAACATGAAGTTGATTTTGGGCAGGCAAAACACTTACTCAAATTCTTGGTAGACAAAGGTCACAACATTGGTGAAAGTACTGCGTTGGCTCTATATTCTGTTTTAGAAATGCTCAGTAATGGCGATAAAGGTAAATTTGTAGTTGTAGTTGCTGATGGTATTGAAAAATATAGGAAAAATCTAGAAGCAATGTCGAACAATCAACGTATGCAAGTCTCATTAGATGAAGCATCATCAAGTGTACAAGATTATGATAAAATAATATGGGTTCATACCTCATACACGCCAAAAGAAGAAGGAATTGAAATGATTGCTAAATCTTTAGGGGTAGATAAAGAAAAAATTGCAATACCAAAGGCAAGCACTGTCAATGAACTATTATCAGCACAGCAAATTCCAGAAGAATTAAACAAAGAGCTAGATGGTACCAAAGGCAAATCATTGTTAATCTGTATGGCTGGAAATACATCATTGATGACTGCACAAGTACTTGCAAGTAAAGGCATAGTTACTGAAAGTTTGAATGGCGGAATAACAGGTTTGCCTGAAGGACAAGGTAAAAATCCAGGCCAATATATCAAAGCAGCCACTGAATAATAGATTTGAAATGTATTTCAATTTCACAACCATTTGCTGATTTAATTATTTCAGGGAAAAAAAATATAGAATTAAGAAATTGGAATACTAATTTTCGAGGGGAGTTACTGATTCATGCTCCGCTAAAAATAAGGAATGGTGATGTTAAGAGATTAAAAATTAATAAAAAATTTGTAACAGGTGCAATTATTGGCAAAGCTCAACTATATGATGTCAAAAAATATGATTCTACAAAAGAAATTAAATTGGATCAAAAATTTCATCATTCTATAAAAAAATTTCAAACTAAAACATTTGGATTTATGTTGAAAAATTCAAAATCACTAAGAATTCCAATTCCATGGAAAGGTCAATTGGGAATATTTGATGTAAACATTCCAAAAACAAAAATCGAAAACAAAAAAATTGTAACAGATATCATTGATGAAGAATATCGTTATCAATGGATTGGACATCATTAGAAAATTAAAGAATACAAAAAAATTGGCTAGTATATATAAAGGGCATATATAAAGACCACTCGTTATGCCTCAAACCAAACCCATAGTTAGTGTTGAAAATGTTGTGGCATCAGCATCAGTAGATCAAAAAATTGATCTCATTGATATCACTAAAAAATTTCCAGATACTGAATATAATCCAGAACAATTTCCAGGACTCGTATTTAGATTGACAAATCCTAAAACTGCAACTCTAATTTTTAGAACTGGAAATATGGTATGTACTGGAGCAAAATCCGAAGATATGGCAATCAAAGCTGTTAACATGGTTGTTCAAAAACTAAGAAAAGGAAAAATAAAAATAAAAAAAGATGCAGTAATTACAGTTCAAAATATAGTTGCATCAATAAATCTAGGTGGGAAAATTCATTTAGAAAAAGCGGCTCGAACATTAGCTAGAAGTATGTATGAGCCTGAACAATTTCCAGGACTTATTCACAGAATGTTAGATCCAAAAACGGTATTATTGTTATTTGCGTCAGGAAAATTAGTGTGTGCTGGAGCAAAAAAGGAATCAGATGTTTATCGTTCGGTTCACAATGTACATGCATTATTAGAAGAAAAATCTCTAATGATTTATGATCAATAATTTTTGGTTGAACTGAATTGACTAAAGATATTTTTGAAGATGAAAAAACTAAATTAACTCCCGAAAAAGGTTTTGATTTAATTGGTATAGATTATTTTGCAGAGCCTGGAAATCAATTGTATCTAGTAGAACATTTTGAAATGTATCAAGATGCTCTAAATGCAAAAAAAGATCGAAAGATTCAAGATGAATATTTTGTACTATACAAAGGAACAGGAAATGAATATTTCTGTAGATAGATTAGAAAAATCATAAAACTTTACTAAATTTTACACAATCTCTTATCATTTAGTTAAAAAGATTGGAAACAGTGCCTAACGAAACAAGTGATTTAATTGATACATTATATGAAAAAGAAAACCCAATCCAAACTCAACAAATATCTAAACAAATCAATCGTAAAAGTCCAAAAGCAAAATATCAAATTTTTGACGAGTCGGAGTTTACACGAGGGAGAGAAGTTCTAGGGGATCTTATTGTACATGGTATGATAGCCTCAGGCGGCACAGATATCGATTGGTTAATTGAACACAGAGGTGGATTCATTATTTTAGAATTCAAGGGATTTCATAATGATAAAATCAACATAGCAAAAGGGCAAATGATAGCATATGAGAAATTGCATGAGAAATTAAACATGGCAACAAAATGTTATCTATACGTTGTTGGATGTGACGATATTGATTTTTCTAATCCAGATTCAACAATATGGATTTTTGAAATGAATCAATGGAAGTCAGGAGTAATACCAAAGAATACTACAGATATCGATGATGATGCAGGTAAACAAAACAAATTCATCGTTTATCGTGAATATATGAATGAGATCAGTGTAGAAAAATTACGAGATTTGGTAGATTCGCATTGGAAAGAATTTGAATAAATTATGCAGTAAATGAAAATGTGTTGGATTTAATTTCTTTACCATCATCTACTGAAATTGTATAGGTACCAGATTTTTCCCATCCTGAACCACCTGCAATAGCTAAAGTTGAAAATTGTCCATTATTTTTCAAAGATATTTGTTCTGTCCATACAAGTTCATTATTTTGATTCTTTATTGAAAGATTCACAGTTCCAGTAGAAGTAGATTCACCACTAATTGAAATCAAATCCTTTTTGTTATATGATTCTAAATCAGTTTGAATTGATAGTGAAAGTGGTGTATTGTTTAATGGTGTATTAGTTATAGTTCCAGTTGAAAGGCCATTAAAAGAAACTGCAACTGCAATAATTATTACTAAAGCTAATCCACCAATACCAAACATAATTTTTTTATTTTTTAATTTTGAATATGACATTCTTGGCACTTTAGTTTGAAATGATTGAGTTTGCGGAATAGATTGAATTTCAGGCATTTGAACATCCGGAACTAATGGTTTGTCTGCAACTGAGGGGGTTGGAGTAAATTTAGGTTTTTTTCCTAGATATTTTTCAGCTAATTCTCTTACATAATTTCTTTCATAATTACTGATAATTTCATCATGTTCACATGCTCTACAAATTTGCTTCAAAATTCTATCATCTCCAAAATCTTTATCCAAAAGAGATTTTACATCATCCAGTAAGGGATCAGTCATGTATATTTTCTCTCAAATTGATTATTTATGAATATATGTCAGATAGCTATTTTGCATAGACTTTTTGGGCTTGTATTATGACTGTTCTAATGTAATCCTTAGCAGTTGAATCAGTAACCCCCATTTGCTTTGCTCTTTGATAAAGATCAATTTCTTTAGGATTTATCAAATAACATTTCAAAAGATAATTGAGCCTATGAGACCTTTTTTCATCACTTTTCATAGTTTTATTTTTCTCAGATACTAAAAAGGTCAGAGGATTATGACATAACCCACTAGAATCTATAGTATCACAAAAGTTGAATAAAAACATATGATCTTTTTTAAACAATACGAAAAAAAGAATTCAAATGAAACGAATTGAGGCAACGGTTCAAGCAACCAAAATTGGGGCAGTAACTGAAGCAATAAATGATATTGTTGGAGGATACACCATTCTGGAAGGTAAAGGCAGAGGTTCTGGAGCCAGACAAGAAATGAGATCTGGAAGAGGAACAGGTACAATTACTGCAGAATTTAACCATGTTGCAACTGTTAGTACAATTGTAGATGACTCAGACGTAGAGAAAATTTCAACAGCAATTGCTGATGCAGCTTTTACAGGTAAAGGCGGTGATGGAATTGTTATTGTATCCAGTGTGGATAGCGTTCTGAATATTGCATCTAAAAAGAGTGGTTCTGAAGCCCTCTAATCATTTTCTTTTATTAAAATTACATAATACATGAATTAATACAAATTAAACTGCTGAGAGGGTGTGACAACCTCCTCTCAGAATGGTATCCCTTTGGGGGACATGTTTTTTGAAGGGATGGTATATTGTTACAATTTTGAGTATAAAAGCAAAGGATTTTGAAGATTATTGCTGACCTTCAATTCCCATTAAAGTTAGGGTTGATCTAATTTTAGGGATTTTTCTAATTTTCCATGTAATGGTTTCTCTAAGTGCCTCTACTTGACTTGATTCTACTTTAGCTAGAATATCATATGCACCAAAGGTACCATGTACTTCAACAACACCTTCAATAGACTTTAGTTCTGAAATAACAGATTCTTCAGAACCTAGCTCACAGTTTATGAGAACATAAGCTGTCGCCAATTATGATTTAACTCCTATTTTCATACATAAAATACACTCTTGAAATATATAAGAATAGCCATTTTACTTAAAAATTCAATATAAAATTAGGTCACATCATAAACAAACGTTTAGTGATTTTAATTAATTTGAAATAGTTAGTTCTAAGAAGAGTACGCATCATTCATAATTTTTTCAAGTTCTTCAATATTTTTTGAAATAGTAATTCTAGAACGCAGTTTGGAACCACCAGCCATACCTTTAGTAAATCTCATGGCTTGGCCCTTAATGTTTGCAAATTTTATCTTATATTGATTTGTAAGATGCAGATAATTAAAAAAAGAATCTAATCTATCTTTGAATGTATATTCTTTGTATGAATTTGTTTTCAAATAATCATTAATTTGTTCAAACAAAAATGGATTGCCCATTGCCCCCCTACCGATCATCACATAATCACAATTAGTACTATCAATCATGGTTTTTGCATCTTCAGGAGTAGTGATATCACCATTCCCAACAATTGGAATGCTAGAAATTTCTTTTAATTCTTTAATTAGATCCCAATCAGCTGTTCCAGAATACCCTTGACTTACAGTTCGTGGATGAAATGTAATCATTTCGATCCCCTCATCTTCAGCAATTTCTGCAATATCGTAAAAGAGGAATCTACTTGCTTCTGTAACCCCTGAACGGATCTTAAGAGTCACAGGTTTTTTGACTGCATTCACAAGTGTGTTAAAAATTTGTTGGGTTAGATTAACCTCTTGCAGTAATGCACCGCCTGCCATTTGTTGTGTAATGTGTGGTGCAGGACACCCCATGTTATAATCAATTATATCAAAATAAGGTTCTACAATTTTTGCAGCTTTTTCTAAAGCAGTAAGATCAGATCCAAATAATTGAATTGAAAGAGGACGTTCTTCATCAGAATATTCAATAAATTCTTGAATTGTTTTCATTCTTTCTTTGAGTTGGTTTTCTTTTGCTATAATACTATGAATATTTGTAAATTCTGTAACAACTAATCCAGCACCCATTTTTTTACATTGTAAACGTAGTGCAGGATCACTTACTCCAGCCATCGGAGCTAAGAATGCTCTACTGGAAAATTTTGGAAGCATGATCTAACTTGACAAATTGAATATATTTATCATTCAAAAAAAAGTGCAAGTAAATTCTATTAATTATCAGGACAGCCATCTAAATCTCGGTCACCATCATAATCCTCAGGATCTAATGGGCAAAGATCTTCATCATTGATGATATCATCTAAATCATCATCGTGTACAAATCTTTGTTGTTCCGGAGCAGTATCAGGACAACCGTCATGATCATTATATTTATTCCAAGTTTCAGGATTAGTTGGACATGAATCAATTGCATCATAGTAGCCATCACCGTCAGAATCTACTCTTGTTGGCGTTGTAGATTCTGCTGCTAGTACGTCTGGGCAACCATCCCAGTCTAGATAGCCATTAAAGTTCTCTTGTACATCAATACATGAATCCCATCTATCATCAATACCATCACCGTCAGAATCAGCAAAACTGTAAGATGGAACTACAGAACCAGTAGAGTCTGGGCAACCGTCTTCATCTTGATAATAATTGTAAGTTTCAGGTTCTAATGGACATGCATCAGAGACATCTACAATTCCATCTTGATCAGAATCAAGTGTGAAAACAAACTTGTCAGGACAGCCGTCTTTATCTTCAAATCCATTTAATGTTTCAGGTTGAGCAGGACAAGAATCCAGATTGTCTGGGATACCATCACCGTCAGAATCAAATGCAAGTCTGTTATCAGGAATCAAATCAGGGCAACCGTCTTCATCGAGATATCTGTTGTAAGTTTCTCTAGTATCTGGACATTGATCCACATTATCAGTAATGCCGTCAAAATCAGAATCTCCAAATGAATCATATGCTAAAGTGTCAGGGCAACCGTCTTCGTCTTGGAATTGATTATACCTCTCACCAATTGTTGGACAAGCATCAGAAATGTCTGGAATGCCATCATGATCAATATCAGATAATGCAGATTTTGAGAATCCAGGAACATCAGGACAGCCGTCAGTGTCTAAGAAATTGTTATAATTTTCTGGTTCATCAATACATTGATCCCATCTATCATCAATACCATCTGCATCTGCATCTGGAAAGATGTAAGAAGATACAACAGTACCAGTTGAATCAGGGCAACCATCACCATCTTTAAAGAAATTATATGTTTCAGGTTCTGATGGACATGCATCATTAATATTTAAAATTCCATCCATGTCTGAATCTAATGTTGAATCATTACTATCAGGACAGCCATCAGCATCCAATAATCCATTAAATGTTTCAGGTTGATTTGGACAATGATCTAAGTTATCAACAATTCCATCGCCGTCAGAATCTGAGGTGAATTTGTTATCTGCAATAAGATCAGGGCAACCGTCCCAATCTAGATATTGATTGTAAGTTTCTTTAAAATATGGACATGTATCAAATTGATTCAAAATACCATCACCGTCAGAATCACCAGTAAATGTAAATTCAATTTCATCAGGGCAACCGTCTTCGTCTTGGAATTTGTTAAAGTTTTCACGTTCAAGTGGACATGCATCAACAGAATCAAGAATACTATCATAATCAGAATCAATTAATCCATCAGAAGCAGAACCTAGGACATCAAAACATCCATCCCAATCTAGAAAACCATTATAATTTTCAGGTTCATCAATACATTGATCCCATCTATCATCAATACCATCACCGTCAGTATCTGGGAATGTGTATTGTGAATCAATAGAATCTACACTGTCAGGACAGCCGTCTTCATCGAGATATCTGTTGTAAGTTTCAGGTTCTAATGGACATGCATCTAGAGTATCAGAAACACCATCTTGATCAGCATCACTTAAAGTGGAAACATCATCAGGACAGCCGTCTTTGTCATCAATGCCATTGAAAGTTTCTGGTTGGTTTGGACATAAATCCATAAAATCAGGGAAACCATCACCGTCAGAATCAGCAGTACCTTTTGTATCACCAGGTGACAAATCAGGACAGCCGTCTTCATCTTGGAATTTATTATAAGTTTCTTTTACAGTAGGGCAATTATCAAGATGATCTTGAATTCCATCATAATCAACATCATACCATGGAACAAAGTCTGCAGGACAGCCGTCAATATTGTTACCATACTGTGGATCATAGTCTTCTAAAAGATGAGGACAAAAATCAATATTGTTAGGAACGCCATCGCCATCAGAATCAATTTCATCAACAGCAAAAGCGCTACTTGGCACCATACCAATAGTTGATGTTAGTAAAAGTAAAAATCCTAAGAGATACTGTTTTTTCATTTCTTATGATTCAGCTATTATCAAGTATTTATTAAGTCTCACGTTGAAGTGATTCTTCAAAAATAGAAATCAAAAAAGCCTATGGATCAGGACAGCCATCTAAATCTCGGTCACCATCATAATCCTCAGGATCTAATGGACAAAGATCTTCATCATTGATGATATCATCTAAATCATCATCGTGTACAAATCTTTGTTGTTCTGGAGCAGTATCAGGGCAACCATCCCAGTCTAGATATTTATTCCAAGTTTCTGAGCTTGTTGGGCATGAATCAACGGCATCAGGATACCCATCACCGTCAGAATCTGCATACATAGGAGTAGTAGATTCGGCTCCAGGAACGTCAGGACAGCCATCGTGATCTAGATAATCATTATAATTTTCAGGTTCATCAATACATGAATCCCATCTATCTTCAATACCATCACCGTCAGTATCTGGGAATGTGTATTGTGAATCAATTGCTTGAGTAGTGTCAGGACAGCCGTCACTGTCAAGATATCTGTTGTAAGTTTCAGGTTCTAATGGACATGCATCTAAAATATCAATAATTCCATCCATATCTGAATCAAGATGAGATGATTCTCTATCAGGACAACCGTCTTCGTCTTGGAATCCATTGAATGTTTCTAGTTGAGTTGGACATAAATCTAAAATATCTGGAATACCGTCGCCGTCAGAATCAGATGTAAATTTATTATCTGCAATATAATCAGGACAACCATCTTCATCGAGATATCTGTTGTAACTTTCTTTGGTAAGAGGACATTGATCCAAGTCATCATAAATCCCATCACCATCAGAATCACCAATCGTTTGATAATCAACACTATCAGGACATCCATCATCATCTTGGAATCCATTGTATCTTTCAGCTAATGTTGGACATTTGTCTAAATGATCTGCAAGACCGTCATAATCTGCATCAAGCATATCACCATATGATGTACCAGGAACGTCAGGACAACCATCGTGATCTAGATAATCATTATAATTTTCAGGCTCATCAATACATGAATCCCATCTATCTTCAATACCATCACCGTCAGTATCTGGGAATGTGTATTGTGAATCAATTGCTTGAGCAGTGTCAGGACAGCCGTCTTCATCAAGATATCTGTTGTAAGTTTCAGATTCTAATGGACATGCATCAATTTCATCTGGAATTCCATCCATATCAGTATCATTAGTTAAAATATAATTATCAGGACAACCGTCTTTATCTAAAATATCATTATACGTTTCTGGTTGATTTGGACAATGATCTAAGTTATCAATAATTCCATCACCGTCAGTATCAAATGCAAATCGATTATCTGCAACATAATCAGGACATCCATCTTCGTCTTGGAATTTATTAAAAGTTTCAGGACTAAATGGGCAGGAATCATTATCATCTGCAATGCCATCGCCGTCAGCATCACCAGTTATCATTAATTGTAAGACATCTGGACATCCATCTTCGTCTTGGAATTTATTATAATTTTCTCGATCTAAAGGACAATCATCGACATCATCTGGAATCCCATCATAATCAGCATCAAGCATATCACCATATGATGTACCAGGAACGTCAGGACAGCCATCGTGATCTAGATAATCATTATAATTTTCAGGCTCATCAATACATGAATCCCACCTATCTTCAATACCATCACCGTCAGTATCTGGGAATGTGTATTGTGAATCAATTGCTTGAGCAGTGTCAGGACAGCCGTCACTGTCAAGATATCTGTTGTAAGTTTCAGGTTCTAATGGACATGCATCTAAAGTATCAGAAAGACCATCTTGATCTGTATCTCTTAATTGGATATCGCCGTCAGGACAACCATCTTTGTCATCAATACCATTGAATGTTTCTGGTTGATTTGGACATAAATCCATAAAATCAGGGAAACCATCACCATCAGAATCATAAATACCTTGTGCATCAACAGGTGACAAATCAGGACAACCATCTTCATCTTGGAATTTATTGTAAGTTTCTTTTACAGTAGGACAATCATCAATGTGGTCCTCAACACCATCATAATCAGCATCATACCATGGAACAAAGTCTGCAGGACAACCGTCAATATTGTTACCATATTGTGGATCATAGTCTTCTAAAAGATGAGGGCATTGATCTAGATTATTTGGAACACCATCACCATCAGAATCAATTGCCTCAACAGCAAAAACACTACTTGGCACCATGCCAATAGTTGATGTTAGTAAAAGTAAAAATCCTAAAAGATATTGTTTTTTCATTCTAAGATACTACTCCTAAGGGTCAGGACATCCATCGGCATCTCTATCACCATCATAATCCTCAGGTTCTAGAGGACACATGTCATTTTCATTGATAATATCATCTAAATCAGCATCGTGTTTGTATCTTGATTGTTCTGGTACAATATCTGGACAACCGTCATGGTCATTATACTTGTTCCAAGATTCTTTTTCATTTGGACACAAATCAATATCATCGTTTATTCCATCTTCATCAGTATCAATTATTACATTTCCAATTGGCAATGTGTCAGGACAACCGTCATAATCAGCATATTTGTTCCACACTTCAGATTGTGTTGGACACATATCCATCACGTCTGGAACACCATCACCATCAGAATCTGGTTGAGTGTTATCAGTATCTGGACAGCCATCATCGTCTTGGAATCCATTATAATTTTCAGCCACTAGAGGACAATCATCGTATACATCATCAATTCCATCATTATCAGAATCAACTACAAATGATGATTCGGAAACAGAATCAGGACAGCCATCATCGTCTTGGAATTGATTGTAAGTTTCTTTAGCAGTTGGGCATGCATCAATTCCATCTGGAATTCCATCCACATCACGGTCATTCTTTAAGATGTAATTATCAGGACAGCCGTCTAAATCTAAAATACCATTATACGTTTCTGGTTGGTTTGGACAATGATCATTATAATCATTAATTCCATCACCATCAGAATCTGGAGTATCTTTGTTATCTGCCACATTATCAGGACAGCCGTCTAAATCTTTGAATTTATTATAAGTTTCTGGAACTAGTGGGCATTCATCTAGAGCATCAACAATTCCATCATAGTCAGTATCTAATTCAGTAATGAAATCAGGAGAATCAGGACATCCATCTTCATCTTGGAATCCATTATATCGTTCTCTATCAAGAGGACATTGATCCACTGAATCTAAAATACCATCAAAGTCAGAATCTGCACCTGTTGGGTCATCTGGACAACCGTCATGATCTAGATAACGATTCCATGTTTCAGGTGTTGAAGGGCATTGATCTAGAGCATCTCTAATTCCATCCCCATCAGAATCTAAAACAGCAACATCAGGACAACCGTCTTGATCTAGATAACCATTTACGGTTTCTGCAACTAGAGGACATTTATCATTCAAATCAGCAATACCATCACCATCATAATCTTGACCAGATAATCCATCTACACCGTCAGGACAACCATCAGTGTCTTCAAATCCATTGTAAATTTCTTTAGCAGTTGGACATTGATCTAGATTATCTGGAATTCCATCCAAGTCTCTATCTGCAGAATTATTAGTATCAGGACAACCGTCTCTATCAAATACACCATTGAAAGTTTCTGGTTGGTTTGGACATAAATCGTTAAAGTCATTGATTCCATCACCATCAGAATCTGGAACACCATTATCAGTACCTACAAAATCAGGACAACCGTCTTCATCTTGGAATTTATTGTAAGTTTCTTGTACTTCAGGACATTGATCAATGCTGTTAGGAATACCATCACCATCAGAATCTACATCACTCGAATATGGAGGGATGTCTGGACAACCGTCATCGTCTTGGAATCCATTGTATCTTTCTGGATCTAATGGACATACATCATCAACATCCATAATCCTATCACCATCTGCATCATTTTGTGTTCCATCAAATGATGGAAGTGAATCCGGACAACCGTCATAATCTGCAAATCTATTGAAAGTTTCAGGTTGGTTTGGACAAATATCAAATTGATCAGCGATACCATCATCGTCTTTATCATCAAATGAAGTATCTAATGCAATGTCAGGACAACCGTCTGTATCTCTATAACCATTATACACTTCTGGTTCAGTTGGACATAAATCGATTTTATCTTGAATGCCATCATTATCAGTATCTATAAAATTAAAATCATTAACAGAATCAGGACAACCGTCATCGTCTTGGAATCTATTGTAAGTTTCAGCACTTAGTGGACATTCATCTAAATAATCTAGAACACCGTCCAAGTCTCTGTCACCTGAACCATAGGAATCAGGACAGCCGTCTATGTCATCAATGCCATTGAATGTTTCTGGTTGGTTTGGACAATTATCTATTAAATCAATAATACCATCACCATCAGAATCTGCTGCACCACCATCTCCACTTCCCGGAAGATTATCAGGACAACCGTCTTCATCTTGGAATTTATTGTATTGTTCTTTGAGATTTGGACATTGATCAATATGATCTTCTATACCATCATAATCTTCATCATACCATGGAACAAAATTTGATGGACATCCATCTAGGGTTCCTTCATAGTCTTCTTGTAAATTAGGACATGCATCTATAGAATCATCAATACCGTCATTGTCTAAGTCATCAGCGGCAAAAACAGGATTAATAGGCATACTGGTCAAAGTAGCGACAAGTAAGAATAGGAATGATACAGTGTGTATTTTTTTCAAGGCCTAAAAATACGTCGAGGATCCAGTTATTAAACCTCACTCTGAAATTGGTTAGAAATATCAGTAAATTTGAGAAGAGTTTCCATGTTGGACAAAAATCTCGATCAATTTAAGTAAACCAAAACACGATCTGAACTAATGAGTTGTTCGGGTGAAACAGTTGAAGAAGATGAGCAATTACTCCAAATCAGACCTGTAATTACGGCACAATTAAAAAAAGCAAAGTATGGTGTAGCAGATCATTCAACTGTAGGACTTTGTCATTGGACAAAAAAATCATTCAAGCATGAAGGCAGTTGTTACAAACACAAGTTTTATGGGATTTCAACTCATAGATGTATGGAATTTTCTCCTGCTGGCATGTATTGTGAAAATCGTTGTGTGTATTGTTGGAGACCAATGGAATTTTATGATTCAATGCAAATGAAACCAGAACAAGTTGCAGAACCAGAACAAATTCTAACAAAATTAATGGCTGAACGAAAAAAATTGATCAATGGATTTTATGGCGATTCAAGAAACGATAAACAAAGATTAGATGAATCTTTATTGCCTGCACATTATGCTATTTCACTTTCTGGAGAACCAACAATGTATCCTAAACTACCAGAATTAATTAAATACCTAAAAACATTTGAAGCAACAAAATCAATTTTTCTTGTAACTAATGGACAAGAGCCAGATATGATTCAAAAATTACAAGATGAAGATGCATTGCCAACACAGTTGTATCTGTCAACAAATGCTGCAGATTATGAGTCATTTATGAAAATAAACAAGCCAAGATACGATGATTCATGGGAAAGATGGAATAGAACACTTGACATGTTAAAAGATTTGAAAACAAGAACAGTGTTAAGAATTACATTAATCAGAGATCATAATGATCAAAAAGAATCAATTCCAGCATTTGCAGAAATGTTTAGAAAAGCGAGTCCGCACTTTATCGAAATTAAATCATATATGCATATTGGACGCTCAACAAATAGATTAGAATATGAAAATATGTTAGAAATGGAAGAAATAAAAAAGTATAGTGAAGAAATTGCAAAGCAAAGTAAAATATTTTCAATAATGGATGAGAGTATTGTTTCAAGAATCTCGATATTACAAAACAATGAACGATGTATTGATCGTTTTATCCCTACTTATGTAAATACCATTTAGAAAATTTTCTTAATGCTTTGTATCTATGTGATAATTCATTTTTATTATTTAATTCTGCAAATGTTTTCTTAGAATTATTTGGAATGAATATCGGATCATATCCCCAACCTTTACCTTTTTGAGTCTTAGATATTCTTCCATTTAATTTGCCTTCAAATGATTGCAAAATTGTTTTGTCACAATAAGTAATAATTGAAACAAATTTTGCTTTTCTGTTATTTTTTAATAAATTTAAAATTCCTTTATTCCCAATAGTTTTGAAAACATATGATGAATACGGACCTGGAAATCCATCAAC
Source organism: Nitrososphaerota archaeon (assembly GCA_029782475.1). GTDB lineage: Archaea > Thermoproteota > Nitrososphaeria > Nitrososphaerales > Nitrosopumilaceae > Nitrosopumilus. The sequence goes on from JARPSM010000113.1 coordinate 24,405, forward strand.
TGAATCAATGAATAAACCATCATCTTCAATAATGATAGGTTTTTTGAATATAGAATATGCATTCTTAGCTTTTGCCATTGCAATAGTATTGAGTGAATGTGATTGGATTTCTTCTAAATTAGATTTTAAAAATCCAAGATCAATTCCCAGAGAATCCAAAATGGACTTTGCTTCTTGGTATTTGTGACTATTAGAGGAGACAAAAAATAGATCAAATGACTTGTGCATATCTTCCACGACTTTCAATTTCCAAGACTAGTTTAGTTATTTTAGAGTAATAGGAATGACCAACAATGGACTTGTACCCACTAAGGAAATTTTTCCATGAGGATAACATGATTTTAGCATGAGCACTGTTAAGAATTTCTTTAATTAGTCTCAAGTCAACAGCATGATCTTCAGGTTTTATTGAAGTTTGAGATAATCCAAAATCAATTACAAATATAGTATTTTTAAATAAAATAAAATTTGAAGTTGTTAAATCACCATGCATTACTCCATTCTTATGTAATGTACCTACCAATTTTCCAATATCCTTAGAGACTTTAATAATTTTTAATTCAGACAAATCATGTACTGGTTTACCAGGGATTTCTTGCATAGTTATTGACGTTTCATCTAAATTTACAAAGTAAACTAGTGGTGTATGTATTCCAAATGATTTTACAAGTGAGAGCATTTGAGATTCTTTGATAGTTCTTTGTTTACGAATTTTTGAATCAAGTAAAGAATTTCTATAAGTTTTGATTTTTCTAATTTTCAATATTGCCTTTGAATTTTGCCATTTAGTTTGATACAGATCTGCTTCAGCACCTTTTTTGACTAATTTCATTAACATTATAACCAGAAGGATTCAATAAAAATTAATCATGGATGATGGAGAAAAACGCATCAAGCAAGAAGATTGTAGTGAGGATAAGTTAGGAGCAGGGATTTTAACATTAACAAGCAAGAGATTGGCATTTGATAAAACTAATGCAAGGATAATGGATTTTTCTAAACATTTCGGAGATACAGTTTTAGATATTTCATTAGATAAAGTAACAAAGACATGGAAAGAAGGCTTATTGATGAAAAAGGTATGTTTTACAGCAAAGACAGATGACGGAGAGCAAACTTTCAAGTTTGGAGTATTCAACACTAAAAGTTGGGTTAAAGATATAGAACAAACTATTAATGAAAACAAGAATTAGTATTCAACTTTTACAGTATCTAATCTCCAAGATTGAGTAACAAATGTATCTTTTAATTTTACACCAGATTTTATCTGAGATTCAAGTAATCCAGTCCAACAAATTTGACTTCCGCAATCTCCAGCATATTTTAATGGAACAACAAAAAATTTACAACCATGTCTTTTACAAACATCTTTTAGCATTTCAGATAATCGTTTGTTAGCAGCAACTCCTCCAACAATCATTAATTCTTTTTTTCTTGTAAATGATAGAGCGCGTTCTACTGCCTCACTTATCATAGCAAATGCAGTTTCTTGAAGTGAGTAGCAAGCATCAACCTTATTTTTTGTTGCAGCAGATTTTGTTGCAGATAACAATCCAGAAAAAGATACATCATTGCCTTTTACAGAATATGGCAAAGTGACATAATTTGAGGATGTGGATGCTAACTCTTCAATATTTTTTCCACATGGAGATGCAAACCCAATTGAACGTCCAAATTGATCTAATAATTGGCCCAGAGTGATGTCCAATGTCTCTCCAAATACTCTCCATTGCTTATTTAGAAATGCCAAAAGCATGGTATGCCCCCCTGAAACTAAAAGTACAAGAGGATTAGCAGAACCAGTTAGTAATTTTCCTAATTCGATATGTCCAATTGCATGATTTACTGGATATATTGGAATTTTGTAATATGAAGAAAGAGATCTAGCAACTACTGCACCTACACGTAAACATGGACCCAGCCCCGGACCTGCAGCATATGAAACAATATCCAAGTCTTTGACAGTTGCATTTGCTTCTTGAAGACAATCAGAAAGTACCTGGGAACTATTCTCAATATGATGTCGTGATGCCTCTCTAGGATGAATTCCCTCTCCTTCTTCAGGGCGATAGATTTTACGTATGTCTGAAAGAATTTTTCCTTTTTTTCCACGTTTTTCAATTATTGCACAAGAAAATGTGTGAGCAGTACTCTCTATTCCCAATCCCAACATATCAACCACGACTTGATGTGGAAACAATTTTGATCACATCGCCATTTTTGAGTTTTTGATCTCCACTAATCCTTTGTTTTGTTTTACAATCTATTGCATGCAAAAACCCCTTTGCAATATCTGCATGAATTAATCCTGCCAGATCTTTAGCAGTAGAATCTTGTGGAACTAATTTTGTATCAGGTAAAATTACTCCATCTTTGCTAGTAAGTTTAGTTTCATCTTCTACAGGATACACAACGATATATTTTAGAGAATCAAAAACAGCAGTATTTAGAATTTTTTGAATTCCTGTTGAATCAATTTTTGAGAAAACTGATTTTACTAAATCAAGTGCTTTTTGTTGCGGTGGAGGGATGTCTTTTCCTTCAATAGGAGTAAATCCTTTATCTCCAGAAGAATAATTTACAATTCCAGCTTTTGATGCTTTTCGTAAAAGTAATTCAGTTTCTGCACTACATGGAATTACATTATCAGGAATTTTCTTAATTATATCCAAGTCCTGGCAAAGGTCTGCCTTGTTTGCTGCAATGATCATCGGTTTTGTGTTTTTTCTTAATTCTTTGACAAAAGTTTCAATATCTTCGTCTACCCATTCTTTTGGATTTTTAGCCATGAATCCTAATTTTTGAAGAATTTCTTGAACTTGAAAATCTTTAATTCCTAATCCAGAAAATCTTTTTGCAATACCATCAGTTAGTTTTGCACGTTTTTGATCTATTTCTCGGGTAATTTTATCCCATTCTCTTTTTAAAATATCTGCAAACCATTGATCAAATTCATCTTGTACAAAAGCTACATCTTCTAATGGATCATGAGTTCCAACTGGAACAGATTGTCCTTGAATATCTGTTGTTCCAGCAATATCAACAACATGAATTAAAACTTCAGCTTGTCGCGCATCATCAAGAAATTGATTTCCCAATCCTTTACCTTCATGAGCTCCAGGTACTAATCCTGCAACATCAATGAGTTTAACAGGAATAAAACGTGTACCATTTACACATAATTCATTTTCATGTTTAATTTCAAAATGTTTGCAAGCACAATCTGCTTTTACAAACGCTACCCCCACATTAGGTTCAATTGTTGTAAAAGGGAAATTTCCTGTTGCAACAGGTGTTTCAGTTGCAGCTGAGAAGAATGTAGATTTACCAACATTTGCCTTTCCTAGTAAACCAATTTGCAATACTGTCAAAAATCTAATTCTACTTATTAGTATTGCAGAAATCGTTTAATCTAGTTAATTATGATTTCATATCATGTCAATAGTAATTACAGGTAATCCAGGTGTAGGAAAGCACACAATCACACAACTAATTGCAGATAAAATGAAATTACCGATAATTGATATTAATAAAATTGCAAAGGATTCACAACTATTTGAAAAAAATGGTAATGTAAATGACGTAGATGTTGAAGTGCTTGAAAAAATTCTTGAATCAAAAATTTCTGAAAATAATATAATCGTAGGACATTTGGCACCATACGTCCTACGAAAAAACCAAGTAAAACTAATCATAGTATTACGAAAAAGCCCATATGATTTGATTCCAGTTTATGAAAATAGAAAGTATGATAATGTAAAAATCAGAGATAATGTAGGTAGTGAGGTTTTAGGGGTTATAGCAAATGATGCAATGGGTAAATTTCAAGAAAAAACATTTCAAATTAACGTCAGTGGAAAGCCAGTGGCAGAAATGTTTGAAAAAGTCATGAGTGTAATTATGAATAAAAAAGGAAATGAAGTAGTAGATTGGCTAGAATTAGTGAGAAAAAATAATGATTTAGGAAAATTTTTTGCTGATTGATTAAATAACGCCTTTGAATTTGTGTAATTACTTGTTTGAAATCTCTAAAACTGATTTAGCTGGAAGAATCGGGACTCTGTATACCAATCATGGGGAAATTGAGACTCCAGCTTATGTTCCAGTTATTCATCCAGTCAAACAAACAATTCCATCTAAAAAAATTAAAGAGATTGGTTTTGATTTAGTAATTACCAATGCCTACATTACAAGAAATAGTTACGGTGATGAAGCAATAGAGAAAGGGATTCATAAAATAATTAATTTCGATGGCGGAGTAATGACAGATTCTGGAGGTTATCAAGTACTTGAATACGGAGATGTCGATGTGCTACCACCAGATATGGCAAATTTTGAAAGAGGTATCTTAACTGATTTTGCAATTCCACTTGATAAACCAACAGGATATGGAATGCCAATTAAAAAAGCAGAAGCTTATGTTAAACACACCCTAGATGTTTGTAAACAAACTCTAGAAGATAGTACAGATAATGGTCAAATTTGGATAGGCCCAATTCAAGGAGGAGAACATTTTGATCTTGTTGGAAAATCTACAAAAAGTTTAGTCAAAATGGGATTTCAAATGCTTGCATTAGGAAGTCCAGTTGAATTTATGGAGTCATATGAATACAGATTATTAGCACAAATGATAGTTGCTGCAAAGAAACAGATGCCACATTCAATTCCATTACACCTATTTGGTGCAGGGCATCCACTCACTATACCATTTGCAATAGCTTTAGGATGTGATACTTTTGATTCAGCATCATACATGCTTTATGCAAAACAACTCAGATACATCACAGATGATGGTACACGATATTTATCAGATATTTCCACATTTCCATGCAATTGTGAAATATGTTCAAAATACACCCCAAATGAATTTCGTCAATTAGAGGCCACTGAAAAAATAAATCAGTTAGCAGTTCATAATTTGTATGCAATTAAACTAGAAGTAGACAAAGTAAAACAAGCAATTCATGAAGGAAGGTTATGGGAGTATGTAATCAAAAAAGCAAGAGCCCATCCAAAGTTATTTGAGATGATTGAAGTTATGACTGAAAACTATGAATTTTTAGGTTTAGGAACTCCAAAATTCAAAGAAAAAGCAATTTTCTTATTCAGTAAAGAGGATCAATATAGGCCAGAAGTTCAATCATTCCACAATACGGTTAGAAAATTCAAATCAAAGAAAAAAAAATTGATCATAACCAAAGAATCAAGTTCAAAACCAGGATATCTTTCACATGAATATGCCAACCTAAAAAAGAAAACTAAAGATTTTAAATTATTTCAAGTTTGTCAATATAATCCGCTTTTAGGATTAATACCAATTGAGATTTCAGATATTTTTCCAGCAGCACACCATGAAACTTCTAGAATAAACTTTGAACCAAATGAATTTCCTGTGTTTGAGAAAACATGGAATGATTTCTTTACAAACAATGAATTTTCTGAAATTCATTTTGATAAAGAGGATAAATTTCTAAAATATTTTGTAAAGAGTTTACCAAAAGAGATCAAGAAAAAATCTTTTGCGTAATTAAAAATAAGAAAAAAGAATGTGCTAAAAGATGCGGCTTATAGAGCTGCGTCTTCAGCCCAACCTTTGATGAAGATACCGTTTTTGTGAAGAGGTACTGGTTGTCCAGCTGTGTAATTCATTGGTCTCATCCAAAAGATTGATTTTGTTGGACATACACCTATGCATGCACCATCAGAAATACATCTTTCTGGGTAGAAAACAAATGCTTTACCTCTCTTCCAGCCTTCAACAGGTTTGACTCTAAGGACATCAGGACCAAGAGTTGTACAGATTTCTACACATAGTGCACATCCGATACATCTTTGTTCATCAATGTCTGGAAGTATTGCTATTGGCATTACAAAGATTAGATTGCTTGGTACCTATTTAAACCATGATCGAAATTCATAACCCTGTTATGAAAATGATCGATTCAAAATGTATGCGGAAAATCTAGATTGAAGAATTTAAAAAACAAAAAGACAACGTGGTGTTCACGTTTATTTTCTCATTGCATCTATTTGACCTGAGGTTACCCAGTCAAGTAGTTCTGCTGAAGAAGGATTAAGGTCTGCTTTCTTATTCATAAGATTGTTTACCCAAATCCAGTTGAGTTGGTTTAAGAGTGGTTTGTTTGCTTCATCACCAGCACGTGTCTTTGCGACTACGGCCTGGTCTTGCTGTGCTAACCAATCTGCGAAACTTCTTCCCATGAGGATCGAATCTTAGCTTACACTAATTAAAGCTTTTGTAGATTACACGATAGGCGTAATGATCGGATCACCTCTAAGAAGGTTTTAACGTAGATAAAAATCCAATTTAATCCTTGGATGTTAAAGTTTTAGGTGCTGCAAACGAAGTAGGCAGATCAGGATTTCTAGTTAATTGTAATGGTACTAAATTATTACTTGATTATGGTGTAATGTTTGGAAGAAGAGGTTCCCCTCCACAATATCCACTCCATGTAAAACCAAAAGATTTGGATGCGATTATTATCACACATGCACATTTAGATCATTCAGGAAACGTTCCATCCCTATTTGTCAGCGGAAATACTGACGTATACGCTACACCTCCAACATTTGACCTTTCAAAATTATTAATTAATGACATGTTAAAAATTGAAAAAAATGCACATCCATTTGATTTACCTGAATTAAATAATATGATGAAAAATGCTAAAGAAATTGGATTCAAACAAAAAGTAACCAAAGGAAATGCAACTTTTGAATTTAGAGAATCAGGACATGTGATTGGCGGAAGCACCGTATTAGTAGAATCTGAGAAAAAACGTCTGTTCTACACAGGGGATATCAAAACAAACGGCTCAAGAATGCTTCGAGAGATGGATATGGATATAGGAGAAATTGATATGTTGATTACTGAAAGTACTTATGCAAAAACAGAACAAAAACCAAGAAAAGAATCAGAAACTGAATTAATAGAATTTGCAAATGAAGTAATGGATAGAAAAGGGATTTTATTCATTCCATCATTTTCTGTAGAACGTTCTCAAGAAATAGCATGTATTTTGAGAAGTTCAAATTTTAAACATAAAATCATCATGGATGGAATGGCATTAAAAGTTAATGAAATAATGTTCAAGCATCCAGAATATCTAAGAGATCCCAAAGTATTTTCTGAAGCAATCAAAAGTTCAACTGCAATTAAAGAACATGCAGAAAGAAAACGTGCAATGGGAGAACCTTGTGTTGTAATATCTCCAGCTGGCATGTTAGTAGGAGGAAATGCAGTTTATTATTTACAACAATTATCTTTTGATAGTAAAAATGGAATAGCCCTCGTATCGTATCAAGGTGAAGGTACACCAGGTAAAAAATTACTAGATACAGGAATGGTTTCAACTAGAGGTAAAGATCTCCAGGTAAAAGCAGAAGTTAAACAATTTCAATTTTCAGGACATGCAGACAAAAAAGAATTGTTTGACATGATTAAGAAAGTTAAAGGAAACCCAAAAGTGTGGACAGTTCACGGAGATTCAGAATCATGTCAAATTTTTGCTCAAGAAATCCATGAGAAATTTGGTTTTGAAACACATGCACCTGCAGTTAATGAAGAAACATCCATCTAATTTGCAAAATAATAGCATCATAAATGTCGAAAATTCAATTAATAGCGGTCAAGTATTTCTTTGGAAAAAAAATAACGATATCTGGTATGGAGTTAATGGACAAAATATTTTAAAAATATCAAAAACAGGAATTATCAAATCATATCAAAATACAAAAACAGATTTTTTTCGAAAAAGAGACAATATTGAAAAAATAATAAAATCAATTTCCAAAGACGATGTAACTAAAAAAGCTGTAAAACAATATTTGGGATTAAGGATTTTAGAACAAGATCCATTTCAATGCTTGATTTCATTTATTGTATCATCCAACTCAAATATTCAAAAAATTAAAAATAGTTTAGAAAAAATATCAATGAAATTTGGAGAAAAAATTGAATTTGAAAATCAAGAATTTTTCTTATTTCCAAAACCAGAAAATCTTGCTAAAGCATCCATAAACGAAATTAAAAATTGCGGAGTAGGTTATCGTGCCAAATTTATCAAAGATGCTGTAAATATGGTAGTTTTAAAGAAAATAGATTTTGAAAATTTGAAAAAATGTAATTATCTAGATGCAAAAGAAGAGATTTGTAAAATTCCAGGAGTAGGAAATAAGGTTGCAGATTGTATTTTATTATTTTCATTAAACAAGTTAGAATCTTTTCCGTTAGATAGATGGATGATTAGAATATTAGAAAAATACTATTCGAATAAATTTCAATTAGAAACAAAATCAATTACTCAAAAACAATATGAGATTCTTCACGAAAAAATCGTAAACCATTTTGGTCCATATGCAGGATATGCACAACAATTTCTTTTCAAAATGGAAAGAGAGAATTACCAAAAAAAGTGGCTGTAAACCCTTAAAATGGCAATTAATTTTTAGGTTTTTGGGCCTATGGCGCAGCATGGATAGCGTGTTGGACTTCTAATCCAAAAGTCAAGGGATCGAAGCCCTTTGGGCCCATATAGTTTTAGTCGTGAATCGAGTCCCAAGGCTTCCTAGAAGTCATCAACCAAACTCAGTAGATAGGAAAGTGCTACCCAACATACTCTAGAAAATAATTTTGTTTTTCATTTCTAATCATTTGTATGACAAACAATCTAAAGAAACATTGAGTATCTCAATTGATATGATTGGTTTACAGTAGAGTTGATGCGTAATCGACCTTCTCATAACGTCATTGCATGAGATCAGTCTAATTTTGCATGTACAAAGCTTTTGCATGTACAAAGATCCACATGTACAAAGCTTACACATGTAACAACTTGACAGTTTCATCCAAAAATGGTCAGTTTTTCATACAATAATGCGCAGAATCACAGCGCAGCAATGCGCCCTGTGTCGTAAAATTAAAAATCAAGCTTGAGCCGTTCATGCTTTTCATCCCACAAAAGATCAA
>JARPSM010000008.1 GCA_029782475.1 Nitrososphaerota archaeon
GTCGTTTCATCACACCAGATCACAATCACCACTCCACCTACAACTATAAACTCTGCAACAATCACTCTGGAAGGCACAGGACCACCATCGGTATTTATGAGAATAATTCACAACGAAACGATTCAATTACTAATATTTTCAAACACTTTGGAATCATGGGCTGAAACAGTGACACTTGTTGAGGGTGAGAACTCGTTTATCGTGGATCTGGTGACTCCAAGAAACGGGTACATAAAATCCGAACCAGTAGTAATAACATATTCCACATCAGTGCCCCCGGCACCTGCAACATTCCACATTCCGCTTGAAATTACAACTCTGCCTGTAACTGTAGATTATTACAGGCTTACTCTAGAGGGCACAGGGCCTGCAAATTCAAACATTGGCATATTTCGCAACGGACAGGCAATGGGACTTGCCACTACTGACAGTTTTGGGGCATGGTCTTATGAACTGACACTTGCCAATGGTGAGAACTCGTTTACCGTGGATTTACTGAATTCAAGAGACGGATATTCCGAATCCGAACCAGTAGTAATAACATATTTGCCGACATTTGGATCCTAGATATCTTCTCAATTGATTGCCCATATTGAATTACTGATACTTTCATACCTGCATCCAAGTTGCAATGTTGGCAAATGTCTTTATGTTTTTTCAGAATATCTGATATTTCTTTGAATAAATTCGCTTCAGTATCTAGATGGAGAACAAAGGGTTCAACAGCAGGGCTGAAATGCTGCAAGAGTATGAGAAACACCGGGAACGTTTTGAGAAAACATACCACCAGCGCAGCAATGCCGAGTCCGCATTCAGCTCCACAAGTCTCAGTTTGGAGGAATGGTGCATACAAAGACTGCCTTGCAGCGACAGCTGCAGCTGCCCTGCGGGTCATCAGTCACAATCTGACGGCACAGCCCCTGAAAAGGCGGAATTGACAGGAGACGCAACTGGCGTGAGCCATGGCACAGAATGCAAGAATTCCAGGAATTCTTTGTGCTTTGGCAGGATGTGGCTTTTAATTCATCGAGTTTGATGTGAAATGCCGGAAAATATACCTTGAAAAAAAATCTCTGAAATTCCCAAAAGTGGACAAAGCCGTAGGGATCAATCAAAATAAATATCACAAAAGTTTTGTCAGTTTATCTATGCTTAAATTCCAAAATAAAATTGCCCTAATTACAGGAAGTGGTACTGGAATAGGCAAAGCCATTGCTACAAAATTCATCGAAGAGGGAGCTAGCGTCATAATTCTTGGAAGAAGAAAAGAACCATTGGAAACAGCAGCAAAAGAACTAAAAGGGAAAATTCCCCAAGGCATTAATGCATCAGTAAGAATTTTTTCAGGAATAGATGTTGCAGATGAAGCAGTAATGAACAATATGTTTGATACACTAAAAAATGAAAATTCAACAATAGATTACATAGTTAACAATGCAGGAGTCTCAGGACCTGTTACATGTTTTGCAAATGCATCACTTGATGAATTCAAAAGTACAATTGGAATTCACTTAACTGGAACATTCTGGGGCTCAGTTCAAGCACTAAAAGTAATGAAAGAAGGAGGAAAAATAATTACCATTTCTACATTCTTCACAGAAGAAAAACCATTAGAACAAAGACCTTACAGATTTAGAAGTCCATATACTGCAGCACAAGGAGCAAAAAACAGATTAGCAGAATTAATGTCATGGGAATTAACAGACAAAGGGATCATATCCATTGCAACAAATCCAGGACCAGTTCATTCAGATAGAATTTACAAAACAGTGTATCCAAAAGCAGCTGCAGAATTTATGAGAGTCAGTGGATTTGAAGATTTAATTCCAACTGAAGTAGATGAAGCAAATAAGGAATTACTTTTACTGTTAGGCGAAGATGAAAATGTAATCAAAGATGGCATTGCAGCTGCTGCAACAAAACTAGCAAATGGAAAAGATATTTCAAAACTTACAGAGACATTCACGAATCTATTAAACAAAATTCAAACTATTGCAGAAAAGGTTCAAAACAATACATCGCACATGATTGCAAACAAAGAATTTCTATCACAAGGACAAGTTGCAGAAACAGTTCTCAATTTGTGTGATGATGAAATTGCAAAAATAATCAACGGTAAAGTAATTCCAGGAGACAGAGTATTTTATCCAGTTAAACCACATATTGGAACTTCAACACCAGGAGTCCATCAACCAGACTTTACAGGAAAAGCAGTTGTATTCACAATTGATGCAACAGAGAAGACAGATGCAGAGAGAGTAGAGTTTTTGGCACAGCATGTAGAGAAGAATGGAGGAAAAGTTGCATGCTTTATATCACAAACAACATCAACTGAACTTCAAGAATACATCAGCAGTAAATTCCACTCACATGTAGTAGACATTAAAAATCCAGAAGAAGTTGCAAGATGGTTAAACACAGCAAAAACAAACATTGGAGAAATTTTAGGTGTAATTCATGTAACTGGAAAACTTCCAGATATTCCAAAATTAACCGAAGTATCAAGGTCCGTATGGGAGGCATTAACTGAAAAATTCATCTCAACCCCAGCTACTGTTGCTCAAAGAGCACTAGAACAATTTGTTCTAGGCGGAAGCAAAGACCCACGACTTTACAAAGATGCCAAAGGTGCAATTATGATCATAGGCCCAGATTTACCAATAGGCAGAAAAGTTACAGGCACTCAAAGAGCACAAGTAGAAGTTTTCAGAGGAGCACTAAGACCGTTTACAACTACTGTCAATCAAGAACTAAGTGATGTTCTAAAATCAAAAATCAGAATGTTTACAATATTTCCAGGAACAGTAGCAGGTGCAGAGCCAAACAATCAAAAAATTGCAGATGCATTTAATTTCCTAGTATCAGAAAATGCAGCATCATCAGCAGAAATTGTCTTTTGTGTTGATGAATCAAGATAAGAATGAGAATATTTTCAGAGTTTAGAGTAAACGATACATTTCATTCCACATGTAGTATTTCAAATAAAGAACTAGAAGAATATCTAAAATTTTCCAGAGTAAGAAACGCATTTTTGGAAGATAAAAGGAAAGGTAAACAGCAACTAGTTTCAGGGCGAGCTATCTTATCAAGAATGGAGGGAGAATTTACAAGACTAAACCAAATTTATGGGAATGATATAATTTTTCTAGGAACTGATGGAGATATAGAATGGGAAAATAGAAACACCAGATTTCTCAAGCCATTATACACAGATCAAGTGTTAAAACTAAAATTTACAGTTTCAAAAATAAAAGATATTGATGAAGAATTTGGGAAAATTTTTGTAGATTATGAAGGAGTATCTCAAGATGAAGAAATCATCGTTATATCAAAGAACAACATCTACAGAATCAAAAAAGAAGCACCTAGATAAAATTTAAAATTAATCTTCTAATTCGTCATCATTTCTTCTTGCAGGTCTTATTGGGATATACATTATTGTCATGAAAGTAATTTGTAATTTTTGTATATAATAGAGACGTAGGAATCATACTTTGTTTTAGAAAATAACAGAAGAGCCGACTAGTCTCTCCTGCCCTTAGGTCATAAGACCTAATGAACAATTTACATTACAAAATTTGTATAAAAGCACAAAACAAAATATCGAGCCTAAAATTCTAAAATAGGTTTACAGAAAATGAATCAAAGAATAATTTTACAGATGTAATTAGAATAACAACAGAAACAAGAATTTGTAAATAACGTTCTTTGATATCAATGGATAATCGTGCACCAACTAAACCACCAATAAAAGAACCAATTGATAACAATCCTGCTTGAAGGAAATCAGGATGTCCAAGTAAACTATGAACTATTACTCCAGATAAAGAAGCAAATAATAAAATCATTTGAGATGTAGGGGCAGCTTTTTTCATTACCATCCCCATCCCCACAACCATTAACGGAACAAAGATTATTCCACCACCAATGCCAAAGAAGGAAGAAATCACCCCTGCAAAGAAACTTGCACCAATTGCAAAAACAATCATCTGTTTTGAGATGGTTTTCTCTTTAGTTTCGATTTTTTTTCTTAAAAATATGTATACAGCTGATGCAATCAATACAAATCCAAATAAAATTTTAAAAATATCAGGTGCAATATCAGTAGATATTATTGCACCCAAAATAGTTCCAGGAATTGAAAGTAATCCAAGTTTTAAACCTAAAGAATATTCTATTCGTTTTTGTTTTGAATAAGAAATTGTAGAGGCAGTAGCATTACTTAATGCAGCAAACAAACTGTTACTAGCTGCAACAGTTGGAGGAAATCCCAAAAAGGTCAATACAGGAACCACAATAATGCCCCCACCAAGACCAATCATAGAACCTAAAAGTCCAGCTGCAAATCCCAAAGGAATTAGCCATAGTTGATCAATCATTGTAATGTCAATCAAGGAATTTTCTATCATATAATTAAACTACTTTAGAATAATTAATGTCTGTAAAATAGAATTATCCTTTGTAGTTATTTCTAAAACTATTTCATGACCTGCTAAATCATCAATTTTAGATTTAATATCACGCTTGTTGGAATCAGTGTAAAAAGTTTGAGCCCCCTCTATCCATGTAGAAATTGTAGGATAGTCATCAGATTTTTCTCCATCCCAACAGTCACAAACAAGAGTTTCTATCATAGCCTCAAATACTGTAAAAATTTCATCCTGATGGGAGTCCAAAGAAGGAGTTTCAAGGTTAGCAATTGCTAGAATAGGAGACTCGATGTCCCCTCCAATGTGAATATTCCCAAGTGTAGTTCCCTCATAATCCAATACTGCAGTAGTAGTACAATAGTCTACACTTCTTGGAAGCCCCTTTTCAAAATAAGTACAGTATTGACTAATTGTATGATCAGTGATTGCCGTAGGAGAAGAGACGAAAATATTATGCTCTTCTAAATTATTTTGGATTTTTTCAATGTCATAATAGGTAAATCCCGCATCATATGTCAATATAGATTCAGGTGTTGAAGATGTATCATTTGATAACAAAAGAAAAGCAGAAACAACAAGTACAATTCCCATCAAGACAGGAATTACAATCATCTTATTCATAAAAAATGGATTTTTTATTCAAAGATAAGGTTTTGCAATGTTATATTGAGATAATCGTTAATTTTGAATCGCGCGTAATGTTATTTTGATCAACAAAACCAGCAGTTACTTCAAGGACATATGATGCTTCATTGTCTGGGACTATACTTTGACAACTAGTTATTTCCACCACTGTCTTGCATGGAGGGACATTTTTTTCAATATGTACAACGTTACCGCCTTGATCAAACCAAATCATATCTAATGAGAATTGCATGTTAAGCATCCACAAAGAATACAGTCCAGGATCTGCAAACACAAAGATCATTCCTTGATCATAGGGCAATTGATCTTGAAACATCAATCCACGAACACGTCTTGGCTCAGAATCTGCAATTTGTACTTCTAGTGCAACATCATCAACCAAAATGGTACCACGAGGAAATTCAACTGATTCTAATTTACTATCTTGTGGAAGAGTCAACAGTCCAATAACTCCAATTATCACGGCTGCAATTGTGATTGGGATTAATGCCTGAGCACGAGTTGTCATGAATTAATTGATTTCATTCCTCTTAAAATGTGTTAGATTGTATATCATCTTTCAATCATTTCAAATGAAATATAACATTAAACAAAACATAATTTTTGATGGAGATTAGCGATTTAGATAAGAAAATTGAAAAACCGTGGGGGTTTTTTGAGAAATTAACAGATAATGAAAAAACTACAGTCAAGATAATTTCAATAAATGCAGGTAATAGAACCAGTTTACAATTTCACGAACATAGATCTGAGAAATGGTATGTTCTAAGTGGAGAAGGATATGCCATGAATCCAGATAAAACAAAGATAGCACCAGGAGACAAATTATTTATTTCAAAAACTACCATTCATAGATTAGAAGCAACAACAAACATGACAATCCTTGAAATTTCTTTTGGCGATTTTGATGAATTAGATATCAAACGATTAGAAGATGATTATAATAGATAGTTTAACTCCAAACTTTTTCTCTAAAAGTCCATCTCTTATTTAGTACAAAGTTACTAAATGCTGCAGTTCCAACTGCCAATATCAAAGAAATCGGATATAAAATATTCAACTCATCTACAAGATAGTACACCATTCCAAGTTGGACTAGGGCTCCAATTGAACTAAACCCAGTAAATTTTGCATATTGAATTAAAGTTCGTTTGGTAGAAAAATCCCCATCTTCAAACGTCCAATATTTGTTTAAAATAAAATTACTAGTAATAGAAAAAACTATTCCCATCAGAGTTGCATGAAGATACCATACATCCGAACTTAATGTAAACAACATGGATGCTAAATAATTTATTCCCAAACCAGATGCGCCAACTGTAAAAAATCGTGCAGCTTTTGAAAGGAATCTTACAGATGTTCTTTTCTCATCTTGCCTCACTTCTCGCCCATATTTGTATAACCTCCATACAGATTTGCAATAATTAAAAATTACAGATGAATCAAGTTTACTTGAACCAAACTCCCTATCTGTAAAAGTATATGGAATTTCCTCAATTTTTACTCCCTTTGTTTTTACCAACAATTCCAATAGCATTTTGTATCCAATTGCATCAAACTTTACGCCGTCTGTAATTTTTTTTCTAAATGCAAAAAATCCAGACATTGGATCATTAGGTGTAACTCCCAACCCAATTTTTGCAATTTTTGTTGCCACAGTACTCATTAATTTTCGCTTAAATGGCCATCCTTGAATTGTACCACCTTTGACATATCTAGATGCCACAACAATGTCACATTGAGTCTGCTTTAGAGTTTCAAGTAATTTTGGAATAATATGCGGAGGGTGGGAAAAATCACTATCCATAACTACAATTGTATTTCCAGAAGCCTCTTGAATCCCATTTAATATTGCAGAACTTAATCCATCTTTTGCCTTTCTCTTAATGACATTAATTGTGTGACTGGTTTTTTCTTTAATTGAATAAAAATAATCTTCAGCAATCTTTGCAGTATTGTCAGGGGAATTATCATCAATTACTATAGTTTCGGCTCTAAGATTTTTGGGTATAGATTTTTGAATATGTTCTAAAATACTCCAAATATTTTTAGATTCATTATAAGTTGGCAAAATTATTGAAATCTCTGTAGCACTCAATACAATTTGTCTTTCTAATTTGGATTAAAACGTTTAATGTGAAAAAATTTACTTTTTATGACTATGGATCATCCCATTGCCCCTCTCTAATATCAATAAAAAACCCCTCTTGATTTACTTTCATATTCGTATAAGGGTAAATTTGTGTATCAAATTCACTTGCTCTACCTTCAAAGAATTTTACGGATTCAGTAGTGTTGTATGATTTTACAATGTCTTCCCCTCTATTTTGATCAAGCATAAAATGAGGATCTGCAATGACAGTAACATTTTGTGTTTCAATGGGGTAAAACAACACCATCGAATAATCTAATGGAACATTTTCTATATCAAAAATATCATAAAGAATCCAAGAATATACAGGGCTTGCCAGAATTGTACTTTGTTCTTGTTGATTTTCAATTACGTAGGATAATGCTTCAAATTGATTGTATGAAACATCATTTGTAATAATGAGCAATGTACTTGAAAAACCAAAAACAAGAATCGATGTAATGATTACACTATGAATTGTTTTTGATTGAAGATATTTGATTTTCTTTGGCATATCTAGTAGCCATATACTTGCAGCAATGCACATAATCGGAAGTATCGATATCCAATGAAAATATTGTTTAAACCCAATTAAGGATAAAAATGCCATAAAGGGTACAAACCAAAACAAAACAAACTTGTTTCTAGTAAGTGCAGAATAGATTATTCCAGCCATACCAATTACAAAAAGTACCGGATCAATTACAAGAAAATACCCAATTATTTCAAGAATACTATTACTTCTCTGACTTTGCCACAAGACGTCTTGAATCCACATATCAAATTGATCCAAGACTAAACTATTTGCAGGCCACAATATCGGAATTAACAAGACAGGGATTATCCAAATCAACATGTCGAGGAATTTTTTTCTTTTTTGAAAAATTAGCCAAATAACAAGAGGGATGAAAACAAATGCAGGAATTTTTGTAAATATTGCCAAGCCCAACATCATTCCAGAAACAGGTGCAAGCCACATACGACCTGGAGATTTTGCAAAATGAATTGCAAGTAGAATAGATGTTAGTAAAAACGGTAAAAGAATCGAATCAAGTAAAATCCTATCCAAAATCCAAGTATATGGCATTACTGCAAATAATGTAGATGATAGTAATGCAACATTGTTACCAAATTTTTCTTTTGCAATCTGATATACAAGAAAAGTACTCAATATTGCAACTAATCCCATGAAGATTCTAGGAATCAGGTAGAGATTCTGAAGAGATTCAGGATCAGTTAGAGTACCATTATGGGGATAATCTGTTATCTGTAAAACGCCTGCAAGAATTATCTGACCAAAATAAGGATGATCATAAAGATAACTTTCTTGAGGATTTCCAGTATCAATCATATTCATTGCTCTTCGCATGTAAATTCCCTCATCAAAGAAAACATCTGGAAACCCAACTGGATTAACAAGATGTATGAAGCTAGCAAGTACCAACGGGATTAGAATCAAGAATTTTTTTTTCATCTCATTTAACTCAAATCTTTGTTTTTTTCATTGTATTTTACCACTTTATTTAGGGGAACAACAATTGTTCTATCTGATCCTTTACAATAATTTTTTCCTTTGAAATGCTTGTGGATTTTGATTTTAGCCATCATAATACTATCTATTCCATAAGCCCCATGATGATCAGAAATTTCTTGACTAACAATATGGCAAGGATTTGAAACACTGCACCATTTACAGATAATTCTCATTTTCTTCTCACCAGTCATAGGATTTCTATACGAATTAGAGCCTTAAGCGTATTGAAATTTAGAATCCAATCTTTATTTTGTGAATTTTAATGAAATTATTACCCATAAGATAATGAAAGTTTTAATCAAAGACCATATCATTACAATACATGGTTGATCTTAAAACATATGAAAAAATAAACGAAGAGATCAAATTCACTGAAGACGAAACTGTAGAACTTTTGAAGCTAAGTGAAAAAGAAATACTAGTTCTGATTCTGTCTGAATTAAAAAAAATAACAGCAAATACTGAAAAATAATACAAAAAGAGTCTAGAATCTAGTCATCAAATTCAAAAAACATCCAAGATAAACCGCGTATATTTCCCAAGTATCATCAGATATAAGATACATAGATAAAATCCCAATAAAACAAGCACGTACAATTGCTACTAAAGATCTTTAAAGTAAAAACCAAACTTTCATTATGCTTAATTTTAGAAAATATCTAAACTGTCCAGATTGTAAAAACTCTCCACCATATTGCACTATACATAGAAAGGAAGTAAATGCAATACTTGCAGATGAATAAGTTGTAATCACAGAAATTATCACATTACTGAATTTTTAAAATCACTGATTGTCGACATGTTATTTTTTGTCTGATGTCCAATATCATGAAGAGTTGAGCTATTGTATTTTTTTTCTAAATATCTTCCAGCAACAATCATTGGCCCACCAATTGCACATGTAACACCAGTTGGTTCAGGTACCCATAACATCAAAAATCCTATTTTTTGGAGTTTTTTACCCGGTGCAGGTGCTTTTTGCAAAGCCCCCAATGAGCGAGCAGTACGCCCATCATCCATCCCAGAAACTTCAGAATAGAGATTTGCTCTACGTTTAGCAGAATCAGAGAATTTCTTCAATTTATCAAGACGTTCCTTTAAGGGATCAACCATTCCAACTTTGATTTAGAAGAAATTAGTTAAGAAACAAAGATCAACTCATGTCACATTCAAGTCAACAAAGAGTAGCTAAAATCAACGAAAAGACACCCAATTATACTAGATTTAATTTAGATACAAAGATACATGAAAAGTAAGGATTCTAAAAGACTAGATTCAATCAAAGCAGCCCATGCATTAGAGAGAAAGCGCTCAAGCTCAAGAATGGAGGATTATTTGGAAATTATCGGGGAACTAGTAGAGTTGAAAGGATATGCCACCACTTTGGATATTTCAAGATACATGAATGTCAGTGCACCAAGTGTTACCAAAATGCTTCAAAGACTAGATGAGAATGGATTTTTAGAATATGAAAAATACCACGGAATTAATCTTACAGATAAAGGAGTGCAAGTTGCAGAAGGAATAAGACAGAAACACGGAATATTATTAGAGTTTTTTGAGATTCTAGGTGTCGGGTATGAAACAGCCAACCAAGATGCAGAAGGAATTGAACATCACCTAAATCCAAAAACAATTAAACAATTAAGAAAATTCATTACTTTTCTAAAAGCAAATCCAAAAATTATTGATAATTTTAAAAATCTTTAAGATATAGTTTGATATCGTTTTGTGAAGATGAAAAATCCATTAATATTCGTGCCACATCAGAACGTTTTGGAATTTTAATTTGTCCTTTTTTCCCAATTCTAACAGATGCAATAAATTTTTCATCGGCATAGATATCAGCATGCATTGAGGTAAAATCTCTATTTACAGTAAGTAGAATTGCAGTTTTGGATTCAGAGAAACTAAATGGTAAATCATTAGATGTTAGTGAGATATCATCAGATGATTTTTCAACAACATCGATATGGACTTTGAGTAATTTTTCAATTTCATTAATGTTTGAGCCTCCGCGACCAATAATGGATGCAATACTTTGCTCATTAACCATAACTTTAACTCGATTATCAGATAAAATTTCAACTTCTGCATTTGGATCATATTGTCTAAAAGTTTCTTTAATTTTATCCTCAGCAAGTTTTTCTATTCCAATTTTATCAACTTTTTTCCCTACTGGAACTATAACATTTTCTTCACCAAAGGTGTAAATTTCATGTTCTAAAACATCATTCTCAAAATTTCGAATTTCAATTACAGGTCTGGCCAAATCAGATTCAGTCATACCAGTTGGGACTTTTACTTTTAATTCTAAATCATATACTGTTTTGATTTCACCATCTTTTATAAAAACTACAGTATCCAAAACATTTGGAATAATTCCCAACTCAATCTTTCCAATGAATCTCTGAATTGCATCTAATGGAGAATTTGCATGAACAACCCCAACCATTCCAACTCCAGTTAATCTCAAATCAGCAAAGGTAACAAAATCTTCTCTTCGTCTTACTTCATCAAAAATTGTATAATCAGGTCTAACAAGTAATAAAATATCAGCAGAATTATCAAAACTTTCATCCAGTTTACTGTATTGAGTTACTCCTGAATCAACTTGTAAATCTCTTGGAGACTCAAATGTTTTTACAATTTTCCCCTTTTTATGATAAAAGTTTGCAAGTCCTGATGCAAGTGTACTTTTTCCAGAACCAGGTGCACCAGAAATAACAATACCTTCTGCACTATCAGAAAACCTTTCCATTAATTTTTCAGAAATAGAATAATCATCAAGAGATAATTTCACAATTGGATGAACTATTGTGATTTCAAAAGATTCTGAAAAAGGAGGATATGTAATTGCAATTCTATAATCTTCATGTTGAACAACCGAAGCACCGGTTTTAGATATTTCCAGAGTACTAGAATCATACATGTTTACAACATTCAAAATTTGTGATGAAATCATTTCCAAATAAGATTTAGATAAAAATTCATCATTTAATTTTGTCAATACAAATGCGCCAGGTTTTCCTTTTTTTGCCAAAGGATATTGATTCTCTTTAAGATGAATACTCATTGTTTCAGAATCAAAATATTTTAAAAATTCCAGAGGTTCATTTTTTATTTCAGATTTTAAAAATACTGTTTCAACGCCCTCTGCCTGAGCTACTAAATGCTGAACATGATCAGAGGTATACAATATGGCATTATTTTCTTTAGCCATATCTACTATCAGAGAATCAATTCTCCCACCACTTGCAAGTTTTACATCATCTGAAGAAGGATGAACCCCACCAACTGCAATACTTAGCCCGAAACTTCCAGATAGTAATTTGAGTTTTCGAATTTTCTTAAGACCAATGAATCCTTGTTCTTTTTTCTTGGAAGCCTGAGATTGTAACTCATCAAATACAGCTTGAGGAATAATAATTTCAAAATTTCTAACACTCCCAGATTCAATTTGAGAGACAAGTTGGCCATTGATAATTACACTAGTATCAGCTACAATTTTTGACAAATTTCAGATCAATTCCTTAGATAACGAATACCCTAATTTACTTTCTCAAATTAACGACTTGATTGATTCTAAAACACCATTAAAATCAAAGGGTTTTGATAGGTATGAAGATGCACCTGAATTCAATTCAGCAAAAAATGAAATGAGTGGTGAGAAAGATATTTTGTTTTACAATATTGATGAACTTCTTAATGCATGGAATACAGAATTAACTTCTCAAGGATCAGAAGAACAAATCATTGTACAAGTTCTATTAGTGGCAGATATTGCAGTATTCTTTTTGGTGTTGTTTGTCATTAGACAGTCTCTATTACCTCTAGATTCAATATCCAAAGCACTCTCCAGAGTAAAAGTAGGAGTGTACGGGGAGAAAATAGAATATTCAGGTACAGATGAGGTAGGACAACTTGTAGCAAACTTCAACATAATGTCAAATACCATTAAAGAGAAAGAAGAAGAAGCTAAAAAGACAGACGTTGCAAAAGATGAATTTCTTGCAATGATCACATACGAATTAAAAACACCTCTAGTTCCAATTCAAGGATATTCAAATATTTTGTTAAATGAGCATTTAGGAAAACTAACAGATAAACAAAAAGAACGAATCAGCATCATCATCAAATCAAGTTCTGAAACATTGTTATCAATTATTTCAGACTTACTTGACGCACAAAAACTAGATTTAGGACAATTACGAATGACAAAGCAAAACACAGATATCAAAAATACCATAACTAAAGCAATTGAAACTATGAAACCAGAAGCAGAATCTCACAAAATTGAAATTACATCTCAAGCAGAAAGTATGATTTTAAATCATGATTCAGAAAGAATTGGGCAAGTCATTACAAATCTAATGAAAAACAGCATCATTGCAATGGAGCCAAATCTAGGTAAGATGGATGTAATTATGGAAAATTATCCTAATGAAGTAAAAATATCCGTTAAAGATACAGGAATTGGAATACCAAATGATAAACAAAAAGATCTTTTCAAAAAATTCTACCAAGTAGATGTATCACTTACAAGAAAAAGAGGAGGTAGTGGACTAGGATTAGCAATTTGTAAAGGAATCATAGATAACCATCTTGGTAAAATTACAGTTCACAGTATTCCTAATCAGGGTGCAACATTCTCATTTACAATCCCAAAAGAAGAATCAGATAACACCAAAACTCCTCTAAAATCTGCTTAAAGAAAACAAACTTTCAGAACTAAAATCCCTCACACTCTTAACAAAATGGATATTTTTGTATTCAAAATATGGAACTATCACATGAGAAAAATAAGCAATTTTATGAAAATTGTACCAAATATTTTGAATTTTTACGCAAAAAATCTAGTACAGATTATGATTTTGAAGATGAGTATTATTTTACCATGCCTGCAATATCAAGCCGTTAGATAGCATAAGATTTACGAGTCACATAGAATTGTGTACAGTATGGATACAAGATTACAAGATCTTGCAGATAGAGCAGTCAAATATGCAGAACAGTCAGGGGTTCAATATTGTGATGCCAGAGCAGAACAACAAGAACAAAAGTCAGCACTAATAGAAAAAAATGCAGTAGAATATGTCAGGATTAACGATGACAAAGGAATTGGAATCAGAATCATCAAAGATAACGTATGGAATTTTTGCTCAATTACAAATCCAAAAACATTCGAAGAAATCAAAGATGCAATAGATAATTCAATAAAAAACAGTAAAAATAACAAAAAAAACAAGATAGAACTATATCCTAATCTTGCAAAAAAATCTCAAGTCAATTATTTGGTAATTAAAAAACCAGAATTAGAAGATATGATAAAGATAGGATTAGAGATCGATAAAATTATTTCAGATACCCCAAAAATCATAAAATCTATTGTAAATCCATGGTTTACAATTAATTCAAAATATTTTGTAAATACCGAAGGTTCAGAAATTTTACAAAATTTTACAGACACAGTTATTGACATGATTGCAACATCTCATGATTCAGGAATAACTCAATCAGTAAACATTACAGAAGGTGGGAGAGGGGGGCTAGAGCAATTAACAAATAAAAATAAAATCCAACAAAGTGCAAAAGATATTGCATTAAAAGCATCACAGTTGACACTTGCAAAGCCAGTAAAAGAAGAAAATGCAACAGTAGTAATGAATCCAGATTTTGTATCATTGCTTACACATGAGATACTTGGACATCCATCAGAGGCAGACAGAGTGTTAGGAAAGGAGATGGCTTGGGCAGGAGGAGCATGGTGGAAAAACAAACTAGGGGGAAAAATAGGTTCAGAAAATCTTAACGTGTTTGATGATCCCACAATAAAAGAAAGTTTAGGATGGTATCAATTTGATGATGAGGGGATTGAAACAAAGAAAACAACTCTAGTTGAGAAAGGAATTTTAAAAAATCACATGCAAAATAGAGAGACTGCCATTAATTTTGATTCCATCCCAACAGGAAACATGAGGGCAACAAATTATCGATTCATGCCACTGATACGAATGGCATGTACCTGTATCGGTAATGGAGATAGAAATGTGAATGAAATTATCAAAGATGTCAAACATGGATATCTCATCTCAAATATGAAAATCCCATCAATAGACATGAAACGATACAATTGGAGCATATCATGTCAGTACGCTCAAAGAATTGAAAACGGAGAGATTACTGATTTGTTAAGAGATGTAATCGTTATGGGAACAGCACCTAAATTCTTTGAATCAATTGACGCGTGTGGGAATGATTTCACGGTAAGACCGATAACTAATTGTGGTAAAGGTGATCCAATGCAATCAATGATCATGGGAAACGGTGGACCAACAATCAGAGGAACATCCACAGTAAAGAGTGTGAATTAGAAATGAGACAAAAGTTAGAAATCATTAAACAAAATGTTATCAAATGCACAAAGTGTGATCTTTCCAAAACTAGAACTAATTCAGTTCCAGGTAAAGGAAATTTTCATTCAAATGTAATTTTTGTAGGGGAAGCACCTGGAAAAAATGAAGATAAAAAAGGTGAGCCGTTTATTGGAATCGCAGGAAAAAAACTTTCAATGGCACTAGAAGGGGCAGGGATTTCAAGGGAAGAGGTATACATTACAAATATCACAAAATGCAGGCCTCCAAAAAACAGAGTTCCAACTGCAATTGAAAGAGAAACATGTCAAGAATATCTAAAACAAGAAATTGCAATCATCAACCCAAAAATAATTTGTGTATTAGGAAATACTGCGTTTAATTCACTATTAGGGGGCTCAGAAATTACAAAATTTAGAGGAAAACTAGTTAGAAAAGAAAACCAATTATATTTTTTGACAATTCATCCAGCAGCAACAATTTACAATCAAAAATTAATTACTGTGTTGAAAAAAGATATAGTGAAATTATTTAAATTAATCACAGAGTTAAAAAATAATAAAAAAGTGAAAATAGATATTGACTATACTCCCTAGAGAATTTTATTCAAAAGATACGGTTACAGTTGCAAAAAATCTTTTAGGAAAAAAAATAATTAGAAAAATAGGATACAACGAAATATCAGGAATAATTACTGAAACTGAAGCATATAGACATAAGGATGATCCAGCAAGTCATGCATTTAGAAAAATTACAGACAGAAACAAGGTAATGTTTGGAGATGTAGGCTTTGCATATGTCTATTTTACATATGGAATGCATTTTTGTTTTAATATAGTAGCAAAAAATCCTAAAAAAGTAGCTGGAGCAGTTCTTATTCGTGCAATTGAGCCTGAAAAAGGAATCAAAATAATGCAAAAAAATCGAGGGATTCAAAATTTGAAAAATCTCACCAATGGACCAGCAAAACTAGCACAGGCATTGGACATAACCAAAGAACATTATGGTTTGGATTTAACAAAAAAATCTAAACTATACATTACTGAAGGAATTAAATCAGAAAAAATAACTGCATCACAAAGAATAGGAATTACAAAGGCAGTAGATAAGTTATGGAATTTTAAGATTAAAATCTAATTTTTATTATTTTCATCTTCATTATTCTCATCCAATGTCCATGGAGCAAACTTTCCAAGAATTCTTGCCCAATCTAATCTCAACAATAACACAATAACTACAGTCATCATTACTGCAAAAATAATAATTCCAATGTATATCGGAGTGGCATCATCAATGTTTTCAATGAATGGCTCCACCAAGGATAATCCCAAGTAATGAGAAATAAATACAATAGAATAACTTAGAACGATTTTTCCAGTAAGAGTTGCAATAAAGAATCGCTTTGGATCATATTTTGCCAATCCTAATGGAACATATACTAAATCATCAGGAATCGGAGTTGCCGCAGCAAAGAATGCAGCTGCTGCACCATATTTTTTAATTAATCTTTCAAAGGGGCGCATTCTCTTTCGAGTTTTTTCATGAATCATCCTTCTTCCTCTAGAACTAATATAGAAAATAATTTGTTTTGCAACAGTTGCAGTTACTGCAGATACTAATGCCAAAATATGTAGATCATATTGATTACCCACAGACATTGTAGCAAGAAGTAAGAATCCAGGTAATGGAACAAAGGGAACTAGAGAGCCAAAAAAGTTAACTAAAGCTAAAAGAGTATATCCAACATCAGGTGCAAACGGAAAGATGTCAATAAAATCCACAAATCAGACTGTTTTCAGGCCGTATTTAATTAAATCTAGAATGTAAAGCTTGCAATTCATTAAAATATCATCTTGTTAGAACTCTATCACTTGTCAAAAAAAGATTATGAGACTATTTGTGATACAATTGCCACAATCAGTCCATTTATGAGATTTGTAGGTGTAATTGGTGAGAGTGGGGAACTTTTAGCATACAAACGAAGACCAGATTTAGTTCCATTATTAAATGAAAAAAATACACAGTATCAATTTTCACATATTGCAATGAAGACAGATTTAGAAGGGTTTTTTGACAAAAACCTAGGAGAGATTGAATTTGTCTGGGAAGAAAGAAAGAAAGTACAAACAATCTCATTTGCAATTAAAAAATCAAGAGTTTGGATATCAATTGATAAAAAAGTAATTAGATCAGAAGTGTTAAGAATTATCGATTCATGTTTGCCAATTGTGAAAAAATATTCCTAACACATGAAATGCCCATACTGTGAAATTGACTTTGACTCACTTAGTATGACAGACGGATTAAAACACATACTAGAGCATAAAAAAGAAATACAAAATTAAAATATTTGAAAGATTTTTAAAAAATATGGATGAACCAGATAAAGTTCAAAAACTAATTGATGAGATTAATTTTAGAAAATCAAATTCCAAAAACTATGAAGAGATGAAAGCTATAGAAATCAGTAAAGAGTTAAGAGAAATTATGAAATTTGAACAAGAATCATTTAAAAAAATTGAAGAGTTTGAAAAAACTCAAAAAAATCAAGATCTAGTCCAATATGCTAAAATGATCAGTAGAAACACAACTGGGAGAGAAATTGCCCAGATACAAGAAATATACTTGAAAAAAATCGATAAAGAATACCTCAATAAAAAATAAATTTATTTTTCATCTTCATACAACCAACATCGAACATAACCAGTTTCAGTTTTAAATTTAGGAGGGAGTTCTTTGCATTTTTCTATAGCTAAAGGACATCTTTCAATAAATCTACATTGTGTTGGGGCATCAAGTAAGCTTGGCGGGATCCCTTTGATGTATTTTGGAATGTCTCCTTTCAAAGTAGGGATGGATTCTAAAAGTCCCTGAGTATAGGGGTGTTTTGGATTTTTGTAAATTTGTTTTGAAGAACCAAATTCCACCATTTGTCCCCCGTACATGATACCAATTTTATCAGCAATTTCAGATAAAACTGCCAAATCATGCGTGATTAACATAAAAGACATGCCTTCTTTTTTTAGAGATTTTAATAAATTGATTATTTGTGCTTGAATTAAAACATCTAATGCCGTTGTGGGTTCATCTGCAATTACAAATTTTGGTTTAAGTAATAATGCCATTGCAATGATAACTCTTTGTTTCATTCCACCACTTAATTCATGAGGATATTTTTTTAGAACATGTTCATCAAGGGATACAGATTTCATTGCATCTGAAATTATTTTCTGTGAATCATCATTAAAGGAATGAGTCTTTAAAATTTCTACAAACTGTTCATTAATTGTAAATACAGGATCCAAAGAATTCATTGCACCCTGAAAAATCATAGAGATTTTCTTCCACCTGTATTCATCATCAAATTTAGATTCGGACATATCTAAAATAGAAACGCCATCAAAAGTGATTTTCCCATCAGAGATTCCTTCTGAAAGCATTCGAATTAATGATAAACCCAAGGTACTTTTTCCACATGCACTCTCACCGGCAATCCCCATAGATTCACCATCATTTAATTCAAAATCTACATCATCTACAGCATAAACAGGTCGTCCTTTAGATGAAGAATATTTTGAGGATAATCCATCAACAGATAGGAATGTCATTGTTCTCTTAGATCCAAACTAGAATATTATTTTACACTAAGGGATATAAACAACATCATCAGAATTAAAAAGTCGATTTAAATGAAATTACCAATCTGTGGCTTTGATGCAAAAAATTCCGTTCTTTGTCCTCAATGTGACAGTAAAGTTGAATCAGGTAAATTGACAAAAGCTGATGTAGAAGCATCGATGAATCTTGCAAAAATTGCAAAATCAAATAAAGAAATTGAAAATTTTACACTATATTCTTGTAAAGAATTTGATGGGAATTTTGTATTATCTTTAGCCAAAAATAACATCATGTTAATTAGACAAAGTAGGACATTGTATAGAACACTACAAGACCAGTTTAAAGGGAAAATTTGGCTAGTGGAGGCAGATGAAACAGACAAGCGCTTCATAGAAGATATGTTCTTTCCAACTAAAATTCTATCAATAAATGCAGTCTGGGCACCAGGAGGGATTCAAAAAACTAAAGCAGTAGTTTCAGGCAAATGGACACATAAATTTCCAATTGATACTGAAAAAGTCATACAGATAGTCAAAAATGCCCGAAACCTTGACATTGAGATAGAATTTGAGGATAAAAGATAGTCATGGTTTTTGTGAAAACTCACGATATTGCTGAATTAAATCAAGATTTGATTGGAAAAGAGGTAATCCTAGGAGGATGGATTGAAGATCTTAGAAAATTAGGAAAGATGTCATTTGTTACTCTTCGTGATGTTTCAGGAATATCCCAAGTTATTGTCAAAGGAGAACTAAATGATAATCTCGGAGAAATTAACCGTCAAAGTGTTGTCAGCATTAGAGGAATAGTTCAAGAAACTAAAGCTCGTGATTTTGCATTTGAAGTTAAAGCAGATGAAATTAAAGTTTTAGGAAAAGCAATTCATCCTTTACCAGTAGATCCAATTGGTAGAGTAGAAAGTAACATCGACACTAGACTAAATCACAGAGCACTAGATATGAGAAATCAAAAAACAGCTTCAATTTTCAAATTACGACATCACGTATTACAATCATTAAGAAAAACCCTTGTAGATAAAAAATTCATAGAGATTACAACACCAAAAATTATTGGTAGTGCAAGTGAAGGAGGTGCAGACTTGTTTTCATTGGACTATTTTGGAAAAACAGCATATCTTGCTCAAAGCCCACAATTATACAAAGAACAAATGACAATTGGTCTAGAACGAGTATTTGAGATTTCAAACTTTTACAGAGCAGAAAATTCTCACACAGGCAGACATTTGACTGAATTTACCAGTATCGACATTGAAGCCGCATTCATGGACTATGAAGATGTCATGAAGGTTTTAGAATCACTTGTTATATCAGTTTACAAAGATATTTCAGAAAATTGTAAAACAGAGCAAGAAGCAATTGGACATACAATAGAAATTCCTTCAACACCATTTGAGAAAATAACATACACACAATGTATAGAAGAATTGAAAAAAGTAGGAGAAAAAGTAGAATTTGGAGACGATTTACTTGATTCACATCTTAGAATTATTGGAGAGAACCACCCAGGATTTTTCTTTTTAACTGACTGGCCAATGAAATTAAAACCATTCTACATTAGAGAGAAAGACGAAGATGCAACACTTTCACGCTCTTTTGATTTACAGTATGGATTTTTAGAATTATCCTCAGGAGGAACAAGACTCCACAATCCAGAAATGCTCAAAGAGAGACTAGAAGAGCAAGGATTAGATCCTAATCAGTTCACAGATCATCTCAAAACATTTGATTGGGGAATGCCACCACATTCAGGATGGGGAATGGGATTAGATAGATTGATGAGCACTTTAATTGGAATTGATAATGTTCGTGAAGTTGTTTTGTATCCACGAGATCCAGATAGGCTTAGCCCATAGAGTGTGTGATAAGATGACATTATTTTGTAAACAATGCAATGAAAGAAGATTACCAATAGTCTTTGCTAAAGATAAAGCCCCATTATGGATATGTGAAAAATGTAATAATTTTGCAGATGGTGAAGATGTTATAATTCGAGAAGTAACTAAAGAAGAAAGAGAAGGAATAGATAAGAAATTAGAAGATTTCAATAATAACACCAAACTAAACGGTGAGAAATTAAAAAGAAGAAAAGGCGTCAATTAGTAATGATTGAACAAAAAGATGCAAAAAAAGTTGTAGAAGTAATTGGGAATAATTTGATTGGAGTATCACATGATTCTAGTAGTTTTGCAAAATTACCAGACTCTTTTTGGGGATATTTTGCAAGAGGACACGACACTAAAGGAACATTCGGGGTTATTGTGACTTATTCTGAAGAAGGTAAAGATGTAGATGAGTTGATCAAAATGTACGAAGATTGGGCAGCTAAAAATAAAACAAAATCTGAAGAATCTACTTAGTTTCTTTGAGTAATTTACGATATCCTGCACATTCTTTACAAATTGGTTTTCCCTTGTATTTTGGATTTCCATCAGTGATTTTTAGAGTTCCAGGAACAAGTTTACAAATACAGCATGCTGCCATATTTTTTAATTAAAATTGCATTTAATTATGTGTTTTCAATGTTTTGGTTTACCAAAAAATATTTTTACGCTTAATTCTTACCGTCTTTTCAGGTAACCGGACAGTATCGCATCTGCCATCTTAGATACCTCAATCTCCTTCTTTCTTGCAGCCAGACTTTTCAGTTTCCTGGCATTGCCCTTGTTTAGTAAAATGGTAACCTTTTGCTGGGAACAACCAGATTGTTATCCTTCATGATATTGTATATTGGGCGTAGCTAGATTAACGAAACTTTTTCTTAGCTTCCTTGCCGTACTCAGGACTCCTAACGAGTATTTGTGATGTTGGGTTAGGACTGCCTCTTTTTGTTCCGGGGACGGAGTTGTTCTCTTGCGCCCCCGGCTTGCAGGTAATGTGTGACGTTCCTGTTTTTTGAAATTCTGCATACAACTGCTGGATGCATCTGGAGTTACAGAAGTTCTAAGGCAATGCGCATGATTTTCCTGCCTGCTACGCACTATTCCAGTATGTATCAAGCAAAGATGCTGATTTGAGCCTAGTTTGCTTAATAATTAAATTAATCTAGGCGTAGACGTTGATACATACCTATTCCATCGCATATTCTATTTGCCGTTGTGTTAGTATTTTTACCATTGGTATTCTTGATCGGTACAGCCTCAAATATTCTCCGGGAGACCTCTTAAAATTAGTGCGAACTAATTTTCGTACAATAGAATATCGTTTTCCCTACAATAGTGAGCAATATTGGATTTTTTCTCCCTACTGCCTCATTGGATATATAGGATTTCATCTAGTTATTTATTCAGGTCTCTTTTACATGGAATATGGGTTTACTTTATACAAAATTTTACATGGATTTTGATGAACCTGATTGGAAACAAATTTCTAATAATCCTATAGTTTTTGAATCTACAAAAAATAATCTTAATTTGGAGATTGAGGATACTTCTCATAAATCATACAAGCTTCTTTTCAAGGAAGGTGGAAAAATCAATATGTTTCGTGTTACTGGAAAGTTTCGTTTAACTTGGGATGATGATGATTTACTCAACTCTATAAAATAATAATGGGGATGTCTGGTTAATTTTATGTCATTAGAAGATCAAATAAAAATAATTTCAGAAGATTTTGAAAAAGCAACACCTGAAACAATTATTGATATATTAAATCAAATAAAACCTCATTTCAAAAGCTCATTGATTTCAGAATATTTACAAGGTAAAATTCAAAAAATCCATGATTCTAAAGATGATCAAGAGAAAAAGAACCAATGCAAGGCACTGTTACCTTATTTTGATTGGTATTTGCAAGGATTGTAAGATTAATCTAAAAAATTATTAATTTTATTTAATGCTGTTTTAATGGTCTTGAGATCTTTTCTTCCTTGAACCATGTCTCCGACTAATTTTACATGGTATTCATTTCCTTGATCTTCAGCTTTATGAATATCTGATTCATAGCATGTTAGGGCTTTTTCTAAAAATTGTTTTTCTTCTTCTATTTTTTTCAAAATTTGCACATCTTGAAGACCTGTTTGAATTTTTTCAATAACTTCATTAATTTTGGGAACTGTTTTTCTTGCTTGTTGGTTTAAAATTGAACCAAATGTTCCGCCGGCATCTTTTACCTCTGGACTTTGGCTGAGTGTTTTTAATCTGTTTTTATAATGATTCAGTGATTTGAGAATTATTTCATAACCTCCTTCGTCTTTGAGATATATGCCTCCCAACCAAACTTTCTCAGCCATTTATTCTTGAGACTTGCATGTGTTATTATAATTTAGTTTCTTTTTTTATCTTAGATTTTTTCCCGATTACAAATTATTAGAAATGATGATGAAATTTTATATGACGATTAAGATTCTGAATACTCTTTGAGTGTTGGTTCATTTTTGTTAATTAAATATAATAAAATTCCTGCTAGGCCAACCCCCATCCCACTGATGCCTACAAATGTACCTGTGTTTTTCAAGAATCTCAAAACTGGATCTGTCTGTCCTAATTCAATTGAATAGAATACTATTAGTCCAAATACGAACATAGAGATACCTATGATGGTAATCGCTATAGCCATTTTCATATAGAAAGTAATTTTTCCTGATTAATAAATAACAACAAAATGTGCGTTCTGATGAACAGAGTAAACTCTTTTAATTAAATTCCAATTCCGTCTTGTATGGATGCCAAGTTTCTTGTTTTAGGATTAACAGCTTTATTCATAATTCCGATGACCTCTACTGTATTTGCTCAAAGCACATATGATGTGAATATTCCTACTGGTGCTGCAAGTCCAAACTCTGCATATTTCTGGCAAAGTGAAAAAGACGGTTCTACAACTGGCGATGTTGCAATTTCTCTTGGTGATTCAATACTTTGGAAAAATGCTGATACTGCAGCACATACTGTGACTTCTGGTAATGTGGAAGAAGGCCCCGATGATATCTTTGATAGTGATTTGTTTGGACCTGGAAAGTCATTTTTACATAAATTTACTGAATCTGGTCATTTTGATTACTATTGTTTACTTCATCCTTGGATGGATGGAACAATCATGGTAACTGCAGGATATTCTATAATTCCAAATGTTGGAAAAATGACCGGTGATGGTGAAACCTTCTTTGATGTTGAATATGATTTTAATCGACTACTTGGAAAACCGCTGATCAATATTGAACAAAAATCAATAACTTTTGAAATACTCGGTGAACCGCAATCTGATAATAATGATTTGGAATTGAGATTGCCTTCAGACTTGATTGATGGAAATTTTGTAATTTGGATTGATAGTGAAAAAATATCTGATTTTGAACAAGTTAAAGACGGTGATCTTAACATTGTATTTCTTACAGTAGATGTTGACTCTGAACTATTAACTGTCATGGGTGCGTCTGTTGTACCTGAATTTGGAACAATTGGTGTTATGATCCTTATAATTTCAATAATTTCTATGATTGCTCTTAGCCGAAAATCTAGAATTTCAGTAAAATTCTAAGAATTATGTTGAAAATAGTTTAGCATATGATCATTTAGAAACTAATCGTGCCAATTTTGAATAAATTTAATTTTGGCTTGAAATTACTTTTATTGAAATACTTGATAGCTTATATTTAGCAAATTTATTTTTCTAAATTAGAAATGGCAGCCAAAAAAACTGATTTGCTTGATATAGTTCAAAAAATACTCAAATTGGATACAAAGATGAGGTTTGCAGCAATAATTGAACCTAAAGGTAAAATTCGTGAGGCCATTATGAAAACAGGAAAAACTAATTTAAAAAATCAAAAAGAAGAAGAACATTTCTGTAAACAAGTTGCTCAAAGACGTTCTATGAGGAAAGAATTTGATAAATCTCTTGGTAAAGTAAGATATGTTCACGTAGAAAGAGAAAGGGTATCTCAAATGGTAATTTACACAAAACGAAACATTGTTTATTTTACAATGGAACCTGAAATGCCAATTAGTACAAAACTTAGATTAATCACAAAAGTTAAAAAAATAACTGCTGGTCTTTAGACTTTTTTAACAACACTGATTATTAGATATTATGACTATTCGCAAATATTTTGGTGATTCAAAAATGTTTGAATATGATAAATTTTATCATGATTGTCAACAAGAAAATAGACCTTTTATCAAGGCTAAAGTAAATCCTCTCCACAAAAATTACCTTGTACAAATTGACTTGATGACATGTGATTATAAATTGTCTACTGACATGCAAGACAAAATCTCTAATCTAATACAAGATGAAATTCAATATGTAAAATTAAATTTAAAATATTCCTTTGAGGGATTTAACGTCGATAAAGAATTAGCTTGGTTTGATGGTGTATCCTCCGAACATCTTGATATTTTTTGCAATTCATTATATGATTTATCTCTAAAATCGAGCCTAAAATCGAATTAAATTTTTTAAAATTTTATCGATTACTTGGATTTCTTTTTTTCGTTCCTCAATTGTGGATTGATTCCATTCTTTTGCAAATTCTGACTGCTTGTCCATTCTTTCCAACATTTCAATGTATTTTACAAGATGGATTTTGTAGTCATGAAGCATATCTAAATGCTTGTTGTGATTTTTCTCAGTTGGTGTAACCATCCCAATCCTCCTCTTTGATATCTGGAAACATGTCTCTAATTCTTTGCTTGTCTTTTTGCATTGCATCTATTCTATTATCTAAATGACTTTTAATTGCTGGTTCACCTTCTTGCTCTTTTTCTTTCTGAATGTCTGAGATTACTTTTGTAAGTGATTTGTAATATTCTATATGGTTTTTTTTAGATTCTTCTGATGTATCTTCTTTTTTTACATCCACTGTATTCTGTGATGTGGTTGAAAATAAGTACTTGATGGTAATTTTGTATTTATGATCCCGATACACTTAAGTTGATAATTTGTACAACAAACCTATGGATCTTAATGAAATACTCACTAGAGAAAGAGATTCTCTTAGAGATGAAATATAGAATTGACAAAAAAAATAAAGGAACTCGAATTAAAAATACAAGAATTAGAGAATAAAAAATGAAAAATGTACTAATTGATCAAAATTGTAAATGGTTAGTAAATGAAGATTCTAAAAAATATCTAGAAAATTATGATAAAATATTTGTTGTTGGAGTTGATTTGAAACAAAGAGACTATGATGAGACATTGGCAACTTTTTGTAAAGATAACAATTGTGAGTTACTTACGGCTGATAATCGTGCGTATATTCACTTTTTTAGTGAGAAAAAAATCAAAAATGTTCAACTGTCTGAATTCATCTATGAAGACAAGGCAGATAGACCAATCTATCTTGTTAAAATTGTATCCATGTGAATTCTTTATAACTATTTGTCACATTTTCCTTGCATTGAATACAGCTCACGCTAGAGAAACATCTAAACGCCAGTGACTAGCAGGATTTCGGACACGTATCCATTCGAGGTTCTCCCTCAGTACCATCTTCATCCATTTATTAGGCGAACCCGCAGTTA
>JARPSM010000121.1 GCA_029782475.1 Nitrososphaerota archaeon
TTTACCTTGATTGATTCACTCGTTCTTTTTCTTAATAATTTTCAAGTGTTATCCTGATTGATTTGATATACAATGTATATCATTAATCAATCAAATAATGACGTTATCAATCTGTAAAACTTTGTGAAAATATCATCATTATCTATTGGTTCAGGTGCAGTAGGTTCAGGTGTTGGTTCTTGTACTGGGTCAGGTGCAATAGGTTCAGATGCAGTAGGTTCAGATGCAGTAGGTTCAGGTGTTGAAATATTCACTTTTTCTAAATGATATACAATGTATATCAAATAATGTTAATTGGAATGGATAGTAATTATTATAAAATGACTAATTACTTGAAATTTAATGAATAAAATAATTCTATCAATTTTAACATTAATCTCAATTACTGCAATAAGTGAAGGATCAGCATATGCACAAACAGATAATGATATTTTACAAGTATGGAAAGAATATGTTGAATCTTACAAACAATACATGGAAGAATACAAGCAATGGGCGTATGACAGATTTGAAACATTAGAGAATGAGATCATATTACTAGAGAATGAAAATTCACAATTAAGAAAAAATATTGAAAATATGCAGAAAGTAGAACCAACTCCTGAACCTACTGCAGAACCAGAAACTAAACCAACATCAGAACCATTAAAGGAATATTATGACAGTGGGCAGTTACAAAGAGAAATTCAATATTATGATAGTGGGGAAATAAAAACAGAGTTTGGTTATTATGAAAATGGTAATCCAAGATCTACAACAAATTATCACGAGAATGGAAATTTCAAACACAGTTTTGATTATTACGAGAATGGTGATTTAGAATCTGAAATTAGACGTGATGAGAATGGTCATGTAACGTTTGACCATGATTATCACGAGAATGGAAATTTAAAAGAAGAAAACATCCATTATGATAACGGAGATCACAAATCTGAAATTCGATATTATGAGAATGGAAATTTAGAACGTGAAGTTCAATACAATGAGAATCAAATATTCAAATCTCGATTAGGTTATTACGAGAATGGGAATTTAGAATTTAAACTTCTAGCTGATGTGAAGGGAAATACAATATTTAACGAATATTATTACGAGAATGGGGATTTAGAATCTAAATCACAATATCATGACAACGGTAAGATAAAATCTGAATCTTATTATCACGAGAATGGGAATTTAGAATCTGAAAACCAATATGATAAGTATGGAAATTCCATAAGTTCACCACATATTACTACAGATAAGATAGTTTACCGTCTAGGAGATACTGTTTATGTAACTGGAAAAGTCATGGAACCGCTTACAAAACAACTGATTAATGGAACTGTTGCTTATCCAAATAGAGAAAATATTAACATTAAAGTATTTACTCCAGAAAATACAAGAAAATCAATAGACAACGTTGGTGGATGTCAGAGAAGTTATCCTTACAATGAAAATAAATTCAATGAAAGTGACTT
The DNA here is from genome assembly GCA_029782475.1 of Nitrososphaerota archaeon. Classification (GTDB taxonomy): domain Archaea; phylum Thermoproteota; class Nitrososphaeria; order Nitrososphaerales; family Nitrosopumilaceae; genus Nitrosopumilus. The sequence continues at coordinate 1,461 of JARPSM010000121.1, forward strand.
TGAAATTATAGAAGAGTATTATGAGTATGTTCCTGAATTTGGCAAATATTATCATCACACTAGTAGTGATACTTCAATTAATGGCAAAGGTGTTGAATGTGACATACATAACGGGATGATTAAAACTAGTTTTGAAATAACAGGTGATTTTACAGCTGGTACGCATAGAATTAGTTACTTACATCAATCAGGCGGTGGATCATTCTCTATGGGAGGTAACACAGACAGATATCTATGGTCTGAACCATTCACAATTAAAGGAAATTAGAATTTGAGATCTCAAAATATGGTAGTATATTTTACAGACTTCCAAAACCGAAAATACACTTCCAAAAATCACAAACTTAATTTTTTTGGTTCTGCACTACGGCTTATGAAACCTAAATCACCAGGTCTTTTTTTTAATTTCAATTGAAATTTTCTAATTTCATAATTCCCGATGACTTTTGATACTGAATCATTGATCATACCGTTTATGTCAATCTGAACCATTTTTTTGTTTGAATTGTGCAATTTCCTTTAAATCAAAAAAAACTATCGATAACTTCATATTTTTGAGCTATAATTAATGAGGTATGAAAAATCTAAAAGAAGAAAAACCGATTAGTAGAATTATGATTGGTCTTACCTGTTGGAATATTTTTGGAATTTATTATGCTATAAAATTCAAGAAATTTAGAACATGGTTATTACTATCAACTATCATGTATGTATCAAGTATTCTAGGTTATGCCATTAGTCCTTTTGGTCAAGTAGCTTTTGTAGGTAGTGTATGGGATATTTTATGGAATATTTTAATTGTAATTGGTTTCATTGTTTTTACATCTTCTAGTCTGATTTTATGGGGTGTAATTATGGGTGAAATAATCAAATGGAATCGTAATTACAATTTAAAATTAAATTCAAATTATTGATTAAAGTATGAAGTTAATTTATTCAAAATGATAATCGATTTGGTTAAAATTAAAAATAAAACTTGGATGATTTTTGTTATTCCTTTTTTTCTTAGTGAGCTTTTGTTTGCTGTGGTGATTTTGTATGGATTAGGAACAAGTCGTGGACTAGGGCCTGATTTTTTTGGATGGAGTATTGAAATGTTGATTTTATGGGGAGTTCCAACATTTTTCTATCATAGAAAAAGAAAGAAAACAAATGTAAAAGATGGAATTGCAGATTATGTTATAATTTGGATTATTGTTGCAGGTATTATGTTTAGACGAGCGTTTTTTTAAAATGGTTTGTGAGATGAGGTTTTAACCCCTCATCATTCACATACCTTTTCTTTCGCCAAAAATAATTAATATCATTTTGTTTTAAGTCTTTTATGAGTGATTTTTCTAGTATTGGCCAGATAGATTCTAGTGCAGTATATCATAAAATCATGGAAGGTACACCAAATCAAAATTATGATATTATGGCATTGATAATACTTTTAAAAAATTTAGGTTATTCTAAAAAAAGAATCAAGAGTGAAATTAAAAAATACAAAAAATCAAGAAATAGAATGTTATCTAATTTGCGGATTTAGTGTTTTTTCAATAACAAAATCATAAACACCTTTTGGTTTTCTGTCTTTGTTTTGATTCATGCCATTAATTCCATTTATTATGCCAGTTTGATAAATACTGTTTTCTTTTTGTTTGAATTGTTTGTATGCTTTATCGAGTAATTCCTTGTCTTTTTCTTCTTGTTGATTTTTGGCAATATTTTGTATTTTGTATTTTTTGTCACATATGGTACAATTACCTGGAATACAGTTTTTATTCTGCATGTGATCCTCAAAATCATTTAATGCTTGTTTTCTAATTTCTGGTTAAAATTTCTTTTTGTTATCTAATTCCTCAATCGCCTTTTTTATGCTAAATTCTTGTGTTTGATTACTTGTGTTGGTTCTGTTATGTTTTTTAGTGATTTTTTGATTAGATCATTTTTGTTAATGTTGTTATTATCACAATATTGATTCTATTGATCGATACAAAAATGAGCTAAATTGTAATCAATAATTAGTTTTAAAGTAAAAATTCTATAACGATTTAGAGTTTTTGGAATATTTGATTATGGCCAAACTCCAATCTAATCAATTTATGCGGGTTAATACCATGTTTGCCTAGTGAATCATCACAAGATCCTATAAGGTATCCTGCCTCAATCTCCATAATAATATTGTCATATTCATTCCTATGTTATTGTTTAGATTAAACACTAGTTAGATTTAGATTTGTAATTTTTATTACAAATGAAAATTAAATTCCCATTTTTGGGAAAAATATTACGCGTGTGAGAAAAAATTTGGGTGTAATAGTAATTGAGAATTTAATTTAGTTCCAAAGTTTTTCTTTGAAAGTAAGTTTTTTGTTTAAAATGAAATTACTAAGTGCTGCAGTTGCAATAGCTGAAATTAATGCAAGCGGATACGAAATGTCATAATAATCTACTAACCAAAATACCATTCCAAGTTGAATTAACGCACCTAATGAACTAAAAATGCTGAATTTTCCAAATTGAGACAATGTTTTCTTTCGTGTAAAGTCTCTATCTTCAAATGTCCAAACTTTATTTAAAATAAAATTAGTTGATATTGATGCAATTATTCCAAAAATATTTGCATGAATATACCAAAAATCAGTTAATCCAGATGTAAAAAGTGTTGAAATCACATAGTTGACAATAAATCCCGAAGCTCCAACTGTAAAAAATCTTGCAGCTTTTGAAAGGAAACGAATTGAATTACGTTTCTCATTGCTTGTTTTTATTTTTTCGTTTTTGTATAATTTCCATACAGATTTAAAATAATCAATAATAACAGAATTATCTAATTTACTTGAACCAGATTTTCTATTTTCAAAAGTATATGGAATTTCTTTTATGTTAATACCTTTAGTTTTTACAAGAACTTCTAAAAGAAATTTGTAACCTAGGGTATCAAAATTTAATTCGTTAATAATATTTTTTTTAAAAGCAAAAAAACCAGACATTGGATCCTTTGTTTTTACGTGCAACCCTTTTTTTGCAATAAGTGTTGCAATTTTACTCATTAGTTTTCTCTTAATTGTCCAACCTTGAATATTTCCTCCTGTAATGTATCGTGAAGCTACAACAAGATCACATTGATACTGTTTAAAAGATTCAATCATTTTTGGAATAATTTGTGGGGGATGTGAAAAATCTGAATCCATTACCAGAATTGTTTCTCCTTTTGCATTTTGTATTCCATTTAAAATGGCAGAAGAAAGACCATTCTTTGTTTTTCTATGAATTATATCAATAGTATTTTCTGCAATTTTTTTAATATTAGAAATATAGTCATCAACAATTTCGCCTGTCCCATCAGGAGAATTATCATCAACTACTATTGTTTCAGTATGGATTCCTTTAGGAATATTTTCACCAATTAATTTAAGAATATTTACAATATTTTGAGATTCGTTATATGTAGGAAGAATTATTGAAACTTGAGGGTTAGATTGGACCATATCTTATTTAATCCATACCCAAACACAAATGAATATTAATTTATAACAAATTTTATGCCTAAGTAGACCTTTCTTTACAAAAATAATATCGGTAGATTCAATTTAGAAATTTATTTACAAATATCGTGAGTTACTGATTTTCATTCTAGATTGTACTAGAATAATTGTAAAAGTCACAATTGTGAATATTAGAATTGGCAGATTCAATTCAGGTAATGATTTGTCAGGAGATATAATATCACCCCATGTAGATGGAGATGGAATATCAAAAGGATTTTCTCCTGTTGAATTTTTGGGCCATGAATAAAATTTGTCTAAACTTGCATCATATACTGAAAAATAAAATCCATAATTGTCTGAACGTTTTAGTAATTCAATTGGAATTTTGAATTCATAACTTGGATGTGGAGTTGTAGTGTAACGATCATTTTCATCAGATACAGTACTGATGGCAACAAAATTATCAGGATTAGGAATTTGTATAAATGAATCTAATTTATTTATTGGATTTCCCTGAAAAATAGAGCCTGTATTATTTTCTAATAAAACTGAAAAACAAAAATCATCAACATCAGAAATTTTACTTTTATTATTTTTTCCATCAAAACAAATTGTTGCTTTATCTTTTTGTTTGTCAAGTGTTAAATCATTTATAGGATCAACAAAAACATAGATGTAATCTCCAAAATGAGCTGTTCTCAGATGTATTGTCATTTGATCATCTTCAAAAATATATTGATTATGACTTGATTGTTTCCATTCTAAAGTATTTGTCCATTTCCCATCAAAGATAACATGTTCCATACTTGGAGATATAGTAATTAAAATTGGTTCTGATATTGCAAATGCATTTTCAAAAGAAGCAAAAATTGTTAAAGAAACAAGACAGAGAAAGAGGAAATTTTGGTGCATTTAATTTCATTAAATTTTGATCAAGTATAAAAAAAATAGCTTATAATTTAGTCAAATTTATAGACATGAATGAAAAAATAATGTATGAATAAAGCTATAATTTTTGGAGCAATTATAGCAATAGTTATTGGAATTATTATTGCATCAGTTGTAAATTCATTGGAATTTTCAAATAATGAGACAATTCCTGTAAAAGAAGGAAGGAATCTTAGTGTTGAATTTACCGAATCCATAAACCTCAAGTCACCATAAAATGTGCCAAAACGGATCTATCAATTAGGGGTTTTTTGCCAAGCTACCTAAATATAGTAAATTATTGGTTTATCATAATGAAAAAAATCACATCTATTGTGTTATTTGCAAGTATTTTTGCAGTTGCAGTATTAACATTAGGTCTTGGTGGAATTTCTGCTACACAACTAATGGTATCTGCTGCTCCACAAACTCAAGAAAGTGTAGGCATGTTAGGTCATGTTGAATACAGAGTTCTCGATGAGTTTGGAACTGTCAAAGCATACATGCAAAATGATAACATAGTAGTCGAAGCAGGAAAAGATTGTGCAGCGCAAAAGCTCTTCACTAATACAAATGGTCAAGTAGGAGATTGTTTAGCAAGTTCAGCAGCTTTTACCTTTATCGGTATCGGTAACGGTAGTAGTGCAAATGTTGGTGTACAAAACCAAACATTAGCTGATGCCACTAACTCCGGAGATCAAGGTGATGCCAATGGAGACTGTGCAACTAATACAGCTGGTGGCGAGATGGCAAGAAGAAATGTAACTGCAAGTTTTGACACTTTAGGTACAACTAGTATTGTCACATTAGACACATCTAGTGAGCCATTTACATTTGATGCAAACAATGCAACAGCAGTAATTGATTCAGGAATATTCAATGCTAACTATGCTGCACCAGGCTCAGATGGAAAATGTGGAGGAACACCATCTGCTACAACTGATTGGGACATGTTCTCAAGACAGCTACTTAATGCTGCAACAGGCATTACAGTTAGTTCCGGAGACAGTCTTTCTGTAAAATGGACAATCACCGTAGGATAGAATGATTTTATTTTTTTTAAAATTAATTCTTGTTTTTTATTTTTTTAAAACAGTCAAGAATTTATCTATACAATTTTAAAAATTAACTATCCAATACAACAACTTACAAACTTATTTCTGCAAAATTAATAAATTTGATTCTGTATCAAGAGTTATTTTTTGTCCATTCTTAATTGATGAAAACTCTTTATCAGATATTATAATAACTGGAATATTTGCAAGAGCACATCCAGTGGCAACAGTTAGATCAGCCTTTGTACAAACCATTGCTAAAGGTGCCGTATCGTTTGACTTTATTGAATAAATTGTATACGCACCAACACTACTTCCAACACCAGATGGAAAAACTAGAATTGTATCTTTGATTGATTTTTGATATAAATCATGATTTTCATCACTAATAATCCCAGTTTTTTTATCAACTGTGCCTAGAAAATTAATTGGATATTTAGACTTTAAAACAATTCCTTCTGCTTTTCCTGAAACTAGAATTTTCATCGTGTCTCATCTTCAACTATTTGCAATAGTGGCTTTAGATTAACATCCACTTCGTTAGAATTTTTCAAATAAAATGCACCTTTGATACTATTAGTTGTGACTGCATCAACACTATCTTTACTAATTAATGGGGACAAACATGTGCAACAATCAGCTAGAATCTCACATCCTGCACGTTCAAGCTCTGCAATATATCCGATTTTTGTTGATTGTTCCTTTACAGTTCTTGGCATAAACACCATACATCTTTTCTGAAATGAACGACCCTTTAGTTTAGCAGTAAGATCAGATATTTCATCTAATCCCAATTGAGGACTGCCAAGTGTGATAATGTCACCTTTTTCTGCTGTGTTTAGTTCATCATGAACTGTTTGCATTTCTTTTTCATCAAAATCAATTTTTTCACAATCAGACTCACCTTCTCCAAAATTAAATTTGGCACAAGTTCCAGATGTTCCCATTCCGCCACACATTGCTTTAGTTTGTCGTTTATCCATCTCTCCCAGTCCAGAAATATTTACAGATGTATCACCAACTTTTCCTGCAAAAAATCCGAGCATTCCATATGTCAATTCATTTGGATTATCCACCTTCATTCTAATAGTAATGTTTGGAGAATCTTCTTTTCTTAATGATGAGTATGGGCTTTTTCCAACAATAGCACTAGCTAGTGCACTAAATGCACTTTCTTTGTTAGTCTTTAGATTATCAAATGAATTTGTATGAATTGCAGCATTACTTTCTGCAAATGCTACTTGAGTTCCATCTTTTGGAATATCAAATATTTCATAAGGAATACATGAAAATGAAGGAATAACTCCCATTGTTTCATATGAATTTCTAATTGAAAGTTGTTTTGAGATAAAATTCTTATCTAAATCATAATTTTTTACATTATCAATATCAAATCCCATTGGATTCAAAGTAGTTTTTACTTTAACTCGTGCATTTTTACTAATACTTGATAGAAATTCTTCGCCTGCATTACCAATCGTATTGTAATTTACTCCTGAAAGATGAGCCCATTCTATTGGAATCAATTTTTCAGCATCAGTAGCCTCACCAGTTGCAACTAAAATCCTATAGGCCATCTCTAAAATTTCTCCTTGTTCACCTTTTAATGCAGATTCCTCATCTTTAGTTAATTCCAATAGTATACTTTTGTTATTACAGTTATAATACTTGTATGTAATTTTCCAGTTGGAAATGGAGAAAATACTTGCTGGAATGACAAAGACAATGAATGCAGTAAAACCTCCAAGAATAACTGCACTAAGAGATCTTCATGATGCAGAAACTGGTCCTTTCAGTATTTTAATTGGAACCATACTATCTGCAAGAACTAAAGATGAAGCTACAACAAAAGCTGTTAAAGAATTATTTTCAATATATAAAAATCCCAAACAACTATCAAATGCAAAAGTCAAAGATGTTGAAAAAATAATAAAATCAATTGGTTTCTTTCATGTAAAATCTAAAAGAATTATTAAAGTCGCAAAAATTATTGATAAAAAATACAAAGGTAAAGTCCCAGATGACCTAGATACTTTGGTACAGTTACCAGGTGTTGGTAGAAAGACTGCAAATTGTGTTCTAGTTTACGCATTTGAAAAACCAGCAATTCCAGTTGATATTCATGTTCATAGAATTTCAAATAGATTAGGTTTAGTTGAAACAAAACATCCTGAAGAAACAGAACAAGAATTAATGAAAAAAATAAAAAAGAAATTTTGGATTGACATTAATGATACATTTGTAATGTATGGACAGAATATTTGCAAACCAATTTCACCAATGTGTGATGTATGTCAGATTAAAAAAAGTTGTAAATTTTATAAATCTAAGAACGTTTCTTAGTCAGAACTAATATTCCAACAATTACTCCTATACCTGCTGCCATGGCAAATGGGTATAATGCAAATATGTTCTTTGCAGGATCACCTGATAGAAATTCTATAATCATACTGCCAGAACTCACTGCTGGAGGATCAGTAGAGCCTGCCATTCCATGAACAGAGTATGAGTGAATAGCAAATTGACCAATATCCAAATTTGTGACTACAATTCTAGCCCCATTATTGACAGTTAGTCCTGCTCTATCAGTGTAAGATATGATAGATTTGGCTTGTGGATACCATCCTCTATCCAAATCGCTATGAACTACAATGTATCCCTCTTTTGGTGTTTGAACAGCCACCCAAAACTTGTTGTCAGGTTCTGGTCCCATTCCAACTTCAATAAATTCATCGTGTGTCTCTTGATCATAAATTCTAAAAACTGCATTTCCTTCAGGATTTGCATATAATAGATTGTTATCAATTGTTACTTGCCAACTAACAGCATGAACATCATCTAAAACTCTAATTGGTGATTCTCGTAGTACTGTGTTAAATTCATCTGAAGGAATTTCTAATGTGTCAATAATTAATGATGGATTTTTTTCTTCTTGAGCAAACGCTGGTGATACAAAAAATCCTAAGAGTAAAATTGCTGCAAAGAGATATTTCACAAGCTGGAACAAATTTGATTGAATAAAAATCTAATCAACAAATGGTTTTGGATGATCCAAAATTGCTTTTGCTACTTCTGGTCTTAGAATGAATTCTGATGGTGCCTGACCATTTTGAATCATTTCTCTTAATGCAGTTCCACTAATTTGCTCTTTAACATCATTATCATGTGGACATGCCTTTGGAGTAGTGTATGTAAGACATTTTCTACAATAGAAGAATGGTGGGAAGAATACTGGAGAAATTTCTAACTCTGGATAATCATCAAAGATTTTTTGTGCTGCCATTGGATCATAGAATTTTCCAACACCTGCATGATCACGCCCAATGATAATATGAGTACAACCAAAGTTTTGTCTCATTATTCCATGATGTATTGCTTCCTTTGGACCTGCATACTTCATTTGAGTGTGTAATGTTCCTAATTGACATCGATTTTCAGGATAGTATGATTTTATCATGGTTTCATAGCATTTTACAATAACTTCATCTACAAAATCACCAGATTTTTTCTTTCCAATTACTGGATTTACAAACACACCATCACGAGTTGTAATTGATGTTTTTTGTAACATTTCATGTGCCACGTGAGGTGGATTTCTAGTTTGGAAAGCGCAAATGGTTTTCCATCCTGCTTTTGCAAAAGCTTTACGTGTTTGAATTGGAGTTAATCTATTTTTTCTAATTTCAGTATCATTTGGTCTTTGAATATAATCAATTTTACCGCCAACCAAGAAATCTTTCATTGACATTGTATATGCAACACCTGGATGTTTTGAATGATTTGTTCCGTAGACACCTTGGGCTGTTTTTTCTTTATCAAAAGAGTATGTTTCCTCAACATGTAACACTGCAACTCCAATACCATCTGGATTTTTTAATAAAACATCTTTTGCTTCTTTCATTTTAGTTGCAGTTTCTTCATCAACATCAAGTACAATTGGAATGGTCCAGGCTAAATCATTAGTTAATCTTCCACGTGATACAACACTTTCAAAGTCTTGTTGTCCCAAAAATCCCTCTAGAGGACTAAAAATTCCATCTGCAATATTTTCAACATCATTTGCAACATCTTCACTAATTGAAATAGAAAATAATCCTGTAGAATCAATTTTACTAATTCTGTTAACTAGTATTCCACCATGTGGCTTAATTGAATCAGTTTCTGACATGATAAAAATCTATCAAGGGTCTATATGAAGGCCACACTCTTTATTTCCTTCTTGTTCCCACCACCATCTTCCTGCTCGAATATCTTCCCCAGGTTTAATTGCTCTAGTACATGGCTCACAACCAATACTTGGGAATCCTTTGTCAAGCAGGCTGTTGTATGGTAAATTATTTTTTTTAATATATTCCTGAATCTGATCCCAAGTCCAATCAACTATTGGATTTATTTTTAAGATTCCTCCATGCCCATGATCTAGTTGAAACATTGTCACATTAGTTCTATTTGTAGTCTGATCACGCCTTAATCCAGTAATCCAACCATCCAAAGCACTCAACATTTTGTTCATTGGATGAACCTTACGAATTTCACAACAAAGTTTTCTGTTATCAATACTTTCATAGAATAGATTCATTCCTTTATCGCGAACCATATCTTCAACTTCTTTTGTATCTGGAAATAATACTTCAATAGAAATATTATATTTTTTACTAACAATATCTATAATATCATAGGTTTCTTGTGGTAATCGTCCTGTATCAAGGGTAAAGAATCGAAATTTAGGATTAATTTTTAACATAATATCCATAACTACTGCATCTTCAGCTCCAAAGCTTGATGCTTTTGCAACTTTTGGATGAAGATTTTCAGAAACCCACTCTAATGCCTCTTGTGTAGTTTTGATTTTTGAGTTTAATTCATCTACTTGTTCTTGTGTAAATTTTGTCACATATTCACATAGATTATTTGTTTTATATTGATTACCCGAATTATTATCCTAAATTATAAACAAGTAGAATTCAAAATAGAAAATATGGATGAAATATCATACGTTGTAGTTTTTCCAACTATATTTTCAAAAAATAAAATTCCACAATTAATTTTAAATATTAAAAAAATTCTTAAAATAAAAAATCAAAAATTCAAGTCTGTAAAGCGTGATGGGGATGTAATTCTTGTTGATGCAAATGATCCTGTATTTGCATCATCTGCAATAAATTTACTTTTTGGAATTGAAAAAATAGCTATAGCAAGAAAAATTAAAAATGATTTTCAAAATATTATTTCTGAAATTACATCTATTGGTGGTAATTTACTCTTAAAGGGAGAAAAATTTCTTGTAAAAGTAGAAGGGATTTCAAAAGGATTTGTAGTTAAAGATGTGGAGATTGCAGCAACATCAAACATAATTGAAAAGAAAGTAAAATTAGGAGCATATCCTGGAACAGATGAAAATTATGACAAGTTATTGTATACGTATCTCACAAAAAATAATGCATACATCTGTATATTTTCAGATAATGGTAAAGGTGGCATTCCATATCAATCACAAAATCAAAAAACAATATGTGCAGTATATGATGAAATTTCAGCAGTTTCTTGCTTTGAGACAATTAAACAAGGTTATGATGTAAAGATACTAGTTTGTTATAGACAAAAATCTGAATTAATGAATCTTGCAAAAATTATTAATCAAATTATTCCACGATTAGTGCAAGATAAAATTGAGCTTGAATTTTTACAACTTAAAATCAGTCCAAATGGAATTAAAAATTATTTAATTTATGTGAATTCAATATTAGAAATATTATTGCAATATTCTAACACTCGTGTGTCATTAGCGTTATCTCCATTAATTTATTCATCAGACTTTATTGATAATTCATTAAAGATAGTATTTGGAAAAAAGAAAATTCCAATTTTACCACTTGCTGGAGTTGACTCTAACTTGTTTATTGAAGCTAAAGAGATAGGCCTAGAAAGAAATATCAAGAAATTAGAAAAAATGGTCTCAATCTCTACTGGTGAAATTCCTTCTTTTTTTAAAAAAGAAGTTGAATCTGCACTAAAATCAAAAAAAATTATTGATATTCAGATAGGCCCCAACAATGTTCATGATATTTTAGACTCTCTTGAAAATCATTGAGAATTTAAACAGCATATTTGGTTTGATATTGTGCTCAAAATAGGAGAATTCATCTACCCATGGGGAAGTGGTCATTATTCTCGAATGATGAGACTAAATGACATTCTAGGAGAGCATATCAAAGAAAAATTCGAGGTTCATTTTTCTAGCAAAGATCATGTTTATGAAAAATTATTAAAAAAATTTCCTGACCAAAAAGAAAAAATTCATGAAATTTTAATGCCAACCCCAATTGATGGAAAATTTGGTCCTAGTGTTTCAAAATCATTATTAAATTTATTATTACCAATTTCAAAAAATCCATCACTAGTTAAACAAATTACAAGTTATTTACGAGAAGAAAGAAAACTCTACAATAAAGAAAAATTTGATCTTGTAATTAACGACGGTGACATGGGTTCAAACATTCTAGCAAAAAATAGAAACATACCTAGTTTGTTTGTAACAAATCAGTTTAGACCAAAATTATACAATTCAAGATCATATCTTTATCCATCATTAATTTTTATTGCAAAACAAATTGGTAAAGCATCAAAAATTCTTGTGGCAGATTCACCGCCACCATATACAATGTGTGAATATAATCTAAATTTTATCAAAGAAGTAAAAGAAAAAGTCATCTATGTAGGGCATTTCACAAACAGTAAAGAAATTAAAAAAGAGGACATTTCAGATCTTGAAAAATTAGTACAAGACAATGAATTTGGTTATTGGATGAGGACAGGAAATAAATCAACTAATGATGGAACTGGTCAGAGATATGAACAAGTATTTCATCAAGATGAGATGAAAAAAGAAAAAAGAATAATATCACATGCAAGAAATGATTCCAATATAGATACAGTGTTAGGAAAAGACGGTAAAAGGTATTCTGTAAAAGAAGCTTTGGATAAAAAAATTGATTGGATACAAATTGATATGGGTTTTCTTTCAGAACAAGAAAAAGACACAATTCTAAATTTGTGTAAATATGCTGTTGTGAATGGTTCTCACACTGTAATGGGTGAAATCATGGGGGGGAAATCAAAACCAGTGATTGGAATTCCAATTTATGATGAACATACAAACAATATCAAATGGGCAGAAGAGAAAAACCTAGGCGTATTAGCAATTAAAACAAGTCAAGTGACCAAAGGTATATCCAAAATTAAGGAAAATTATGAAGAATTTCAAGATAATTTGAATGAGTTTTCAAAGAATTTTGTTCCTAGTGGAGCAGAAAATTCAGCAAAAATTGCTGCCCAAATATTAGAAGAAAAGAGATAATAGATTATTTTGATGATTTTTCTCATCTGGCACGCGGGATTTCGATGGGCGAACGGACCGCAAGGGATGATGAAAAAATCCGCGTGTCGGATAATATCGATCAATAGAGATTGTGGGAACGCTTTTATGGAAAAAATTAAGCCAAGTCAACAGTGCCTAACTGTCCTGAATGTACATCACGAGAGAAAAAGAAGATAGAAACAAAGTATGTAGAGGATTTCCCAGAAGAAGAAGATAGAAGCAGAGATGCATTATTCAAATTATTTGATGAAATTGATATTCCCATGAAAATGGATGAAAAAAATAGAAGACATTTCATTTGTAAACGATGTGGATTATATGCAACAAGAGAAGAAGTTTCAGATATTAGATTCAAGTTAAATCAAAGAGAAAGAACACGTGATGACAAACATGATGACTATCTAGAATGGTGGTCAAAAAGTAAAAAAGAAAAAGCAGAAAATTAGAGAGGTTCATCATGGTAAAAAAGAAAGAAGATGAAATTCCAGAATGGGTTACTGATGAAATTCAAAATGCAAAATTTGAGAAACCTGAAGAGATAAAATCATCAGGATATATCCTAGAATTCTATTATGAAGACAACAAAATAGATGTTCAATTGTATGATGCAGTAGAAGATGGACGACATATTGTAACTATGGATGTTGTTAAAGATATCAAAATTGATGATTTATTAAAAGGAGAAGTTTATGAATTTATTTTTGATCAACATAAAGCACCGTTAAGTAAAAAAGTATCAGAATTTCTAGAAAAAGAAAAAGAAATAGAAATGAAAGTAATTTATCAATTTGAATTAAAATCTCTAGAACTCTTAGAAGTAGGCTCAAATGAATCTGCAGAAAAAGATTTAGAAGAATAGAATTAATCTTTTTTCATAGAATCTAATTGTTTTTTGAACGCTTTTCCTAAAATTGGATTGATAAGATATGGGAATGTGTTTTTCAACCATACTGCACCTCGTACTACAGATGGTACAATGATTTCTAATCTAGGGGAATTTGCTGCTTTTAGGATTGTTTTTGCTACAGTTTTAGAACTAAGTGAAGTTGGAGAAAATTTTGGCATTTTTTCAAATGAAGGATGATCAAAGAAATTAGTTCTAACCATTATAGGACTAACAACAGTAATCCCAATTCCAGTATTTTTTAATTCATGTTTAAGACCCTCTGAAAATCCCAACATTGCAAATTTTGATGCACAGTATGGGGCAATTCCAGGTAAACCAAAACTTGCAGCTACTGATGCCACATTAACAATATGTCCTGATTTGTTATCTAACATTGATGGAAGGAAATGTTTGATACAGTAAATCATTCCAAAATAATTTGTTTCCATTTGTGATTCTATATCATCAATACTAAGATCAGTTACAGAGCCATAAATTGCAAAACCAGCATTATTTACTAAAATATCTACTGAATCAAATTTTTCTAAAACTGTTTTTGACATTTCTTTTACTTGATCTTTTTCAGATACATCACATTGGCAAACTAGAACAGATACATTGAATTGTTTTAATTCATCTGCAACTTGTTCAAGATTTTCTTTTGTTCTTGAAACTAAAACAATGTTAGCACTTTTTTTTGCAAATTCTATTGCAGTATCTTTACCAATTCCTGATGATGCACCAGTAATTAATACAACCTTGTTTTTAAAATCCACAAATCAAAAAAATCACTTAAAGATAAAGTGGTTTCTATTAGTTATTTTTTGCATAAAAACAATTGGGAATTGAGGTCAAGCTGACAATATCTCAAGCCTAAACAAATCAGAAATTGCAAATAGGGCAATATGTAATTATTATGAGGTTCTGCAGTCCCAGTATTGGAGTGTCATATTTCAGGAATTTTCACACTTGAGGCGTTGGTGGAACCGCAACTGATGCTGCAGAACTAGAAACAGAGATTATTAGAGTATTAAAAAAAGTTAAAAATTAATTGATCCTAACTGATCTTATTGCCATTAACGGATTGTATATAAAAAACTGATCAAGTTTTTCTGCAACATCTACTTTTCTTGCAGGTCGGTTGGTATAACTTATTTCAAATTTTATTTTCTTATCATCTGCTACAGGATTTGACACTTTGATTTCAGGGTACAGTGCTAAGAGTCCTGCTTGGAATATTGTTTTCCAGTCACATTTGGAATGATCTTCATTTCTGCATATCATACCGTTAGCAAGTACGACATGCTCTGTGATTTCCAACTCTACATGAATTGGTTTACTTGTTAAAAGTGACATAATTAATTCCCTCCGTCGTCATGTGTCATATTAAATTTGGGATATGTAGCGACAATCAAAAGTTTGTGAGTTATTTTCAAGATATTTCAATTCGGTCATTCCTGTTTGTTTAGGGTAAAATTATCCAATCTTTTGTTTTTGAATAATAGAGCCTATGCATAATCATTTATTCAAAAATAGAAAAACCATTATTATGTTAGAGGAGTAACCAGAAATATAATCAAAAACTTGATTGTACATAAACTCTCATAATCAATCAACCAAATGTGTTCTCAGAGAAAACCGTCATGTTGGAATTTTATGTTCTCAACTGAGAGGAATTTCTCATATGCATTTTTTGCAGCACTACTAATGACATCCTTTAACAATACATCGTTTTTCAAGAATTTTTCAGGATCGATTATAATGGATTCGACCGCCGCTCGATTCATACTGCCATTTTGTGGTTGTACTCTTATTATTTTATGTGCATCCAGCATTACACATATGGATTCCTTTTTATGATGATGTTTGGACATTTTTACTGCATCCTCAAACGCGCATTCAAGTTTTGTAATGCATGTAATATAGTCAGATTCAAACCTTCCATATGATTTTACATGAAACGCTATGGCATATTGAAAATCCGCATCATAGAATCCTTGTTTGATAGAATGAATATCAGATATGGTCCATACACCATGTTTGGTTACGACACACGAAAGAGGATCAATGAATCTGGATCTCTCAGAAAATGGAGCGACTGCTATGCCATTCTTACCATAACCCAAAATAAAGGGCTTGTCGAATTTTTTAACCATTTTTTGCGCATCAGCAAAAGCACAAGATAACTGTATTCTACCTTCTGAAAGAAATCCCGGTGAACCATACTCGATGATTCCATTAACTAGGTAATCATATGTCCTTGGCACCATTTCATCAATGGTGTAATCCTGATATGCAACATTATCAGAGAATTCTTTTTTTAGCATTGTTTTGATTTCTTGTGTACTAAATGTATTCTTCCAATGATCAGATATCTTACGTGGTGTCACCCCACATGCAGCGATATAAAGTGGATGTTCTCGGGAAGATGACGCTATGCAGACATTTCCATCTTTATCTTCACCTATAGATAATGAATCATCAGATTCCTTACAAATGTTTGATGCATCCTCAAGCAACGAATGAAATCGAGTCTTGTCCCATGAAGAGTCTATTTTACCGTATGATCTCACAGTACAATATCTATTTGCACAGTATTGAATCTATTGATACGGTATCTGATTGAGGCCACAAGAATAATTGCATCAAATCAAAGAGTAGTAGCATTATACATTATTTTTCCAAATCATGTACTAAGGATACAAAATCTAACAAAATGATGCAAAAAATAACCATAAAACCTCGATCAGACATCAAAATTCAAAATACCGTATGCATCGCTGACCTCAAAGAAGAAATTAATCTGAAATCATTTAACAAATACAAGCATCTTGGTGCAAATTTGAAATTGTATCGATTCGGATATGTCAAATATAACACATGGCAGGCAGAGTCACTATTTAGAACAGGTAAATTGATCTCAATGGGACACAAGTCCCAATCACACAAAAAAGGAATTACACAAAATATCCAAAATACTACAAGAATACAAATTTGTCAAACCCATAAGTCATACCTCAGATGAGAAATATTGTATCTCGGTTTGACATGAATAAAAAACTTCCAATATGAAAATTGGCAAAAACATTGCCAAAAAGCATGTACGAGTAAGATTAGTCTCCGAGTTTGATTTACAGAATTCAAAAGAAACAAATCCTTCTAGTGGAAAGACAAGTATATTGAAATCCAAACGCAAAGAGCAAAAAAAGATCATTGTAAAGAAAAAATGTTATCTTGCCAGTCCGTTAGGATTTTCTGAAGTTGGCAGGCTGTTTATGAAGCAGAGGTTGGTGCCTTTTCTCAAAGCCATGAACCTCAAAGTGCTAAATCCGTGGGATTTTCAGGATTTAAACGATGAGATGGAATCAATAAACACCATACAAAATTTTGACAAGAGAGTGTCTAGACTGCGTATCATAAATGAGGCAATCGCTAGGAAGAATCAATCCATGATAGATGAGGCAGACATTTTGATTGCCGTATTGGATGGAGTTGATGTGGATAGTGGGACGGCATCTGAGATTGGATATGCGTATGCAAAAAATAAAAAAGTGTATGGGTATCGCGGTGATTTTAGACTGTCTAGTGATAATATTGGCAGCAAGGTAAATTTACAAGTAGAGTATTTTTGTGAGAGTATAGTTTTTGATTTGCAGTCTCTAAAGCATAGTGTTTTACAGTCATTGTCTTGAAAACAAAACATGTGCTACAAGACTTTGATGACTGGTATGATATGGCGAAAAGATAAAATTTATTTGCTAAATTATATCAAAA
Source organism: Nitrososphaerota archaeon (assembly GCA_029782475.1). Lineage (GTDB taxonomy): Archaea > Thermoproteota > Nitrososphaeria > Nitrososphaerales > Nitrosopumilaceae > Nitrosopumilus. The sequence goes on from JARPSM010000121.1 coordinate 18,954, forward strand.
TGAAAGACTTTGAAGGATTTATCTGACTGAAGATAATTGTGTTGCATTGCTATTTGCATCAGGAAAAAGAGTATTGCAGATGCAAGTCAGTTAAAGAAACAAACTCTGCATTCTTTGATGTATAATCCAGAGTATGAGAATACATGACTGCCTTAGAAATATAATTTTCTCAAAAACATGTTTCAGATATTTTAAAATTACATATGAATTTAAATTAAGATATCTAAAAATAAAACAACTAGAATCACATCTCAAAACTATTGCACAAAAATAGAAACTGTGCAACAAAACTATACGTTGATTTTACATCAAGAGGAATTCTTTTATTTGAAGAGTCTATAAAATCAAAATATACCAAAAAAAACTATTCTCAGCATCTCAAAGAATTTGAAAAATATTCAAAGCTCAACAGCATAGAACTGCTTAATATCTCACAGGAATACTTGCAGCAACTGCTTGAGGACTATTTGATTCATTTAAAGCACAACACAAACCCAAACTCCATTCCATCAAAGTTTCAAGGAATACGACATTTTTGTATAATGAACAAGATAAACTTGAACTGGGATATAATACACAAGATGTTTCCACAAAAACAAAAAACACAAAATTTACGAGCATACACAACAGAAGAAATCAAAAAACTATTGCACAACGCAAAAAATCTCAGAGATGCTACATTAGTTCATTTTTTGGCATCAACTGGTACAAGAATCGGAATCTTTGATCACAAATTAACGATAAAACATCTTAAAAAATGCCAGATGACTGTTATGCAGTTAAAGTCTATGCAGGTCATATAGAAGAATACTGGTCTTTCTTACCCCGCAGACATCAAAGATACTTGACAAATATCACAGCTACCGCATGCAGTATGAAGAGACATTTACAGAAGATGTCCCCATTTTTGCAGCAGGAAAAACAAATCCGCGACAGCTTGGATGGAGCGGTGCAAGATCTGCAATATACCGAATAATAAAAAAATAGGTTAGACATACAAAAGCAGGATCAGTAGATGGAAAAGTAACCCATTTTACTCAAAAAAATGATCAATTCCTCAAATTATTCAGATAAAAAGATCCAGATACAAGCGTAATGTGCCTGCTTTATTGAAATAATTGTTGTGAATTTGTTGAGACTGAGGAAAATATTATTTGGAATGCAAAAGATGAGTGACTTTTCCATCTACTGAGGATGGCCGCTATGATGTGCAGGCAGACCACGGATTCAGAAAGAGGTTCAACATAATACTAAAGATAGACAATTCTGTAAACTATAACATTGCAGAAAAGCTCATGGGACACAAAAACGGTCTTGATGGAGTCTATTTTACTCCTACAATAAGCGAATTATTTGTAGAATTTAAAAAGGTCATGTACAAACTAGAGATTTAAGATGAATCATATTTTGTAAACTAGTAACAATTTCACATGATTCAGATTTTTATATTGAATGTATCTAACAGACCACATAAAGTTTAGAATATTCATCAAAGAAGACGAGGATGGCATGTTTGTATCAGAGGTTCCAGAACTTTCTGGATGCATATCTCAAGGAGACACAAGAGAATTGGCAATAACTAACATCAAAGATGCCATTTCAGGATATATCGCTAGTCTAAAAAAACATGATGAACCAATTCCTCTCTCCATTGATGAAAAAACTGTAGAAATACATGTCTAAAGCATGAGTTAGGTCAAGCCAAACAGTTGACTAAATTTATTATGCATAAAATCAATTGTAATGCATAGGTGACCTAACCTTGTGCATTATCTTTCTGATATTGGTGATGTGATATTTTACGCCATGTTTTTTGTAAATGTCTTCTTTGAGTTGTCTTGGTGTAGTATTCTTGTCTGTCTTTGATATGATTCTTGCAATCTTTTCTGTCTTTAACTTGGGCTGTCTACCAGAACGAGGCCTGGCCTCCAGGCCTGCAAGACCGTCCTGATCATACCGAGAAAGCCCAGCTTGCAACCGTATGCGGGTCACAGAAACACATTGATGCCACTTTAGAAACCCTCATTTCGTTGATCTTAATCGATGCAGATTGCATGGATTCTGACCTTTAGGATTGGATTTTTCTCTTTCTTGTAGGCTCGGATCAACTGCTTTCTGTTCTTCTCATTCATACAGGTACCAATATTTTGCGATCAAAAAATGTTTCGCTCAAAAATGAATGTAAGATTTGATTCACACCAATATCAAGTGATTCCTATGATGACTGGGATTTTGGTATTTTACTCAAGGCTAATTTCACTAAAAGTAGCCATGTAATTACAATTGGAACATAATATGTTGCAATTCTCCATCCAATTACAGCATCCCAAGCTACTACGCCTTCTGAAATTTCAAATGCAAAGGGATCTAAATTGTTAATGTAAGCTATAATTCCAAATTCTGCCAAACCAGAACCTCCTATAGTAATTGGTAGATTCCCAATAGCATTTGCACCCATTACTGCCATAATAGAATCAAATGCATTGATAACAAAGCCTGTTCCCATTGCAATAATCATAAATGAAATTCCGTAAAATGCCCAAGAAGCTAATGAAAACAAAAACGAAATCGTGAAAATTTTCTTAGATTCTGGAGTTTGTATATTTTCTCTAATCATAGTACATGTCTCTTCCATCCAAGAATTTGTTTGATTGATGATTTTAGTTCCTTTTTCTTTTCCTAATTTCTTAAGAAGAGTTTGTATAATATTTGGAACTTGAAATATGTGTTTAGAAGATAAGAAAAACATAATCATCCATAAAGATGTTATAGAAACACTGGTAGCTAAAATAACTATTCCAACTATGTATGCTCCATTCAATAATGCAATTATTCCCGCTAACATAGATAACAATCCCATTGCTAGAACTTCAGTTACAATATCAACGAGTGCAATCCATGTAGCTTTAGAAAGTTCTATTCCTTTCTTCTTTAAATAATAAATTACAACAAATTCTGCTCCAATAAACATTGGAGTTGTAAATTTAATAAATTCACTACCAACTCTAACACCGACTAGTTTAAAAAATGAATCAAAATTCCCAAGATATTTTCTTGTAATGTATGCAAATTTGATTCCCTGAAGCCCTAATTTTATCATCATTGCAACAATTGCACCAATAAATGGAAGCAATCCAATTGCTAGAATATCTTCGATTTGAATATCAAATTGAATTGCGATTATGAAAATAGGAATTAAAGTAATAGGAATAGCAACTATTCTCCAGTTCATTTGATGATTTTTTTTGAGGAATCAAATATGAAAGTTGAGTACATTTCTAGTCAGGGGAAATTGCAGTCTGGAATTAGGCACAAAAATTATACAGAATCAGAGGCTTTGGCAGTAACATGGAATTCTTGTTTAATTTCTTCAAATAATGAATCCAACATATCATAGTCTGAAAGATTCCTATCTTTGAGTAATTTAACAACTAAATCTTTGAGATGGACTTCCTTTTCAAAAGTAGTTTGATTCGCAAATAAGATAAAATTTGATCTGATAAACATCAAGTGGAATTTTTTCATCTTTTTGAATACCAATTTGGTATTTTCAATGATAATAATATCAAAACCAAGCTAGTTTGAAATATAAGCAAATAAAGAAAATTAGACGGATTGAAAACAATTTTTGTTTCAGGTACTGCAGGTTCTGGGAAATCTTTACTCACATCAAAGTTACAGGATTATTATTCAGGAAATGGAGCATTTGCTGCAATTTTGAATTTAGACCCAGGTGTAGATGGCATGCCATACACTTGTGATGTAGATGTTAGAGATTATGTTGATTATGTATCAATTATGCAACAGTATGAACTTGGGCCAAATGGTGCTATGGTTATGGCAAATGATTTGATTGCATCAAAAATTGATGATATTCAAAATGATGTAAATAAAATAAATCCAGATTACCTAATTGTAGATACACCAGGTCAAATTGAATTATTTGCATATCGTTCTAGTGGACGTTTCATAGTAGATAATATATCAACTGAAGAAAAAACAAATATTTTTCTCTTTGATGGTTCTCTTATTACTTCACCAGTTAATTTTGTTTCAATTGCATTACTTGCAACATCAATTAGATTGCGTCTAAATTTACCAACAATTAATGTTCTAACCAAAACAGATCTTATTGGAGATAAATTAAAAAATATTTTAGAATGGTCTACAAATTTAAAAACATTAGAAAATGCAATTGGAAATGAAACAGATGGTGACACATATACATTAACTACAAATATTTTACGAGGATTGAATTTAGGAGGATTTGCTCAAGGACTAATTCCAATATCTAATCTTACAGGTGATGGTTTTATAAATCTCGAAGGGGCATTAAGCAGAATTCTTAATTTGGGTGAAGAGGTAGAAAGTTAGTTGGTATCAAAAGTTACAGTCAAAGCACCTTCATCAACTGCAAATTTAGGTCCCGGATTTGACGTATTTGGATTAGCTTTGGATGCATTTTATGATACAGTTACACTAACTAAAATAAAAAAAGGAATTAAAATAATTACAGATGATGATATTCCTACAAATCCTGAAAAAAATACCGCAGGATTAGTAGTAAAAAACATGATAAAAAAATTCAAAATTAAAAGCGGTATGGAAATTAAAATCAAAAAAGGGATTCCTGCAGGATATGGAATGGGAAGCAGTGCTGCATCAGCTGCTGCTACAGCAGTTGCATTTGATAAATTATTTGGATTAAAATTGAATGGGAATTCTTTAGTAGAATTTGCAGGATCTGGAGAAAAAGCAAGTGCAGGCACAGTTCATTATGATAATGTAGCAGCTTCGGTGTTAGGTGGATTTGTAATTGTTAAAACAAATCCTTTAGATGTAATTAGAATTGATCCTCCAACTAATCTAAAGATGTGTATAGCAGTCCCAACAATTAGTGTGCCAAAAAAGAAAACAAAGGTATCAAGAGGAGTTATTCCCAAAAAAATCAAACTATCTGACAGTATTTTGAATTTATCAAATGCCGCTACAATTGTTGCAGGATTTATGAAGAAGGATTCAGAAATTATTGGAAATTCAATTAAAGATGTAATAGTTGAACCTGCCAGACAACATATGATTCCAGGATTTAACAAAGTAAAAGAAAATGCTATCAAAGCAGGAGCTTTAGGTGTCACTATTAGCGGTGCAGGACCTTCAGTGATTGCTTTTTCAAAAAGTTCGGCAGATTTAAAAAAAATTAGTGTATCCATGGCAAAAGGATTTACATCTGCAAATACAAAATGTACAACTATAATTTGTAAACCAAGCAAAGGTGCTGCAGATAAAAGAAAATAGTTGGATAAATTATGAAGAAAGCAGTTATTGTTTTTAGTGGAGGGATAGATTCTGTTTGTGCTGTCTCATATTTGAAATCAAAATATGAATTATATTGTATTACATTTTCTTATGGACAGAAAGCTAATAGTGAAATTGCAGCAGCTAAAGCTTTTGCAAAAAAATTAGGATTAAAACAACATAAAATAATTGATATTGGTTTTATGAAAAACTTGTATGGCAATTCTAATGTTTTAACAAGTTCTAAAAGAAAAATTCCTAGTAAATTTGATTATTCAATTGTAGTACCAATTAGAAATGCAGTCTTTCTATCAATTGCATCAGCATGGGCTTTTACACTAAATGCATCTCTAGTAGTATATGGTGCACATACTGGAGATAAACACTATCCAGATTGTAGACCGAATTTTGCAAAAAAGCTGGAAAGTGCATTTAATCAAGGTGAAATTGATGGAATTAAATCAAAACTACGAAAAAATATTGAAATTTGGTCACCTTATAGGGCAGGATTGGCAAAAAGTGATTTACTAAAAGCTGGAATGAAAGTATTAGGAAGTTCTATTTTCAAAACATGGAGTTGTTATTCAAATAAAAAATATCATTGTGGTGTTTGTGAATCTTGTAATAATAGAAAAATTGCATTTGCAAAAGCTGGAATCACTGATAAAACGAAATATCTTAACTAATTATCATAACTGTTTCTAAGAATTTTCTTTTTTAGAATTAAACCTCTAATTCCAACATACCAAATTAAAAAGAATGCACCAACAATTCCCATAAACACATAGTTTTGTACTTCTGGAAGTTCACTAATACTTTCAATTGAATCAGTAATTTTACTTGAAGTTAACATTGAGATTGCAATTACAATAATACATTCAATTGCATACCATGTCCAATTTGGCCATGATTCTTTTGGAATGTGAATGTACGGATTTGCTCCCATGTTTCTGATCAAAAATATTGATTATTTAATTTTTCAGTATTCTCTAAAGAGAGAGATCTGAGGCACGATTTCGAAGTAGTGATATTATGCCTGCTTTTTCTTCTTTATTTTCGTAAATTCCTCTAAATGCAGAAGACGAAAGTGTTGCATCATTTCTTACACCACGCATCTTCATACAAAGATGCTCAGCATCTGCTAAAACGACAACACCCTTTACTCCTTGAGAATGTAGTTCATCAGCAATATTTTTTGTAAGGCGCTCCTGAATTTGAAGTCTTTTTGAATATTTTTCTACTAATCTAACTAGTTTTGAAATTCCAAAAACTCTACCATTTGGAGAATATGCAATGTGAATTTTTCCGTAAAAAGGCAACATGTGGTGCTCACACATTGAATAAAATTGAATATCTCGTGCAATTACTACATCAGAATCTTCTGAAAATTGAACAGATAATTCTGAATCTGAATCATACCCACCAAAAATTTCTCTATACATATTTGCAATTCTTTCAGGAGTTTCACGTAATCCTTCACGTGTAGGATCTTCTCCAACTTCAATAATTAATTCTCTAACAAGTTTTTTTACACGTTCTTGATCCATTGATATTCACACAGAATTTTTCTAGTATTTGAACCTAATCTGATTTTTAGGCAGGTGGTAATTTTATGGAGCACCAATAAATTTGTGCAATTGAGGAACTACCTTAACATCGATGTAATGTGGATAGACTAGATCATATAATTCCAATAAAAGTTCCAGAGAAGGTTCAGAAATTCCATATGTTGGCTGTATGATAAAACCATCAATATCATCTTTAGATATTTTATCAAAAATTTCTTGCACTAATTTTGCAAATTCATTTAGTTGAGTTTTTGAACTAACTACAACTTTGATGTAGGTTGTTTTATTTGATTTTACAGATGATTGAAGACATTTCATTGTGTGACCAATAAATTTTTCATAATGTTTTGCATCAACAAAATCAGAATCTTTTGTTTTAAATTCAATTTTAACAATATCAATAAATGGTAATACGTGATTAAATCTATCAATATCAAAGCAAGATGACTCTAGATATGTTGGAATTTTTTTGTCTTGAATATGTTTTGCAAGTAAAGCAACTGCTTCATGTTGGATTAGAGGATCACCGCCTGTAAAATTTACTTTGTAAGTTTGATTCTTTAAGTTAGAATCAATTAGATGGTTTGCATCTTCAATAGAATATTCCGTTCCAGAATCAAGAGGAAGTGATTCTTTTGTATCACAGTAAAAACAAGTAAAAGGACATCCAGCCAATCTCACAAAGAGAGTTTTGGTTCCATAAAGAATTCCCTCGCCTTCAACTGAAGTAAATATTTCAAATAATCTAACTTTCAAGTAATAATTGTAATTTTTTTCATTATTTATTCAGTGAGTTTCTAATGCATTACTGGTTCTTTTGTATAAAATAAACCAGAAATAAAGAATATTACTCCCAAAATTCCAATTGTACTTCCTATGAGTTCTACTTGATTTTGAAGATCTCCTTCAATTGGTGCCCACAACCATGCCATCAAAGCACCAACAATGATCATTGGAATTCCCACTCCAACTATGATTGCTTTTGAGGCCATGCTAAACGCTGATTAGAAAATGTATATGAATTTTATGATAATTTATTGCAGAAAATTTTTAATTTCTGCCAATTGTTTTGCTAGATCTCTTAATTGCTCATTAGCAGTTTCAAATTCACCATCATTCAAATTTTGCTTAATGCTTTGAAGAGTGATTTCTGCATTTAACAAATATTCCTCATCTACTCCATCAACCTCATAAAGTTTAGAAAGAATTTTTTCAACTTGCAGTATCCTAGATTCAAGTCTATCATTTTTTGTTAGCTCAAACTGATCTTTTAGAGACATAATTTTTCTTATTTCTTCGATAATTTGACGTGGATCATCTATTGAGGATAAATTTTCCTTAGCAGATTCTAATTTTTCAATAATCTCATCAGAAACACCTTGATTTTTGGCATTTTCTATTAATCTATCAAGTTGTTCCAAATATTTTTGAGCATATACCTTGGCTCGTTGTGACTCTTGTTTTGATGCTTTTTCACGTAATTCTTTGTTAACATCTACGATTGTTTCTTTGATTTCATGAATTGTATCTAACGCTTGTGCAAATTGATGTTCATCAATTTGTTGTCTGGCTTTTACAACCAATTCATCTAATTCAGAAAAATTAATTGAGGCATCATGTTTTTTTGCAATAGTTCGTAGATTATCTAGATAAGATTGTAATCTTTGAAGATCATTGGATGGATTCTTTGCAGTATCTCTTACAGATGAAATTTCATCTTGAGATGCAACATCAGATACTGAAATTGTTAGATGCCTAGAAATTTCTTTGAAAATTTTCATGGCTGAAAGGAAGTGCTCTTTTGCAGCGCTTGCATCATCACTTTGTAATGATTTTTCTAGGAATGCAACTTGTTGTGTTCCCTCTTCAAACAATTTCTTAATTTTATCAGAAGAATCATCGGAAATTTGATTACTAATTTGTTCTTGCGCACGTTTTGCAATCTTTAGTAAAATTGCAGAATCATCTGCAGCATAAGCACTACTAGTTATACCTCCAAAAACCATACTTGCAACTAAAATTAACAAAGCAAAAGATGTTACAAATTTCATTCTTCATCCTCCAAATCTTTCTTTAATTTGACTAGATTTTGTAGCTCTTTTTTGGAAATTTCTATTACTCCTTGTCTTTCTAATCGTTTTACTGCTCTCCACATTGTAGTTCTAGGTTGTAAGAATTTTTTTCTTAAATCACTTTCTAAAGCTTCTCCCCCATTTACAGAAATAAATTTAATAATTTCTTTATCATCTTCACGCATATCAGGTCTAAAGTTGAAAATATTTTCAACATCAGTGTTATCAGTTTTAATTTGTGACTCAGAAATAATTTCAGTTTGTATTATAGATGAAGATTTTGTTTGTTTTCTTTTAATCATAATAGTTACTCCAGAAATAGCTGCTGCAACAGAAGCGCCAACAAGTATAATCGTATTAATATCATTATTTGGTTGTTCAGATATTGTAGTTGGTGGTTGTATAGTTGGTGGTTGTGTACTTCCAAAAATATAATTAATTTCAGATAAACCTGAACTCAAATCTAATTTTGTTTGATCATTTATCAAGTCCATATTTGATGGTAATGCATCCATTCCAACAATAATTGAATTTGATGGCATCAATAACGAGTAATCAGTTGGAGAGTCTAGGGTAAAAGTCCAAACTCTTCCTTCTTTAGAAATTAAATCATGAATATCATAATCAATTGAAATAGAAGAAGAACCAAAAGTGTCAATCATTGCTTTATCATCAATAATTTCACTAGATAACAAAAAACCATTTTCACCTACAACCACAAAATTATCAATAGATGACCCAAACAGACTAACTTCATAATCAGGATCTAGAGGATCTACTTCTAGCTGAGATGAAATGTGTGCTGAACCATCTGAATAAAGGGTTAGATCAAGCATACGAGTAGAACTGAATGAGGTCTGAAGTGGCATCGTTAGTGCAACAATCATTAAACCAGCAATTATCAAAGGTGCCTTAACCATTGTTTCGAGGATACCATCAGTCCTTACAAAAAGCATTCCATCTTCTCGAAGAGACTCTTTCCTATGGATTGGTACGATTTCTGGATACATATGCTCAATACCTTAGATTCATGCTTTCGACGAGTCCCTGAAATCTCTTGAATTCCTGGAAAAACTGAAGTCCTTTTTCAGTTATCAAAAAGACTCTATTTCTGTCGTTTTTGACGGATTCGACCAAGCCTGCTTCTACCAGTTTCTCACATTTGTCTAGTACTGCATAGTGAGATAGATTGGCTTTGCGAGAGATTGCAGATACAATGACTCCACCACGACCGCCATCAGCGGTCACATCTAAGATATCACCCATAATTCCCATTTCGGACCTGTATTGTTGTTTTGACATGCTCTAGTCTAGAACAATGTAGTTTATGAGGAACATTTTGAAACTTCACAGCGGAACGCAAAGCGGAACAGGAGTTTCATCAGAAAAATTACCTAATTTTTAATAATTTTGGAAATATATCAGAAATTTGAAAATATTTTATGACTACAAAAAATCTTAAAAATCTCTATTTTCTCTAGAAAAAATCTCTTTTAGAAATTATTAAACAAAAATAATCAATTTATCCTAATTTTAGGCAATTTAGATGAAATTTAGTATATAAAGAACAGGATGATTTCTCGCTGTTCCTAATCTATCATTTTGATAATATTTTTTCATGTTAAAAAACCAAATTCAAAATTTTGTGGTAGCTATCCTCTTGATGCTTGCTGCTTCACCCCTATCTGTTACCTATGCATTTGGTCAAAATGATGACCAATGCAAATGAACTAACAGTAATTCTTACAGAAAAAGTAGTAGATGGAAAGCTAAAAGTCAATCATTACGCCCTATACCTAATGGACTATTTGAGGCTGATTTGCAAAGAACTCTATCAATTAAAGGTCAAATGTCTTGGACTTGTGTCAATTACGAGTCATACCATGCAGAAATTGTTCTTTTTGATGGAAAAACGTCAAAGTTGGGAGAAAATCTATGGGAAATTTCAATAGATGAGGAAATCCTGAGGATAAAGTAATCTTCTAGGTAGTATTTTCTGGAAAAATTACAGAATCAGATGAAGAAAATGTAATTGCAGTTTCATTAATGAATTCTGTGATTAAAACCCAGAAACTGCCCAAAATCTCAAATTATTAGAGATAGGAGAACCGATCATTAATTCAATTGATTCCAACCAAGAATATGGAAATTTAATTCGATGAAATATCATCATATTTTTCTTTGATTGACTAAAAATTATTCACAAGGTCAGCTTTGAGATGCAATGTAACTTTTTATTCCCATTTTGAAAAGTAAATTATAAAATGTTTGATAAATTCAAAAATGAAGAGGGAGGAGAAATGGTAGAAGAAAGAACTGATAACGACAATACTGAAGAATCCAATTCTACAATAGAATCAACCAGTCAAATTGGAATTGGAGAATTAATGGGTAAACGAGCAAAATTAGAAGAAGCAATAGATTACGTTGGTTTAATGATTAAAAATCTAAAAGATAAGAGAACTTTACTTGAAAAAGATATTGAAGAAGAATCAGTTGACATAAAGAATCTGAAAGAAAAGCTTCAAAAAATTAGTGAATACATTGAGGAAGAAAACAGAGGAATTGCTGAACTGTCTAATAAGAGACAAAAAGTTGAAAATGAAGCAGACGAAGTAGGTTCCATCATCAACACATTGAGAGATAGACTTTCTGGTGTTGATAGAGTAATTGAAGATGAAGGTAGTAGAGTTAAAAAAATTAAAGAGTCTAGAGATTCATTTAATGAATAAATTTTAAAATTAAAGATATTTGCTAGTAGTTGCTTCTTGAGTATCTGTTGGAACTGAAGGGAACATTTGTCCTGCTGAAGTTTCAGCAACAGCAGCAGCTTCTTTTAAGATACTTTCAGATTCTGCACTAGTTGTTTCATCCATTCCAAATGCTGCATCTCCTGAGAAACTTTCTGTCATAAAGCCACCAAGCATTTCTGCCATTTGACCGATTTCTTGCTCAGCACCTGGCATAATTTTTCCAAGAGAAGATTTTAGATTTTTCATCAACCCCATTGTTGGCATTATAGCTACTACAGTATCTCCAAGATCGCTGCATGTAGTTAATCGTAATTCTATTTGTTCTAATGCTATTCTAGCACTGCTCAAAATTTTTGTAACTTTTCTTACTTCGGCTAACTCATTTCCAAGAACTTTGCTTGTTTGAGTATCATGATTTTGTGTTGCATCTACGATTCGTTGGAATAATTTTGCATCGCGCTCTTGTAAACTGGATAGCATAGTATCTAATTTTTTAATTTGTAATTGTAATTTTTTAATTCCTTCCTGAACTCTTGGTTTTAAGGCCCCTTTAGGCTTGATAGTATCATTAATTTTTTCGCTAATTCCGGGCTTTGCTTGTTTTGACCATTTATCAGATAATCCAGGCATGAGTTGAATTTTAAAATATGTACTTAATTTCCTGTGTAAAAAATGGTTCACAGTACATTAAAAATTACTAGCTAAAATTGAGTATTTTGAACATTATTTTCTAATAAATCAAATTTCATAGGCATCACAAAAACAAATTTTTATCAAAAAATATGATTTCAAATTACAGTAAAAAATTTAGAATGTATCTTTAGAATTCATTGATTTCATTATTCCATCACGTTTTTTATACTCTAACTGTAAATTATATTCTAATCGTTTCATAGTTTCTAAACATATTTCTTGATTTTCTGATTTAGAATTTTCTAATTCGTATTTCTTATGCTTTTCAAGTTTTTTGATTCTCTCTTCATTAACTTTTAACTGTTGATTTAACAAGTCTAATTGAATTTCACAATTTTCACAGATTAACAATTTTCCTGTTTCCATATTAGACGTACAACCACATTTCTTACAAATAAAATCCATTTACATAAAATGTATAATTATTCTAAAATAAAGCGGTATTGATGGAATTTATTTTTATAATATGATTTAATGCATATTTTATTGAATAAAAAAATTATTATAATTTCTATAGTTATAGCATTAGCAATTAGTTTAGCAAGTTTTTCATCAAATGAATCTAGTGAAAAAAACAATATTTTATTTCATGTAACACTTGCAGATCCTAATCTTTATGATAATGGTGTTTATACTAAAGAATTCACTCTTGAAAAAGGAGAATATTTTTTTAGATTTGTTCCAAATGGTAGTAGTCCAAAAATATTATCAATTACATTAAATGGAAATACATTTGATTATTCTGAAGACTTTCAACTAATAGGTACATCACATCAAACTGGAATCTCTGAATATTTTACATGGGATTATGATGGACAGAAAAATATTATCAATTCAGAAATGCAAAAAGTTTCAATTACAATTAATCCAAACGGAGAAACTGTTGGTTCTGTATCTGTAGATATCTTAGAAAATTAAAAAGGCGTATTCCCCTTAGTTACAGAACAATGAGAGATTTCCTCTCTTAGTCAGTTGTTAAACAACTGAACACCTTTTCCGTTCTGCGGGGTTACGCATGTTTAGTCGATAGTAATTCTATCTTTCGACATTAATTATAATAGAAACTCGAAGTATTTAAAATTTAATCTTAAATTTTATAAAAAATTACTAATTTTTATATAATTTTTTATGACTATTTTTGATTATGGATCTATAAATTACGAAATTACGTTTGGATATTGTTGAAATTAACTGGTAAAGTTGCCCTGATAACTGGTGGAAGCCGTGGAATAGGACTAGCAACTGCAAAAATTCTATCAGAAAATGGTGCAACAGTAGCAATTACTGCAAAAGACAAAGGTAGATTAGAAAATGCAGTAAAAGAGATTCCTAATGCAATAGGTATTACAGCAAACATTAGAAATTCAAAAGATGTAAAAAATGTTGTAAATGAAATAATTGAAAAATTTGGTAAATTAGATATTCTTGTAAATAATGCTGGGATTTTTCCCAAAATAAAACAATTACATGAAATTGATGAAGATGAATGGAATGAGGTATTAGATGTAAACCTTACAGGACAATATCGATTTACCAAGGAGGCCATCCCTTATTTACAAAAAACATCTGGTTCGATAATTAACATTTCATCAGATGCTGGAATAAAGGCATATCAAGGATTTAATGCAGATGCATATTCTGCATCAAAAGCTGCATTAATCATATTAACAAAATGTTGGGCTCTAGAATATTCTAAAGATAAAATTAGAGTAAATTGTATTTGTCCAGGAGTAGTAGATACAGATATGACAAAACCATTTTTGAAAACTGAAAAAGACAAGGAATTCATGAATAATGAACATCCCATTGGTAGAATTGGGCAACCAGATGAAATTGGAAAAGCAGTTTTGTATTTTGCCTCAGATGATGGATCATGGACAACAGGTGCAATATTGGCTGTAGATGGAGGAGAATCAATTAAATGAATTCACATGGATTTAATACAACGCCAAAGGAGAAAATACTATGAAAGATAGAAAAGCAAAAGCAAAATTAATTTTACTTTTAGGAATTATTTGGATAGTTATCACATTACCTCTACCATGGATAGTTAATAATCCAGAGGTATCAACAGCACAATTCAATACAATACTTGCCATTATTGGAGTAATGTCAATTCCATTTATCGTTCTCGGAGTAGTCTGGACATTAAAGCCAGAACTTACGACTTAGGTAATTTTTAATTGCAAAATATTCCCATTTCTAATAAAATTCCTGAATTAGATATCGCTATCAAGGCTGCAATTGAAGCAGGTAATGCTATTTTAGAAATTTATCAAAAAGATTACAAAACATCCACAAAAAATGATAATTCTCCAATTACAGATGCAGATTTGAAAAGTAATGAGGTGATTAAAAATATTCTATCACAAACAAAACATTGGATTTTATCTGAAGAAGATAAAGATGACTTAGAGAGAGTATCACAAGAGATAATTTGGATAATAGATCCTCTTGATGGAACTTCTGATTTTATTGATAAGACAGGTGAATTTACAGTTATGATCTCTTTAATTAAAAACAAAAAACCAATTCTAGGTGTAATTGGATGGCCTACTGAGAATACATTATTTGTTGCTCAAAAAGATAGTGGAGCATTTAGATTTTCAAATGAAAAATGGGAAAAAATTTCAGTCACCAAAGTTTCAGAAGTACCAAAATGTAGAACTGTAGGTTCTAGACATCATTTATCAGATAAAGAAAAATCATTTATTAAAAAATTGGGTATTGAAGATTTCACAAGTATTGGAAGTTCATTGAAAGTTGGGAAAATTAGTTCTGGTGAAGCTGAAGCTTACATTACAACAACAAATAAAATGAAAGAGTGGGATTCAGCTGCTTCTTATTGTATAATTTTAGAAGCTGGAGGTAAAATGACAGACATGTTAGGAAATGATCTTACATACAACAACAAAGATGTGTATCATCAAAACGGAATTCTCGTTACAAACGGTTTAGTTCATACTAAAATAATTGAAGAATTTAAAAAATTATAGTAGGTTTCTTCCTTTAAGGAAGTCCTTTACTTTTTGTGCGCTGTCTGAAAGTGAATCGTGTTCTGTATCAACTACCAAATCTGCTTTTTCTGGAGCTTCATAAGGATCATCAATTCCGGTAAATCCTTTGATTTCTCCTTTTCTAGCCTTGGCATACATACCTTTGACATCTCTTTCTTCACATTTTTCTAGTGAACATTTTACATAACATTCTGCAAACTGATCACCTGCGTCAATAATTCCTCTAGCATTTTCTCTGTTCTCAAGATATGGAGATACAAGAGATACTGCACTCGGAACACCATGTTTTAACAAAAGCTTTGCCAAATGAGCAACTTTTTTGTTGTGTTCATCACGTCCTGCTTTTGAAAAATCTTTTGGTGAAAACCATTCTCTTAGTTCATCACCATCAAGCATTGCCAAATTTGGAATATCTTTTTGCAAATCTTTTACAATCGTAGTCTTTCCTGAACAAGGAAGACCAGTCATCCAAAGAATGAAAGGTTTCATGAATAAAATTTCTAAATAACCCATAAAGAGCTTACGTTAATTTTTAGCCCAGGATTGATTTTCTAAATAATCAATATCTGCAATTAGTTCCTCAACTTTTTTAACAATTGCAAAAATTGATCGATATTGTTCATACATTTCAATTTCTTCTTCTTTTGATAAAACTTCAGCCTCTGCAGTATCAAAAAATTTGTCTTCTTTGTTAAGATGATCATTTAGAAAAATTGCATATGCTCTCAGATATCTTGATACAGGTTCTTTTGCATCTTCTTCCCCATTTTTCCATCTTTTTAGATGATCTGATATTTGTCTAGCAATATTCCTTCCAAACTCATGTTCGATCATAAATTTTCGAATTTCTTCTTTTAATGAATCATAACTTGCAACACATGGAAAATACGAATCTTCTTCTCTTGAGTGATGAATTGTATCAACAAATTCTGAAATTACTATAGTAATTTTTATTAAATCTGAGAATGGGATTGTTGTACCTTTGTATAGCTCTGCAGCACATTTTGACACTATTTTCTCTAACCGACGAACTTGATCATGATCTGCACGAAGTTGATTTGTAGCACTCACAATATTTGTCTACAATATGTTATTTAAAAATCAGATAGAGCCTGAAAATACTTAATTTTCGAGTTTAACTTTTATCCAGATGTATTTACATTCAGACATTAATGAATCTCATAATTTTATCGATTTTGAATTTGTTTAAAGGTCAAACAGGAGACACGCTACCATTATCAAATTTTGATACAAGTATGATTTTTAATAAAATCACAGAATTACAAAATTCCATTGGAACGTTGTCATTTAGTAACGACGGACCAATTGCTGAAGCTCATGTGATATTACTTGCAGCAGGCGTAGTGATTTTTCTAGGGGTGGCAGGAGAAGCATTCTTCAAAAAAACTGGTATACCAGATGTAGCATTTTTGATGATTCTTGGAGTAATTATTGGGCCAGTGTTTGGATTAATTCAACCAGAAGCTGTAATTCAAGTTGTTCCATATTTTGCAGCTCTTGCGTTGATTATCATTATGTTTGATGGAGGTCTAAATCTCGACATCAAACATGTTATCAAAACTGCTCATTTTTCAGTAACATTAGCTGTTCTCGGTTTTGTTCTATCTGTAGTGATGATTTCTATTGCTGCTCATTTTGCTTTAGGGTGGGCATGGTTAGACAGCATATTGTTAGCTTCCATTGTAGGTGGAAGTAGTTCTGCGATAGTTTTCGGACTGGTTAGAAATATCAAAATTTCAGAAGAAACTAAATCAATGCTTAGTTTTGAATCTGCACTAACTGATATTTTAGCCACTATTGTTGCATTTATTTTATTTGAAGCAGTTCTAGCAGGACACTTTGATCTTCAAACATTACAAGAGACTATTGGACGCGCAGTTATAGTTGGTCTAGTACTTGGATTTGGAGTTGGAATTCCTTGGATGTATATTTCAACCAAATTTGGCAATGCACAACACGCTTACATGCTTACATTAGGCGTTTTGTTTGTTTTATTCTTCTTAGCAAATTCATTTGGAGAATCAGGAGCACTAACTGCACTAGTATTTGGTTTAATGATTGGAAACAAAAGTCATCTTGCAAAAATTCTCAGATTTAAATTGCCACGAATTGAGTTGGATGATCCCACACATAATCAACTGACATTTTTGGTACGATCATTTTTCTTTGTGTTTGTAGGATTGATGGCAAGTTTTGGACAAATAGAATATCTGATATTTGGAGTTTTGATGACAATTGCCGTATACTTTGGAAGAATATTAGTTGGAAAGATTACATTAACAAAACGATTTTCGCTTTTGGATAGAGCTGTAACAAACTCCATGATTCCTAGAGGTTTAGCCGCTGCAGTACTTGCAACTTATCCAATTACTATGGGATTACCAAATGCAGATGCGTATCCAGAACTGATATTCTTTATTATTTTATCATCAGTAGTAATTACAACAATTGGTTTAGGAAAATCAAAGAAAATTCCTCCTCCAGAATCTGTTGAAGGTGGATTTGTTACACCTCCAGAAGAACCCAAAGATGACGGTTCCATAGTAGTTGAAAAAATATCAGATGTTGTTATAGATGATAAAATTGAAGGTGGATTTATCAAAGAAAAAACTGAAGAGATTGAAAAAAAATAGAACTAGGTAATTTTAGTAAATCTTGTGCCTGTTTCTAATAAATACTTCAATAAGATTTGCAGCCTCTGCAATATTTCTCTAAGATTGTAATTTTTTTGCTATTGATTTAACGTATTTTTCACTGTATTCATTGAATAATTGAATTTTGTTCTGAGCTAAAGCCATTGCACCAGGTCTACTGTTGATATGATTCTCAGCTATTTTTTGTTCTGCTAAGAGATTCTCAAGATTAATTTTTAGTACTGATTCTAATTCTACAAGTAATGTTGTCAATTCTTTTTCAAGATTCTCTTTGGTGTCAGGAAGTGCAGGCGGATCAGCGCCTATAATTTCTTTAGTGGTTATATTTCCAAATACTTTCTTATCTAAATCAAGCAATATTGAAAAGTAAAATTAGTAGTATAAATTCAATTTCATTTTAATCAAATTTGAAAATATGAGTGCACTGCAATCAAACGTTTTATCTTTAGATAATTTGTAACTATTTTTATGACTTGTTGTATAGGAAAATGCAAAAAATACAAGGCTCTCAAGCCGACAGAAATTGGTAGGTACGCTGCTGGACAAAAAAGATGCAACTACTGTGAAGTGTTTGTAGAATATGAGGGGTTGGTTTGTCCATGTTGTAATAGACAACTCAGATGTCTCCCAAGAAGTAGAAAAGGAAAAGAAAAGTACATGAAACAAATCATAAGATAATTCATGACTAATAATTAAAGTTCTACTTATAAGAAATCAATACAAGTATAGTTATGGCAATTCCTGTAGATGTCGAAGAAGTTGTTGAAAAACATATTAAATTAATGATTTCTCAAACTGAAACATATCTTCCATTTATCAGAGTAGCATTTCCATACTCAAATAATATTGCAGATGGAGTATACAATTTGATTATCGGAAGTGCATTATCGATATTTGTCAATCAATTTGCAATGAAAATGAAAAATCCGTCTGTAGATGATTTTACAGAATTTGGAAAAATCGCTTTAAAATACAGAGATCAAGTTGATCAGTTTTTTAAATAATTAAGCTATTTCGCCTAGAAAATGTATAGTATCATTTGTTACAACAACAGTTCTATCTTTTGGAACATGGTATAGTTTTTTTGAACCATTTGAAGATTGAACGATTAGTTTTGAAAATGGATTTTTAAGAGATTTGTATAGAATTCCTTTTTCTCCTACTGATTGTGACCAATGAGTTCCTTGAACAAAAGAAATTGTTTGAAACTTTACAACTTGATATGAATATACCATTTCTAATTAATTATTAATTATTACACTCATTAATGACTTTCCACCAATTAGTGCTCCAATTGAAAGACCAATGTTGGCTATCAGGTTTATTGCAAAAGTTCCATAGTGACTTTGTTCGAGAAGGGTATTGGATTCAAGTGCAAGTCCAGACATTGTGGTAAGTGAACCACAAAATCCTATTGCAGCAAATAAAGAATATTTCCCATCAAGATGCCATTGTTGTGACATTACAATAAAGGCACCAAGGATAAATGCTCCAAGAACATTGACTACCAAAACATTTACAGGTATTGTATTGAAAAGTAATGGAGATTCAATGACTTTGAATCTCAAATATGCTCCAAGAACAGAACCTACTCCAAGAAAAACAAATTCTAGACCCTTCATCTACACAACTGAATTGATTGACATTATTTGTGCTATTTGAATAGATTTTAGGCATAATTTGTGCCTAAGCAGTTTTAATTTAGAAAGATGTATCTGTTGTGCAAAAAGTAGTATACCCCCTCCTCCTCCACCTCCTCCACAGGACGGAATTGGAGGCATGCCCTATTGATGCCTAAAATCCATAGAGTGAAAGTACTGGTGTGTGGGTTCTACAAGCACATAAAACAATGGAGGCATATTGGGACTCGTCGCATACAAGTCATGAGAAAGCTCGACGAATCCAAGGTAAAATGGATAATAAATCAAAAGAAGAAAGGTCAGATGACCAATC
>JARPSM010000127.1 GCA_029782475.1 Nitrososphaerota archaeon
CATAAACGGAATAGAAGGTTTTTGGAGCTATGCCAAAGAGAACATGGCAAAACATCACGGCATCAGTCCCGGAAAGTTTTTGTTGTACATAAAAGAGATGGAATGGAAATACAACAATAGAAATGAAGATACTTTCTTAATGTTGCTTAATTATATGTTGGGGGTCACAGGTTTATAATCGCCAAAAATTATTTGGTGTCGAACTTAATGGAAATACAGGTTCGATCTTAGTGCGTGGAGTGGAAATATTCGCTTAATTTGATTAAATTAAACGTTTAATTTTTAAAAATAGTTCCTGGAAAACATGCTCTTTCGTATGATCATATTGTAATCACTGGTAATAATATGGAATTGTGTTTTTATAGAAAAAATGTGTAATGATAACATGAAAGAAAACAAGGAAACGATATCTTTAAACAATTATAAGATATCAGAAAGTCGGTCAGATATGAAACAAGATAAAGCATGGTCCGAAAAACACGATGAATTATTAAAGAAAGTTGTGTTAACTTCTGGAAAACCAATGGGTTTTAAATCCCCTGATAACATCTTAAAACATCTTGAATCACTGGGAAATCGATCTTAAGGACTACGAACCCTCATTCCATACTGATTTTTCAACTCTTTCAGAAGAATCTCAGGAATATGTTAAAGATTCTATCTCAGAGATTGTAAAATTTAAACATCTTGCAGATTATGAATATACTGTAGCATGTCCGTCAATTCCAGTTGGAATTGCGTTACTAAGATTCCCCAATAACTGTGAAGTAATAATACAAGTTATTCAAAACACATTGTATTATCTACGAGCCTATGATAACATCGACGAAGCCCTCAAATCTTAATTTTTTCTTTTTGCATTCTGAATCAATGTAATCCATTTATTATCTACTTTAATCTCAATTCCGCATTTCTCACTAGGCGTTAATCCATCTAATACACTATGTGATCTGATGTAATTATGAAACAACTGATAACCCGTTAGTGTTACAGAATATTTTTTCTTTATTCATCTCATTACTTTTTCACGATCTTTGATTTCATCGTTTAACCTTTCCATCTTTTGTTATTCATGTCATCTTGCAAGTGAACATCTGATGGCCATACACATAGTCCTGCCAAAGTACCAAAAATCAAAATAGAAATAATCATTTTACCTGTAATGCCTCCAATAATAAAAGATACAACTATACTGTCGAAATTGTGTGCGTGTTTATGTTAGTATTTTTCATAGTTTAACTATGATTTAGATTTCAATTATTTTTTCACAAGAACGACATTTTACAGTAACTTTGTCTCCAGAAAGTCTAAGGAATCTCTTTGAACCGCATTTTGGGCAAATAGGACAAGCGCGCAGAGGTTCTCCCATGTACAACAACAAGTTTTGATTTAATTAAACCAGTCTATTGGATTTTTCCACTTCCAAGTATTCTAATTGTTGTGGATTCAGGTTTTAAAATAACAACAATCTCCCCTTTCGTACAAATAACAGGTTTTTCAAATGAAAGTTTTAGTGGAGATATTGAAGTAAACTTTGCTGCCTTAATTTGCAAGCCAACACTTGCCAAACATCCTTGATTTTCAGCAATATCACTTTTGTAAAAAGGGCTTTTTTGGAAATCAAGTTCAATCTCAGTTTTAATATCAACTGCACCCTCTACAGAAATGACATCTCCACGACTGACTTCACCAGGTTTTGCACCTTTAACTGCCAGTCCAACACGTGCAGGAGAAATAGATTCACTTACAGGATCATCATGCATCTGAATGGATTTGATTAAAACATCGATCCCTGCAGGATATAATTTCAAATTATCATATTGTTTCACAATACCATTTGTCACTTTACCTAAAATTACAGTTCCAACGCCCTTTACATCAAAACAATGATCAATTACTAATTCAGCAGGATTTTCATTTGTGATTGGTTCCAACTTATCCATCTCCTCTTTAATTTTATCTTGATCAACTTTCTTATAATTTTCAACAACAGTTCCTTTGATCATCACATCCAATTTAGATTCATCAACATCAAAAGTATGAGATAAAATTCCTTTTTCTTTTTTTAGTGAATCTAGTGCAATGATTTGTTCGCCTGTGAATTTGTCTAATTTGTCAACATGTAAAATAACATATTCTGCAAGATTAATTGCTTGAAATAATGGTTGAATTTTTTCTGGAAATCCATTTGGAACAACCCAAGTTTTGATTATGTCAGATTCTTTTCTATCATAAAGAGTAAGATCAGTTTCAGTTCCTTTCTTGCCAAATTCAGATGCAATGTCCTGTTTCCCTAAAATTACAAAGTTAATTGATTTCACCATTGTTGATTTGTAAGAAATAGACTTTATGAAGTTTTGAAGAGTCTCATAAAAGACAATGAGGCATATTTTTAATTATTTTTGGCATACAGAAAAGTTGTGAAATTAAATTCAGTAAAATGTCACTGGAATTGTTGATCGCTTGAATATTCCTATGCAAGTATGACGTAGGTAAAACAAAGAATAATAATAGAAATGGCAACAAAAGAGCAAATCAACCTATTTGAGAATGATTCAGATACATTGAGGTATAAACACAAAATCACACTAGAGAAAATCAACATGAACTAATTAATTTTGGATTAACAAAAAGTCAGGCCAAAGTTTTCATTTATCTTGGAAAATATGGTGTGCTAAAACAGATTCAGAGATTTCAAAAGCATTACAATTGCCCAGAACAGAAACATATCATTTAGTTAATTCATTACAAAGTTTAGGGTTGTAACAGCAGAGTCATCACATCCTACCAAATACACAGCAATGGAAATGAGAACAACAATTACAACACTAGTTAAACAAGAACAAGAGAGAATAGACACTCTAGATACTAAAGAAGAATCATTGTCAGAGATGTGGAAACAAATCCCATTCTTTGCAGTAGAAACAAATGAATCAAAAACAGAAAAAATACAATTGCTTCACGGTTTAGGCCCAATTACAAATAAAATTAAAGAAATGGTAATGTAAAGTACAGAATCAATCAGAGTGTTAGAAAGTATGGCAGATATTCCAAGAATGCACATGCAGACATTTTTGATTTTGTAAAGGAATCATCACCAGAGATGGGAATAATTATTTCACCAACATTACAAATGCCAGAATTTCTTTCAGAATTAGATCAAAAAAATATCAAAATGTGTAACTTGAAATCAGAAAACAAATGTTTTATCATAAAAGATTCAAAAAAAGTTTTAATTTTCATGAGAAATACAATCATCCTACAAGACAAACTTTTGCATGGTGGTCAGATTCTGAAACTCTTGTAGATATGATGAGTACATTGTATGACCTATCATGGGAAAAAGGAGAATCAATCTATTGAGTAAAATATCCCAAACATAAACAAACTGAATGAATTGACAAATTCAATATTAAATATAATAAAAGATCAATCTAAAAAAACAATTCAAGAGAATTAGAAAAACATCAATGCTTGTGATTTTTGATACAAGTATCACAAAATTCTGAAACCACATTGGTCACATGAATTAATTGTCCTGGCATATATCCAGTAAAACAATTGTCACAGACAGTTCCATTTGCAGATATTTTTCAGACATTTCTAATCTAAAAGCCATTCTAGACACTAACACGGATATTCAGAAAGATCTGCAGGCACATCATATTCTTCATCTAAAATATGAAGATGATATAGAATAGATTTGCCACTAGATGGACCCACGCTTATTTTCACAATAAAGTATGAATTTTATTTTTTATATAAAAAATTAACGAATGAATCATACTAGACCTGAGCATATACAAAATTAAGGGTAAGAATTCAAAACGTGTGCATAACTTGCAAACCTGTGATTTTTTGGTTTCACTAATTTTTGCCTGTATTTTTTTATAGGTTTTCCAATTGCACCATTTAGGCCTAATGGACCTTTAACATATTTCTCATTATTTGCCCAAAGAAGAACTTCGTCTTTTGGAGCATAGTGATTTACAATTTTTGAATTAATTATATTTTGTAAAATTTTTCCATATTTTTTTGATGAAGGTACATCTTCAGTTATGGATGCACCAAAAAGATAGGAACTTTCCACAATCCCAATATTTTGTTTCTTTTTTGCAAGGTATTCCAACGTACTCAAAATTACTTGTGATCCCAAAGAATGACCCATCAGTCTAATCTTGGTTTTTGGACTAATAGTTTTGAAATCCTCAATAAATTTTCCAAGATTTCTTCCATTCTTTATTGCAATTTTTTTGCCTACTGCAAGTGAGCGTTTTGCATTTTTAATTAAATGGGCACCAGTTGTGTTTGAATCATAACTATAACCAATCACAGGATGACTATATCCTAATTTACGTAATTGTTTCTGAGCTAAAACAACTTTAGCAACTGCTCCTGCATTATTGTTTCTCAAGCCATGAATCATGATAGTAAATTCTTGTGAATCAATTAATTTTTTAAAATCATTTTTTGGATATGTATAATATGAATTATTTTTTAACGTTACACCACTTGAAAGATCATAGTAACCTCTTGTAGAAATTCGAGGAATAGGTTTCATAGTTATTCAGAAGGTCCCAATTGACTTTTGTGTTTTTCAATATCAGATTCTTCAACTTTGGCAAATATTGGAGATGCATCACCTAGTGGATGATTAGCAGATATTCCAAGTAATGAGATATCACTCCACGAGGATTTGTTTATTTCACCATCCAATCCCAATTGCACCCAAATTTTTTGTGAAGATTCAGGTAAGAAAGGGAAAAGTGCTATAGATAATGCCCGTGCAGCATTTACTGAAAGATATACACAATTCGCAGTCCCAGGTCCTTTTTTCCAAGGTTCTTTGTGTTGAAAATATTGGTTAAAAAATGAGGAGAATTCCATAATTTTCTTCAAAGCCCTATCAAGATGGTTTTGTTCCAAGAGTGTGCCTATATCAGTTGCAAGGTTTTGGATTTTTTGTTCAGCTTCAGAATCTTTTTCATCAAAAGAATCAGGTTCTGGAACTTTGCCATCAAAAGCTTTTTTCGTAAAACCAAGTGCTCTATTTACAAAATTTCCAAGATTTCCAATTAGTTCAGAATTAATTCTTGTTGTAAAATCATCCCAATCAAAATTCAAATCATCTTGAGAATACGGATTAATAGATACAAGATAGAATCTCAGATAATCTGCAGGATAATATTCTAAAAATTGTTTTAATCCAATATACCAATTCCTGCTTTTTGAAATTTTCTTTGATTGTAAAGTCAAATGTCCGCGAGTTGGAATGTAATCTGGAAGTTTGTATTCGGAATCAAGCCCCAGTCTCATTGCAGGTAAGAAAAGATAGTGGTGATACACAATATCTTTTCCAATGAAATGATAGATATCAGCAGAATTCCAAAATTCTTTTCCGTCAATTCCTTTATCGTTGAAAAATTTTAAGGCAGTTGAAATGTATGCCAAATGGTTATCAAACCAGCCATAGAATACCTTACCTTCAGCACCATCAAGTGGTACTGGCACACCCCAAGGAATATCCCGGGTGATATCCCAATCAATTAATCCAGATTTAATCCAATTTTGAACATATTTTTTCACATCTTTTTGTAGATGAGGTGCATCATCTAACCATTTTGCTAGTGGATCAGCAAAATTTTTGAGTTTGAAAAAATAATGTTTAGTTTTTTCTTTAGTTGGTGTTGCTCCACATAGAGCGCATTTAGGGTCTGTGATTTCTTCAGGTACGCGTCCACAACTTTCACAAAGATCAGAGTATTGATCATCGGCCTTGCAATAAGGACAGATTCCCTTCACGTATCGGTCAGGTAGGAATTTTTTATCATGGTTACAATAGAATTGAATGATTTCTTTTTCGTAAATATGTCCAGATTCATTTAATTTTTTGAAAACATCTTGAACAAAGGAAATATTTTCAGAAGAACTTGTTTTGTAAAAATAGTCAAAATCAATATTAAATGCTGAAAAATCATCATAGTCTCTTTTATTCCAATGTGCCACGTATTCAGCAGGGGTTTTTCCTTCTTTTTCAGATTGAATTAAAATTGGAGTTCCAAAGTCATCAGATGCACAAACATAGTAAGCCTCAACGCCATTCATTTTTAAAAATCTAGTAGTTACATCTGCTGGAAGATACGTAGATGCAACATGACCTAAATGAATTTCTCCATTTGCATATGGTAATGCACTTGTAATGATAGCTTTTTTGTTCATGTGATATTATTTTAGATAGTGATGAGGTTAAGAATTTAGCTAAATTAATTTAAAAATTACCAGCTATTTGCATATTTTACTTGCTCAGGAGTAAGCTTGTCAATTTTAACATCCATTGCGCTTAATGCATCAAATGCAATTTGAATATCAATTTCTTTAGGAACATCGATGATTTTATTTTCCATTGTTTTATGGTTTTTAAGAATATACATTACAGACAAAAGTTGATTTGAAAAGGATTGAGCCATAACCTCCGGTGGATGTCCTTCTGCAGAAACTAAATTAGCAAGACGGCCTTCTCCAATCAAGTAAACTTTTTTACCATTTTGTAAAACACATTCATCAAGTGTAGGTCTAACTTCTTTAACAGATTTTGATTTCTTTAGTAAAAACTCAGCATCAATCTCAAGATCAAAGTGACCAACATTACCCATAATGGCGCCATCTTTCATTTTTAAAATATGCTCTTTTCTAATCACACTAGTCATTCCAGTACATGTAACAAACATGTCACCAAGTTTTGCTGCTTGTGCCATTGGCATTACCTCAAATCCATCCATGTGAGCTTCAAGGGCCTTTACTGGATCAACCTCAGTCACAATTACTTTGGAACCCATTCCATTGAATCTTGATGCAACACCACGTCCTACCCAACCATATCCAACAACTACAACACGTTTTGAAGCCATTAGAAGATTCATTGCACGAAGATATCCATCTATAGTACTTTGTCCAGTACCATATCGATTATCAAACATGTGTTTTGTGTATGCTTCATTAACTAAGATTACAGGGTATCGTAATTTTCCTTGGTTCTCTACTGCTCTAATTCTAGTTACGCCTGCAGTAGTTTCTTCAGTTGCACCAAGGACTTTCATATCTTTGAATCGCTTATCAAAATGTGCTTTGATATTCATATCTGCACCATCATCAGTGAGAATAGTTGGTTTATGTTTGAGCACTTGATCAATGGACCAATCATAGTCTTTAACAGATTGACCATGCCATGCATAAACATTGATTCCTTCAGATGCCAAAAATGCTGCAATACTGTCTTGGGTGGTTAAAGGATTACCACCACAAACTGCAACTGTTGCACCTAATTCTTTAGCACCAACAAGTAAAACAGATGTCTCTTTTGTAACGTGTAGACAGAAACCAATAGTGACACCCTTGAGAGGTTTTGATTTTTTTAATCGATTAATAGTATTGTCGAGAATTTGCATATGAGATCGAGCCCATTCATAAGATAACTTACCTTCTTTGATCAATTTTGGGCTAGACTTTACTTTACTCAATGGATACAGCCAATTTCCAGAGTATAAAATTCTATCATGCGAATGTAAATAAATGACAAAGATATCAGAGATTTATTGACTTGGAAGAAAATTGCAGATAAAGGTACAGTAGCAGCAGGCAAAGGTAAAGCATTCAAAGTCAACGGTAAACAAATTGCAGTTTTTAATCAAGATGGATATCATGCAATGGATGATCTCTGCGTTCATCAGGATGGATCAATTGCATCAGGGAAATTAGAAGGGAATATTGTTGAATGCCCATTACATTTTTGGCATTATAACATCAAAACAGGCAAATTAACAGATTATCTCAAAGATGTAAAACTTGAAACATATCCAGTAGAAGCCAGAGATGACGGAATCTATATCGACATTTAAAATAAAAAAATTACAAATTATTACAAAAAAATCAGTTTTTAATTTTATATAAAATGCAAAGAGAAGGGACAAATTTCCCACTCCCTTGTGCTAGGTATTGGTTATGTTGGGCACAGATTATTCTGTAATATTACTATACAAAATTAGTATATGGAATAATGTGTGTTCAAAATGAACTTTTTAAGATTCAATATCACGCATAAGTTTTATTCGTACATATTCTCAAAAGGAATTGTTGAATCAAAGCATCATCGATGAAATTAAAAATCAAGATTATGATAGTATTATTGAGACAATAGAGAATTTTCTAGAAAAACAGATAGAAGATACACAATCCAAGGGAATCATATTAGGATTAAGCGGAGGAATAGACTCAGCAGCTATAGCTTACATCTGTAAAAGGAAACTAAAAGAAAAAACGCTTGCACTAATCATGCCAGACACATCAATCACACCAAAATCAGAAACAGATGATGCTCTCAAAATGATTGCATTGACAGGAATAAAATACAAGTTAATTGACATAAACCCAATCATAAAGGAATATTCAATGTACTTGGAACCAAATGAAAAAGCCAGAGGAAATCTTAGAGCAAGGGTTAGAACAAACATGATATATTATTATGCGAATTCAAAAAATTATCTTACATTAGGTTCAAGTGATAAAAGTGAATTCAATATAGGATATTTTACAAAATTTGGAGACGGAGCATCAGATATTACACCAATCATTTCACTTTACAAATTACAAGTAAGGGAAATTGCCAAGCATTTGGGAGTTCCAGATAACATAATTGCCAAAAAAAGTAGCCCTCATCTTTGGAAAGATCATAAAGCTGAAGAAGAATTAGGCATATCATATGAAGAAATAGATTCTATTTTGTATTGCATGATTGATAAAAAATTATCAATTAATGAAATAGAACAAAAGACACAGATATCAAAAGAAATCATAGAAAAAATTCAACAACTACACATAAACAGTGAACATAAAAGATTGAATCCCCAAAAACCAAATAGAGAATAAAATGAAACTTTTAGACACACTTTCAAAGATAGAACAAGAGGTAGATATTTCAAAAAAAGTCAAAATTTACCTTTGTGGAGTCACAGTATATGATGAATCCCACATAGGTCATGCAAGAACGATTATAGTTTTTGATATTCTTAGAAAGTATCTTGAAAGTAAGGGGGTAGGAATTGAGTTTATTCAAAATTTCACAGATGTGGATGATAAAATAATTAATCGTGCAAATTCTGAAAATAAAACTGCCAAAGAAATCAGTACAAAATACATTGAAAATTATTTTAATGATTTTGATGGATTGAATGTAAAACGTGCAACTAACTATCCAAAGGCAACAGAACACATTGATGATATAATAGAATTTATCGAAAAATTAATTGAAAAAGATATTGTATATGCAACAAAAAATGGAGTGTATTTCTCAGTTTCAAAATTTCCAGAATACGGAAAGTTATCTAAAAAGAAAATAGATGATCTTCAATCAGGATCTAGAATTGAAATTGATGAACAGAAAAAAGATCCGTTGGATTTTGCAGTATGGAAATTATCAGATGCAGAACCCACATGGGAAAGTCCATGGGGCAATGGTCGACCAGGTTGGCATATCGAATGTTCAGCAATGAGTATAAAATATCTCGGAGAAAATTTTGACATTCATGGAGGGGGACGTGATTTAATTTTCCCACATCATGAGAATGAAATCGCACAGTCAGAATCATGCACAGGGGTTCAATTTGCAAAAATTTGGATGCATGTTGGGATGGTTACAATAGATGGAGAGAAAATGTCAAAATCAATTGGGAATGTAAAATCAATTAAACATGTATTAGAAAATTGGGGAGCAAACATCATTAGATTATTCTGTCTGTCTGGACATTATTCTAAACCGATAGACTATTCTGAAGAATTACTAAAAGAGAATCTTACAAAATGGAGACAAGTAGAAACTTGTCATTACGAGTTAATTCACGCCAATAATGAAACGGGAGATGAAATTGAGGAAATTGTCACCAAAATAGGCTCAGAGTTTGATGCGGCATTGAATGATGACTTTAATACACACTTGGCATTATCTGCATTTTTCCAGATAGTTAAGGAAACAAACAGATTAGCTGCAGAAGAAAAATTGGGTAAAAATAATTCAAAGATAATAAAAATAGAGCTAAAAAGAATGTTAGAAATCCTAGGATTAAAAATTCCAGAAATAACAGACAGTGAAAAAAATGAAATCGATAAATTAATCATAGATAGAGAGAAAGCAAGGAAAGAAAAACAATTTGATGACGCAGATACAATCAGAAATAAATTAAATGAAATGAACATAGAGTTAATTGATCACAAAGGGAAAACAATTTGGATGCGTAAAGAAAAAATCATAGCAGAAAATAAAAATTAGTTAATACTAATTAGTTTACACTAACATAATTCATGCATGAAAAAATTAGGAGTGTCTAATTAGGACAATCTAATTTTCGCGGCATTTAATAGAATAGAAAAACAATTCAACACATGAATCCATGGAGCAAGTTTTGGAATTGGTATGAAAATAAAATACTAGGAAGTATAATCATAATTGCAATCATACAATTTATTCAAATACCACACATGGTTTGGAATGCAGACATAATGTTAGAAGCAGGAATTGTATCCAGAGTTCATCCAGTAATCGACTGGTTCTTGTATGGTGTGGATCTAATTGAAATTGTTTCAATCATTAATGTTGGAATGATAATGTTTAGTTTGATTAAAAAGAAAAGACAAGATAAAAAACAACTTGAAGAAACAACCTAGTCTTTTGCATCCCAAACCACTCTTTGTGGGAATGGAATTTCAATACCTGATTTATCCAAGGCACGTTTTATTGTAGTAAGTAAATGGGGTTGAGCTTGACTCCAATCATCCCTAGGATGCCATACCAGTACCTGAATATTCACACTAGAATCACCTAGTTCTTCAACCCTAAACTCAGGTTCAGGGATTCTCAGCACAAAAGGCATAGTAAGTTGAATTTCATTTTTGATTACAGAAATTGCATTTTCAATATCATCTTTGTAAGCAATACCCACCATCGCTTCAGCCCTCCTGACAGTTGAATCAGTTAATGAGCGAATATTGGATGTGAAAAACTTTTCATTAGGAATTCGAATTACAGTACCATCAAATTTTCTAATCCTGCTTGAAAACGTAGCAATATCCAATAAAGTTCCAGATATCCCCATGTCAGGAATCTGTATTGTATCTCCATGTTTTGCAGGTTTTTCCATCATCAAGAAAACACCTGAAATTAGATTAGAAACTACAGACTGGGTTGCAAATCCAATCACTACAGCAAAAATTCCACCAGCTACAAGCAATCCTGAAAAATCAAGACCCTGTACAGATGTAAAAATAAAAAACGCTATTGCAATTATTCCAAAATAAATTATTTTACCAAAATTCTTTGCAGTATCTTGCGGAAGAGTTGGGGCATAATATTTGAAAAATATAATCTTTACAATTTTTGCCGCAATGATTCCCACAGTCATTATAACTCCACCCAAGACCAAAGAAAGAACAGTTAACCCTCCAACTATCTCCATTTCAGATAACCCTTGTAGAAAGTCTATGGGAGTCATTCTAATCCCATCTCCATTGGAGTATTAGATGTACTAGCCTCCCATGTCGGGGATTTCATCCAATCAGTAGAGAGTACATCTGTTTGAACATCGGCAATACTTACAACTGCACGTTTTTTCAAAGTAACTTTAATTCCATCGAGAATAGATTTTGAATCTTCATAGTAAAGAGAATTATCAGTAATTGGAAAAATCACCTTACTAACAGTTTGACCAGATTCAAGATTATTTTCAATTACAATTTTCATTACACCTTCCACATAAGGTACAGAGTCAGAAAAGTCAGTTGCAAGTGAAACCTCAGCATATTTACACAAAGTTCCAGTATCAGGAGAGCCATACAAACCAAATCTAGAATTTATAGGATTACAAGTAACCCAATCAAGAGATTCTGGTTTAGAGTCATGAATCAAGAAAATGCCAATCTCGATTGGACAATGAACAAAAATACTCGCTGCAGAATTTTGACCAAGGTAAATTTCTTTATCAAATTTTAAAAAAACATACCCAGTTCGTCTTGCAGGGTAATTTAGAGGTCTAATAGGAGCCAATTCAATTTTAAGTTCATCAGATTTTGAAGGAATCATTTTTTCAATTATCTTACCTTCAGAGTCTTGTCTAAAATACGAAAATGCATTTTCACCAATTCTTTCAAATTTTATCAGAGTATCAGGCAAAGTTAGTTCAAGATTTTCATTTACTGTGTATAATCCATATTTTGAAAAATTGGATTGTGTGATTTCTTCACTCATCTTTTCAATTTTTAATCCAGAGTCCAGAATTTATGCTCTGTCATTTGCATAGATCAATAGAATTAGAAAAAATCTGATAGAACTTTTTGCCTAACTAACCCAAGGATATTACCATGTGCAAGCCATTCAGATTTAGTTATACTCATTTTTTGAGATGCTAAAGACAAAGCATGATTGAGATCATCAGCAATTATAGGCATTTTTTTCATAGCCTCACGAATCCCTTCACGAACTTGCCACACACCCACAGGAATTGCATATTCAGGTCTAATTTCCCTTAAAATAACAACGCCGGCCTGAATTTTCATTTTATTCAAATATTCCAAAACACCAAGTTTTGCAGCAAAGTATGCACCAGCTATTGCAGGCGGATGATCAATTCCACGTGCATCCTCATAATCAGAACCAAACCCCATTACACCATTAGAATACCAAGCTTCAATCATTTCATAAATCCATCTATGTGGAAAGAGAACAATAGTGAAAATATTTCCCAAATGTTCATGCGAGAAAACTCTACAAGAATCAATTAAACTATAATTTAAAACTTCATCAGTTAATGATTTACAAATAATATCATCAGTTGCAGTAATACTCCATTTTGTAGGAACTAATTTTCTTTTGTGTCCCAACATGCCAATGCTAAAACATTTTTGGATTTTTGAAATTTCAATTCCAGAATTATATAAATTCAATACGGCATCTTGAGCTTTCAAATCTTTGTCATAGTATGTTTTTTCAATAGGTTTTACAGAAGAAGTTCCAGAAAATTTTGCAGATTTTATTTCACCTATAGGTCCAAAAGGGGCACTTTCTCCATCTAAAGAAATATTGGCAGATGTAGATTTTTGAAATATTAAATCAGAATCAATTGGTTTTGAAGACATGGCAACTTCCTGAAGATTTTCAATATAACGTCCATCGGTTTGATCAATTCCAATTTTTTGAATTCCGCGAACTAAATTTAATCGAAAATTCACTACATCTTCTAATGATTTTCCCATCCATTGTTCAGGACTATCAAGTAAGCTAGTATCACCATGAATTGGAGGAACCATAGGACCTACGAAAACTTTAGGATAATTATAAGATCCAACAAATACAGAGGGTGGACTACTACCACTAATGGAATCAGATGAAAAAAGATTTCCATGTTTTGAAAGAGTTTCATGCCATTTAGATAAAATTGAACGTCTAATTTCTTGAGAGTTTACTGACACACTAAATTGTGCCTAAAATATGGCTATTAACTTGCCTAATTAGGAAAATTGATTGGTTGTTAACAGATAATGTTTATGGGATTATCTCCAATCAAAAATATGACAGTCAAAAGAATTGTTTCTTTTTTGCCAAGTGCTACGGAATTACTATATGAATTCGAAATACAAGACGATCTATACGGTGTAACTCATGAATGTAAATATCCAAAAGATGCAAATTCAAAGCCGCGTGTAATTAATTCAGTAATAAATTCAGAAGAACTGAGCAGTAAAGAGATAGACACAGTGACATGTCAGTTGTTAAACGAAGGGAAAAATATCTTTACATTAAATGAAAATAATTTAAAAAATGCAAATCCAGATCTCA
Organism: Nitrososphaerota archaeon; assembly: GCA_029782475.1. Classification (GTDB taxonomy): domain Archaea; phylum Thermoproteota; class Nitrososphaeria; order Nitrososphaerales; family Nitrosopumilaceae; genus Nitrosopumilus. The sequence goes on from JARPSM010000127.1 coordinate 13,877, forward strand.
TAATATCACAAGAAACATGTGAAGTTTGTGCGGCGTATACTGCTCAAGTTAACAAAGCATTGCAGATTTTACAAAAAAAGCCAATAATATTTTCAATGGATCCACACAGTATGGATGAGATTATCAAATCGGTTTTGAAATTAGGCGAAATAATCAATAAAGAAGAAAAAGCTAAAGAGATCTCAGAGAAATTATTAAAAAGAATTGAAAATATTAGAAAAAATCAAAACAAGAAAAAGATCAAAGTTCTCGCAATTGAGTGGATTGAACCATTTTTTACTGCAGGTCATTGGGTTCCAGAAATGATAGAAATTGCAGGAGGGATTAACATGATCAGTAAAACAGGAGAACATTCCAGAAGATTGAATATGAATGAGGTTATCAAATCAAATCCAGACATCATCATAATGATGCCTTGTGGTTTTGACACACAGAGAACGATAAAAGAATACGAACAATTTCTAAAAAATAAAAAAGAATGGAATAATCTTGAAGCAGTAAAAAAGAATCAAGTTTTTGCAGTAGATGCAAATTCATTCTTCAGCAAACCAAGCATACGCACCATAGAAGGTATCGAAATTTTGGCAAAAATCATTCAGCCTGAAATATTTGAAGATTTGAAAGTTTCAGACAAGTCATTTGCACATATTGAGAATGATTAGATTTAGGCTCGACTAAGTTGTTGTTGTTGTTATACAACATAACATACTACCGGTTATGTCCAATTTTGGAAATTAGACTATATGATAAACACGTTTGCAGGCGACCAAAAAATAGACGATTTGATTAAAATGACAAATACCGTATTGCTCAAAATTAAAAAAGAAATTCAACAAGTTACTTCTTTACAGCGCTAACCAGAGACACAACATCCCTATCCCTTAATTGGTAATCAACGGGCAATCTCAAATTATATCTTAAATCTTTTCCATAAAGAAGACCTTTAGTTAAATCAGAATGAATCTCTTTAGCAAGATCATTAATTGTCGCACCATCTTTTAACAATATTAAATCAGGTAACACTCTACCTTTTTTATCTGCAAGGTTTTTTTCATCAGCCACAGGATAAATAGAATTCATTTTGAGTAGTTTGAAAACAGCTACATTGATTGCAAATTGTACACCAGTTCTCATGTATTCACCCATAATTCCTTTTTTGATAAAATCTAATGCATTGATTTGCTTTTCATTTAGTTCATCGGATTTTAAAATATCAAATGTTTCAGATCCTGGCGAATATTTGATTAATCCTTTTTGTTCAGCACGTCTTAAAACAAATTCACTATCACCACTGACTGGAATAACAATAGAGTCATTATATCGCTCTCTTAATCGAGCAAAATTTTTGTCAGCACCTTCAACATCAACTTTATTTGCAACAATCAAAGTAGGTTTAGAGATTTTCCGCAGATACGATGCAAATTTTTTACTGTCAACCATATCAAAATCATCAAAATTCTTTTCTTCCAAATCAGTTGCACGAAATGTTTCTTTAACATGAATTTTAGTGACACCTATTCCACGGTAAAGATCAGTAATAGCATCCAAGACACCAGTACCAGTTTTAACTAATTTAGAAATTTTATCTCGATTGCCTTCTAGTATTTTATGATACCACATGATCAATTCTTCCTCTATATCTGCAAAATCAGATATCGGATCTCCAGTTCCAACTTCTGAAATTTTTCCAGTTGAATCAATACCTCCAGATGCATCAACCACATGAAGTAACGCATCAGATTGTGCAGCTATTGACAAAAACTGATTCCCAAGACCCTTACCTTTCCAGGCATCTTTGATGAGACCAGGTAAATCAATTAATTCAATTGGGATGTATCTCCAACCATCAAGACATTTAGAATTATTTGGATTGTCTTGTATTTCAAATTCAGGATGTACACAAAGAGTAATCGCATGTGCGACACCTGAAACAGGGGATTTCGTGGTGAATGGATATGATGAAATTTCTTCAGAAGAGAGTGTAGCAGAATTGAAAAAAGTAGTCTTCCCAGTGTTAGTTTTACCAATTAATCCTATCTTGATTGGCATGTAATAATGAACAATTTAGAATATTTATCTCTGCCTAGGAATTATGTGATTTTTTTTATTTTTTATTTTTTCCAATGTTTGGTTTAGTTCTTTTATCGCCCATTCAATATCAGAATAATCTTCTTCAGAAAGAGAACTCTTCCATTTTTCTAAAACACTATTTGTGATTTCAGAGCAATTGTATATTAAATTCCAATAAGGATGATGTTCAGCAGTCGTGTATGCTAGTTCAGTTACATCATTGAGTCCATTTTGTGCCCTAGATAAAGAAGTGATTTTTTCTCCAAATATTTTTACGATGTCATTGTCAAGATCTTTTTCAATTTTTAACGGGATGTTTTGGTTTTCATATTTTTTAGCAAATTCTAATAAATCATGATAAAAATTTTCAAAATCAGTCATTGTGACAATCTCCGATGTTCTGCCAACATACAACGATTAAAAATTACTTTGATGCCAGCTTGTGTTGCCAACGCTTCAGCTTCAGAATTATGAATTCCTTCTTGAAGCCAAATCACTTTAGGTTTTTTCTCGATAGCTTCTTGAATAAAAGGCAAGACCTGATCAGACGGTCTGAAAATATCAATAATGTCAATGTCCTCATTAATTTTAGAAATTGAACTGTAGCACTTTTTCCCCAAAATTTCATCAGTTGAAGGATTGACTGGAGTAATATCATATCCATTATCAGCGAGGTATTTTGGAACATAATGTGCCGCTTTAGATGAATTTTTAGACATGCCTACAACTACCACCTTGTTTAATGAAAGAATTTCACGAATCTGTTGATCAGAAGAAGGATCTTGTTCCACAATTAAGATTATTTCAAGAAGAATATAATTTTTGAATTTCAAAAAAATAACAAAGGATTTTTAGACGCCATGTAATAGAAACAGCATGGATGCAGAACCAAAAGATCTCATTGTGCTTGGAGCAATAAAACACGGAATAAAGAAATTTGATAAAATTCAAAAAATGACAAAAATTGAACCTGAGGAATTAAATTTAATCTTAGAACAATTAGAAAAAAGAGGGTTCATTCAAGCTAAAGAAAAAAAAGTATTATTCGGGATGAAAATAGAAATTACAGTTACCGATAAAGGGTCCAACGAAGTAGATGAAAGGATTCATGAATTACAAACAAAATGGAATCAAATGTCATTGCTATACAAAACAGGAGATAAAGACAAATTAAAACAAGAAATGGAAAATAACAAGTCGTTTATTCCCTCAATGATGTTCTTTGGAATTATGGATATTATGATGTTTTCAATGATGTTTAGTATGATGGGGATGGCAATGACTGACTATGTGGCTCCAGAGAACATGCCAGATACAGGAGATAGCAGCAGCAGCAGCAGCATGGATGATGGCAGTATGGATGATGGAGGATTTGATTTTGATATTGGATTCTAGTGTGTATTTTATACTTGAAATAAAAACAGACCATAGTTGATTTACAATTCTTTTGATAATTCAGGATTAGTCAAAGTACTAACATTTTTACAAACTCACAATACAGAATATTTATCAGGTCAAGATTTGAGTGATGTGTTAAGAATTAGCAGAGTTGCAGTTTGGAAACATATTAAAAAAATTCAAGGGTTAGGATACAATGTAGAATCAAAACAAAAGTTAGGATATAAATTAATTTCAAATTCAGAATTATTACTACCTTGGGAAATTACTTCAAATTTAAAAACAAAAAACATAGGGAAGCAGGCATATTATTTTGATTCAATTGATTCTACACAAAATCAAGCATTGAAGATGGCTCAAGATGTTGCAAATGACGGGACATTGATAGTTGCAGCAGAGCAGACAGGAGGAAAAGGAAGAGATGGAAGAAAATGGATGTCGCCAAAAGGAGGAATATGGATTTCAATAATATTACATCCAAAATTCGATATTTCAATTACAACATTATTTCCAATCGCATCATCACTTGCATTATCAATAGCAATTGAAAAGGTATTTTCAATTAAACCTGAATTAAAATGGCCAAATGATTTAACGATAAAGGGTAAAAAAGTGGCAGGAATGTTGGTAGATGTTTCATTAGAATCAAATAAAATTGAAAATTTAGTCTTAGGTGTTGGAATAAATTTTGATGTAAATGTAAAACAAATTGAAAAGGCGCTTAAAGGAACCACAAACTTTTACGGCGTGTCATCTCTCAGTGATCAAAAACAAAACATTAAACCAATTCAATTAGTGCAAGCATTTTTGTTAGAATTAGAAAAAATCTATAATGCTCTTAATGAAAAACAAATAAAAAAAATTATCACTGAATGGACATTAAGATCATCAACAATAGGGAAAAATGTGGAATTAAACACAGTAGATTCTAAAATTAAAGGAAAAGCAATGAAAATAGATGATGATGGAGCTCTCATCGTCTCAGACAATAACAAAAATCACAGAGTTATTGCAGGGGACATCATACATTTATCAAAATAAGGTTATTTTTTCTTTGATTTTGATTTTAATGGTTTTTTTGAAGGATTTGGAATTAGTGTAGATTGTTCTTTTAAAATATCCTTAAGATCTTTTTGTATATCAAAGACAGTTTTGAGCAATTCTTCAAGGGCTGTAGAATACTGAGCGTATGCATCTATCAAAACAGTCTTCTTTTCATTGGATTTTGAAAAATATTCGTTTGAACGCAACAAATTTGCAGATTCAACCATTTCAGGCATATTCTCAGCAGGATCTCCCAATTGGTCTAGTTCGGATTGAATTTCTTGGATTTTTTTTCGTAAATCATAGATAACTTCTCCAGCACCAATATTTGTCAATACAAAATCACGTAATCATTAATGAATTAAAGATTTTCCAAATGATACAAATAGTAAGAATTTCTCATTCAAAAAAGAGCCTAATTGACGTACAATTTGGAAATAAACTATAAACAAAATAAAAATACAAAAAAACCCATGATGAATATTTTTTGTTTATTATTTCTGGTTTTGATCAGTCTAACAATTACAAGTGAATCAGCATTTGCACAAACAGAAAAAAATCCTGAAGTAAGGTTCAATTTAGCTAAAGAGCATTTTGTAAACGGTGAATATAAAGAAGCGATTATAATTTATGATGAAATATTGGAGATCGCTCCAAATAATATTTCAACTTTAAAAATGAAAGGCATAGTTCAAAGTAATCTTGAAGAACATCCCAGTTCACTTAAACAATTTTTCAAAGTATTACAACACAAACCAAACGACATAGTTTCTTTGACAGGTATGGGAGTGGGTTTTGGCAATCTAGGGGAATATAAAGAGTCAATAACATATTTTGAAAAAGCATCAATAGAAAAACCAGACAGCATAGTGATAAATAATTACAAAGATTTCATAAACAATGTAATTTCAAAATACCCATACATTCCAACTGAAAAACCCGAACAATCAAAACTAATGCAAACAACAGTTATTCCAGAATGGGTTAGATCAATTGCAGGGTGGTGGGCAGAAGGGAAGATAGAAGATTCAGAATTTAATTCCGCTTTAATATATTTAATAGATAATAAAATAATCCAGATTCCACCAACAAACACATCCAGTCAATCAAATGAAGAAATTCCAGAATGGGTAAAAATGAATGCAGGGTGGTGGGCAGAGAAACAAGTGGACGATAATGATTTTGTATTAGGCATTCAATATCTTATTGAAAACAACATCATCCACATAGAAAATCAATCTCAAAAATCTCAAGATGAATTAGATTATGAGTTTTACTTGTTTGAAAAGTATTTGAGAGACATCTCAAAGAACATTTCAGAAGAAAAAAGATACATCGAATATCCAAATCCCAGTCAAGACGTGATAAAGAAATTCCTCAGAGATTATAAACAATGGAACTATGAAGAAGAAGTGAAAAAAGCATCTGGAAAATTCCCAGACCCAACCTACCAAATTGTTGATGAAATTCAAATTATTACATACAAAGTGCACATTAATAAACAACCAACAGGGCTCCCATTAGATCATGTAAGTACATTAGAAAACTCATTTAGTTTTTGGGAAAACCAAGAACTGACAGCAGGCAATCAAAATGCAAAAATAAAATTTGAGATCGCAAAATTAAAGCACGAAGCAAACGTTTGGATTACATGGGTTGTTCGAGATATTGGGGATGGAGTGTTAGGACATGCCCATATTGGAAAAGGAGTAGTTGAAGTTACTTTAGGCGATTACAATTGTGATGGAAGTTTTCAATTATACGATGTAAATAGTGTTGAAACAATCATGACTCACGAATTAGGGCACTCCATAGGATTGAAACATGTTAATGATAAAAATAACATAATGTATCCGTCACTTTCTCCATCATACGCATACTGTTTGTTAAGTTAAATTCAAAAAAACTAGATCATGTTCTAGAAATTTAGAATAAAGATTAGCTCAACCTACACCCAATTAACCTGCAGATATTTGGTAAAATGGATAAAAAGGTAATTTCACAATCATTGTATTATGCTTAAAAATACAATGATGAACGCTCCAAAATGCCCATCATGCGGAGATAAAAAAATGGTTACAGATCAAAACACAGGGGAATTATGCTGTAGTAGATGCGGATTAGTCATTACAGATAAGATTGCAGATACAGGTGCTGAATGGCGTTCTTTTTCAAATGATGAAGGAAACAAAGCTCGAACAGGTGCAGGTACATCATTAACAATGCACGACATGGGATTATCAACAGTCATCGGTGCAGCAAACAAAGATGCAACAGGTAAACCTCTTTCAACATCTATGAAGAGTTCAATTGAAAGATTGAGAACTTGGGATAGTAGAAGTCAAGCACATTCTTCAGCAGATAGAAATTTGAGACAAGCACTTAATGAAATGGATAAATTAAAAGACAAACTTGCATTAACTGATGCTGTAATTGAGAAAGCAGCATACATTTACAGAAAAGCAATGGAGAAAAAACTTGTCAGAGGTCGTTCAATTCAAGGATTAGTAGCAGCATGTCTTTATGCATCTTGTAGGAATACAGAAACCCCTAGAACTTTAGATGATATTGCAAAAGGAATCAACATTAGAAGAAAAGATGTTGCAAGATGTTACAGATTGATATTTAGAGAACTTGAACTAAAAATGCCAGTAGTTGATCCTGTAAAAGGGGTTTCTAGAATTGCAAGTATTGCGGAGCTTGGTGAAAAAAGTAAACGAAAAGCAATTGTGATTTTAAACCAAGCAAAAGAGACAGGATTAGTAGCAGGAAAAGATCCAATGGGAATTGCAGCAGCAGCACTTTATCTTGCATGTATTAGTACGGGAGAGGTAAAATCTCAAAAAGAAATTTCAATTGCATCAGGAGTTACAGAAGTGACAATTAGAAATAGATGTGCAGGGTTAAGACAGATGCTTAAAGACGAATAAAATAATTATTCCATAGACATTTCAAATTCCATCGTATCCCAAGGGAATACAACATAGCCGTCGTTGTTAGTCTCAGAACCATAAATTAATTGTGTAGGGAATTGTTTTCCACGTCTTGCAAATATAGTAGCAAAGAGAAATTTAGAGGAATCCTCAGATTTTAAAATAGTTTTATTAAATGTCTCACCAGAATCAAAAATATCATCAACCACCAAGGAATTAATTGGGATTACTTTTTCATCAACGAATATTTTTTTAATTCCCAAGCGGTCTGCCAACAATCTAGAAGGAATCAGACCACCTCTACTAAGAGTTGAAATGCTAGAAAAATTATTTTGTGATTTAACAATTAGATTAGAAAGGTGTTTAACTAATGAATCAATTTCAGACCAAGTTACATGTTGTTCTTTATCCATAATTACAACATAGATAGGATGAATTAAATTGTTATGATTAGAAAGTTTTCATCGGAGATTTTTTTAGAGATTCAATTATTTTTAGAACATCAAAAGGTAATTTCCCAAAATCAATATCTTTTTCACAAGATAATAGCAATACATCATCATTGCTTAACGGGAAGCTCATTACGATTACTTTATCTCGATAGGACATTGAAAAATGTACTTCGCCGAATTCACTATCAAATTCATGTCTCATTCTAACTCGTAATGCAAGTTCCATGAACATCATTTCATCTTGTTTTTGAGCTTCAAGAGAAAGTAATCCATCCTTCATTCCACCAGCCGTAAGATGTCCTCTACTATTGATGAGCCTAGCCGAACGCATTTTTGGATCTAAAGCAATAATTTTTTGACATATTTTTTCTAGTTCTTCAACGTTATCCATTAGTCTAATTTAGTAATCTAACTATTTATTGCGATCTGTAATAATGGATATCTGTGCAAGAAGATTCCTCAAAAAATGTCACTGATTACTACAAACACTTGTCGTTATTCTGGACAGACATTATTCATTTGATGTCAAGCAAACCACAGGCATTAACATCAACAGGACCTATGAGAGCATTTGCAGCAAATTCAAAGAAAGTAACTACAGAATTAATTGAAATTAATGAAGATCTAATTGGATTTAATCAATACCTAACAGAATATTACAAACAATTAGCAGGGTCTTGGGAAGTTGCTCAAAAGAAAGTTAATCTCAAGGCACCAGAAGTACCTCAAGATGTAGAACAAATTGAAGCTTTTAAACGAATTTGGATAGATATTTTTGATAATGATTTTACAGAATTGTTTGATTCTAAAAAATTTGGTGAAAATTATGGAAAACTAGTTTCAAAAGAACTAGAATTAACAAAGCATTGGAATAACATTACAAATGTAGTATTACAGTCAGTCAATCTTCCAAGTAAAGAGGAGATTGATGAAGTATACAAAGAACTCCACTCACTCAAAAAAAGAGTTGGAAAACTAGAATTACAATTAAAGAAAAAAGAGTTGGCTAAAAAATGAACAGCGAGTCAAGAATAGATCCAAAAATAATTGAAGAGGTTTTAAAATTCAGTAAAAACGTCATCGATGCCCCAAAATTAGTATCAGCTCCTGATGAAATTAGTTTAGAGGTAACACCGCATGACACAGTTCATGAATTAGATAAAACAAGGTTATTACGCTATAGATCACTTACTGAAAAACAACACAAAACACCGTTGCTCATATCATATGCATTAATCAACAGATACCACATACTAGATATTCAACCAGAGAAAAGTTGGGTAAGGAATCTACTCCTACAAGGATTCGATGTCTACATGTTAGATTGGGGAACTCCAACTAGCATGGACAAATATTTGGATTTTGATGATTATGTAAATGGATACTTGGATTCATCTGTAGAACATATCAAAAATGAATCATCTACAGAAAAAATTTCACTTCAAGGGTATTGTACCGGAGGAACAATTGCTACTGCATATGCAGCATTACATCCAGAAAGTGTGAAGAACTATGTTGCCACAGCTCCAGTAATTGATGGCTGGCGAGATACTACGGTAATCAGCAATCTTGCCAAACACATGGATGTAGATAAAATGGTAGATACTATTGGCAATATGCCTCCAGAATTCATGTATTATTGCTTCTCAGTTCTAAAACCATTCGAGCAAGGAATTGAAAAATATGTCAAATTTTTTAAAAATATAGATAATAAGAAATTTGTAGATAATTTCCTCAGAGTAGAAAAATGGTTAGGCGACACTCCGCCAATTCCAGGAGAATTATTTAAACAATGGATTAAAGATATCTACCAAGATAATCTACTCATTCAAAATAAAATGTATGTTGGTGGAGAGCACATAGATTTGAAAAAAATAGACATGCCCACATTCACCCAAATTGCAGTGGGTGATCATCTAGTATCCCCAGAATGCAGTATGCCGTTACACTATGCTATAGGCAGTGAAGATAAAACTTTGAGAATGTACCCCACAGGTCATGTTGGTATGATAGCTAGTTCGTTATCCCAGAAAAAAGTTCTACCAGAATTAGGAAAATGGTTAGCTGAAAGATCATAAAAAAGAAAAAAATTAAAAAATTAGTTTCCTACTAGTTTGTTTTTGTACTAAAGGCAGAAATCCAAGATTGTAAAATGTTTTTGTTTAGGTCAGCAAAGGATTTTGCATTATCGTTGAATGTTTTGATATTTTGTTGTGTTGCATCGATAGTTGCAAGTGTTACTTGATTTTGTATTGAGGCTGCCTTTACAAATTCTTCAGTTGTATCATGAATTACTTTTAATGTAGCTTTAGGAATGTTTGCTGCAATACCTGCTTTTTGCACATATTCTTTTTGTAGTGTAATAGTTGAATCCACTACGTTCTCATATGCTTGTAGGTATTCCTGTTGTACATTAGTGATGGATTGATGATATTGCGGTACTGATTGTTTAATACCATTGAAGATTTTATCAACATTTTCTTGATATACAGAAAATACATCTTTAGATTTTGTTTGTGTTGTTTCGTTCTTACTCATTTTTTCACCTCCTTATTTTTTGATTTTTTTGCAATTGGTAAGATAATGACTTGGACTAAATCGCCATCTCCCAAACCAAGTGCATTGCGTTCAGCTTCAGGAATAGAGATTCTTCCATTACTACTGATAGTAGTTTTGTAAGCACCCCAATTCATGAAGGAAGGTAGCATTTGGCCAATAGAAAACATAGTATCCATACTTTTACTTTGCATAGCAGACATGTTATCCATTACATTAGATTGAGTTTGTCGTGCACCATCAGAAACTCCTTTCAGCGTTTCTAAAGGATTGAATGTTTGACTAGTCTGATTAGTCATCAAAGAGCCAAAATTTTTCATAAATTCTGCCTGAGCACGTCCACTTTTTTGAATCCAAGATTTGAACATCTCGGAAGGATCGTATAGGTTTTGATTACCATTCACAGGTAACAATTGGAATAATTGTTATTTAAATGGATCTAAGTACCAATTAAGAATTCCAATACTTTCGTAGTAAAGAGATAGGGATTTTGAACATATGGAGTATGCCCACACCCATCCATTCTAAAAAATCGACAATCTTGAATTGCTGAAACAAAATCATCAGCATAATTAATTGGAATTACAGGATCATCCCCACCCCAAATAATCAAAGTAGGTGTCATAATAGATTGAAGTTTAGAAGTTATCGATTCAGAATTTTTTAATCCCAATACAGTAGACATGAATGCAAGTTTAGCATTAGGCAATTGCATCCTCTCCACAAACCCACTGACAATATTCTCTTCAACATTTTTTCCAGATCCTTCCATCATCTCAAATGCATTTTTTGCACTAATTACATCAGGGTATAGAGCTGCCATAATGTATGCATCAAGTGCAGGAGTAGATTTTTTCATCATACCAGCAGGAGACACAAGAATTAGTTTTTCAATATTCTCAGAATGCGATGCAGTATACTCTGCAGAAATTTGTCCACCCAATGAAGAACCAATAAGATTGGGTCTTTTAATATTTAAAGCAGTAAAAAATTTTTCTAGAAAATCTGAAAAAAAATCAGGAGTGTAATCTGCCGTGGGTTTGTCACTATATCCAAAACCAATTAAATCAGGAACTATAACACGAAAATTATCTTCAAGTAGAGGAATGACATGATTCCATCGTTCAGCAGATGCTCCCAAACCATGAATTAATACAAGTGTATTTTTTGAAGCACCAGATTCCAAATATCTAATTCGATGCCCATCAATTTCAAGAAATTTCTCTTCCACTATTTTGCAAGAATTATCATCAATAGATAAGTTTTAGTGAATAATGCGATCAACTAAACATAGATCAAAGTGTATTTTCACAATATTGAAAATAAGAAATATGTTTTTTAGTATCAAAAATAGTCAAAAGATGTGATAAAAAAGAAAATTTCAAAAATTCTAGTTCCGTTAGACGGATCTAAAAATTCCATCAAAGGATTAGAAACAGCAATTACACTAGCAAGAAGTTGTGGAGCCACAATTACAGGAATATACTCAATTTATGCCCCACCACACTCAGAATTTAGAGGCGTAGGCTCGGTAGAAAAATCTCTAAATGTACAAGTTAAAAAATTCATGGAAGAGGCAAAAGTCTTGGCAGCTAAAAACGGCATTGTGTTTAATGAAAAAATAGCCAGAGGAGAAATTGGATACAACATCATAAAACTTGCACAAGGGAGAGGGAATTTCGATATGATTGTGATGGGTTCGCGAGGAAGAAGTTCTACCAAAGAAATGTTCTTTGGCAGTGTATCAAATTACGTCATCCATACAGCAAAAATTCCAGTTGTGGTTGTAAAATAATCTAAGAAAGTCCGTGTTTTTTGAAATATTTTTGATGATATTCTTCTGCTTTGTAAAATGTTGGAGCAGGAACTATTTCAGTGACAATCGGATTTTCAAATTTTCCTGATTGACCTAATTCTTGTTTAGATTTTTCTGCAATTTCTTTTTGTTTTTCATCATGATAAAAAATTGCTGAGCGATATTGAATTCCAACATCAGGTCCTTGGCTATTCAGAGTAGTAGGATTGTGATTAGTCCAAAAGACATTCAATAAATCTTCAAACGAAATCTCATCAGGATCATATTCAACTTCTACAGCTTCGGCATGTCCAGTTTTATCAGTACAGACTTCCTCATATGTAGGATTTTGAAGTTTGCCTCCAATGTATCCCACAGAAGTTGATTTAACACCTTTAGTTTTATGCAGTAAATCTTCAACATGCCAAAAACACCCTGCACCAAACGTAGCTTTCAATCTAATTTTTAATAAACTAACCAGATTAAAACTATTTGTAAATCTAAAATTTATTTAATTGTGATAATTCCTTCCCGTATCAGATATTCTAATGAATTGATAAATTCATCTTCTGAAATCAAATCCTGTGACCACCAATGCGCATTATTTCGAATCCACTCAGGAATCTCATCATCAGAAATATTTCCAGATGAAGTTGTGGAAACCATGATGATATTATTTTCCAACATAAATTCAATTCCAGAGACAAATGCAGAGTCATTAATTTTACCAGTTGCCCACCATTCAGCATTATTTCTAATCCAACTAGGCACAGATACAGGATCCTCATAACCTAAAATATTATGAATAGATTCATTTGGAAATTGTGAATCAAACCAAGATTGGTAACTTGATTCATCATTGTATCTGTCAATATAGTACTGCGGGGATTTATCAAATGCTGGGAAATTATCTACATGTGTAGATGGATATCCAACAACATCAGTAATCGAATAGTTTGGAAATTGTGAATCAAACCAAGATTGGTAACTTGATTCATCATTGTATCTGTCAATATAGTACTGCGGGGATTTATCAAATGCTGGGAAATTTGGAATAGTAAGTTTTAGTGTATTAAAAACAGAAGTGGGTTCTATATTTTCAGGTGTGTTTGGTTCAGTTGTGGGTTCTGGTGTTGGTTCAGTTGTTGGTTCTGGTGTTGGTTCAGTTGTTGGTTCTGGTGTTGGTTCAGTTGTTGGTTCTGGTGTTGGTTCTGGTGTTGGTTCAGTTGTTGGTTCTGGTGTTGGTTCTGGTGTTGGTTCTGGTGTTGGTTCTGGTGTTGACGATTCATTATATTCAATTATTAGAGTTGATGCGTAAACGATCTTCTCATAACGTCATTGCATGAGATCAGTCTAATTTTGCATGTACAAAGCTTTTGCATGTACAAAGATCCCCCATGTACAAAGCTTACACATGTAACAACTCGGACAGTTTCATCCAAAAATAGTCAGTTTTTCATACAATAATGCGCAGAATCACAGCGCAGCAAT
>JARPSM010000129.1 GCA_029782475.1 Nitrososphaerota archaeon
CATTGCATTTCTTTAGAATCTGGCGCATGAGAATATAGTGCAAAGCACAACATCATGCGTTGGCATTTGTTTTTCATAAAATGAAATTATTATAAATTATTCCTTGATCAAGATGATCTGTTTTGTGTTACAAATGAGTAAAAACTTGATGATTTCTATGTAGCCCGACTTTAAACATTATAAAATAAAAAGAGATTATTCATCATTTGATGAATCTGATTTTTCTTTTTTTGCATAGAATGCTTTTTTCAAATCCCCGTTAACACGGATAGGCTTACTACTAGAGGATGTTTCATCTTCACTCATGATATTATATTTACACAATAGTTTTAATTAGATATAAACTGGGATGATGCAAAAAAGGGACTGATCTCAAGACGACTCTTTGTCAAACTGCACATCATACAGGCACCTCACGGCGGGATTGTCGCCTGTGACATAACTGAAGGGCAGAGACATTACTCTCCGGTGTTTCGCAAGATGTGGGAACAGATACCTGACGGAGACGGATATGTGCCTGCTGGACTCGGCATATGATGCAAAAATCAACTGCGATGAGATAGTGAAAAAAGGAAGACTGTCAAGAAAAAACCACAAGGTAAAGGGGTTCAACAGCAGAGCTGCGATGTTGCGGGAATATGAAAAAAATCCCGAGCATTTTGAAAAAACATACCACCAGCGCAGCAATGTCGAGTCCACATTTAGTTTCATCAAGGCGCAGTTTGGAGGAATGGTACGTGCAAAGACATTCTTGCAAAGGCAGTTGCAGCTAACCCTTCGGGTCCTCTGTTATAATCTGACTGCATAGTCTCTGAGAAAACAAAATTGATGGGATGTGTATCTAGCATAAGCTGTGAGATAAAATGCAAAAATTGCAGAAATTCTTGTCGTTTTGAGAGGATGCGGTTTTTAATACGGCAAGCTTGATGGGAAATGCTGGGAAAAATACCTTGAAAAAATCTGTGAAATTGTTAAAAGTGGACAAAGCCGCTGTTCCTTTTTATCTTAAGAATGGCAATAATATTTATGTATCATTTTGTTTTTGATAATGACGTGTTAGGATGTTGTGAGGATTTTTGCATTAGGTTTAGCTTATATCATTTACCTAACTTTTTTTCACCTTATATATTATCAGGAAAAACATTAAGATCTTACAATGAGGAATTTGGTATATATAACGACATCACAAGTTTGCAAACAGGTGCTGTAATTGGTTAAATTAATAAAATCTTTCATGCTTGTAAGATGTTCTGATCCGGACCACGTTGATTGCACTTCAATCAAAGACTGTGTTTTTGATCAACCCGAAACAACAGAAGCATATACTACAAACGTTGATCTTAATGAAAATGGTAAACCTTTTTGCGTTGCAGCAACTATTGTAGCCTCCGAAAATAATATTCCTAAAATTAAAAAAAGGATTTCTGCGATTCATGCTGATGATCTAGAAGTTGCTGAAATCAAAACTTTCTAATTTTTTCTAGACTCGTAATTTCTTACTTGTCCATAACAATCTTTATTTCAGGTGTATAAAAGCCAATTTTAATGCAGATAATTGTAAAAAGTGACCCAAAAAAAGTATCTCTAGTTTACAAAAAATTAAAAAATATTAAAAAACTTACTATTCTAAAACAACATGGTTCTTCAATAATTGTTAATCATGATGATCTGTATGAATCTGATACTCGAAAGATATCTGCATTACAGAAACTAATCAAAACTAAAACGAAAGCCACAAAGGTAATTCCTATACCTCTAAAACCTTCTCAACGATTACTAAGAAAAACAAAGAAAACCACAAAAGCTAAAACACCTACAAAAGCTAAAACGACTAAGATTCCACAAACTAATGAAAAAATTAGTGATTTCACTAACACTCATTTGAATAAGAAAATGTATTTCTTTTTGGATATAGATAGAACTGTTACATGGAAAAATACTCGTTTTATTGATTCCAAAGTAGTAAAAGCTTTTAGAAGAATGAAAAAATTAGGTCATCATATTTTTTTTGCTTCGGGAAGACCTTATAATGACATCTATGATGCAATAAGAGAAGCTAATACAGATGAACATGGAATTGCAGAAAATGGAGGAGTAATAATAAATGCTACCTCTCATGGTGACAAGACTTTAGGTATCTTAGATAATTGTGAAGATGCATTAGAAGAATTACAAAAAACATTACCTGATCTTAAAGAAAAAGCTGGACCTCTACGAAAAAGTGAAATCGTTCTAGAAAAAACTCCTTATTCTGTAAAAAAGATTAGAGAAGTAATTAAACAAAAACGTCTTAAAATACAAGTAATTCCAAGTCCAACTTCGATACATATGTCTGAAGCTGGAATAGATAAAGGAACAGCATTAAATGAATTTCCAAAATATATTCCAATAAATCCCTATAGAACTGTTTCAATGGGTGATAGCGAAATAGATATTCCTTTATTTCAAAAATCACAATATAGTATGGCAGTAAACAATGCTCCTGCTAAAGTACAAAAAGCCACATCATTACCTCCTGCACAAGGAAGTTATTTTGATGGAGTAGTAGAGTGTTTTAAGATGTTTGATAGCAGATTCAATGAAAATTTCTAAATTTCAAGTAAAATTTCAATTTAATTAGAATATTTTACTACTTAGATTTCTTTAATTTCTGTAATTGTACCTAAAACTGAATCCATTTTTACAATAGCCTTTTTTTCGTCCCATCCCAATGCAACATACCAATCACCTGCATCATCATGATACTTTGTCTCTAGAGTTTTGATATCGTCTGGTTTTACATCATATTTTTTGGCAATACCTGAAATTGCAAGTGCAATGGCGTCTTTTTCCTTTTCTAGACGTCTTTTCATCAATCCTATTCCTGGACTCATGTTTTTCCTACAATGTTTCATCTAATATAGTTAATTCATAACATTAGCCACAGGTTGAATTTTTCTAATTGGTATACTTGCAATATTTCAAATAGTCCTATAATATTGTAGAAATAAAATGAAACTAATTACCATACTTTCCAATTCATCATTTACAAAATCTACCACACTTGTTTCTTTTGTTTCAATTTTAGCAGTAATTGGGCCAATTGTAATTGTTTCAGCAGGATTTTGGGATGCTATATCTCATCTTCAAAAAGAACCAGAATTTTTCTGGAGTCCGTCACACATTGTGGTATACTTTGGAGTATCCATGACCACTTGTGCTGCAATTATGGGTTCTATACTGATGATTAGAAAATCAGACGATATC
>JARPSM010000134.1 GCA_029782475.1 Nitrososphaerota archaeon
ACCTTTTTTGCGCTGTCTAATAATATGCTGTCTGGATTGTTCTGTTAGTCTATGTACCATGGTTTTTCTTGATCGGTACAGTTTGAAATAATCGTCGATTGTCCTCTTGATCCTAGGCGGACCTATTTTTCGTACAACAGAATGGCAAATTCCCAGGAAAAAAGTTAAACACGATAAAGACGATTAACTGACTATTCCAAATCTTTTCTTTTTATTTTTAATTCATCCTACGAATGTACCAATTTTGTTTTTATCTATAATATCATAAATAATTCATACCGACCATAGTTGGGTGAGAAACATAAGAGTCATTTTGGTAATGTTTCTCATCTTATTTTTTTAAAATTGAATAATCTTATTATACAAATTTTAATCAAATAAAACATCTAATGTTTCCATTAAGAGATGAAAATCCACATCCACCAGGGTTCAAACCCAAAGTTACAATTGCATTAATTATTGTAAATGTGATTGTATTTTTTATGGAAGTAGCATATACAGGACAATTTTTTGATTTTTTAAATCCAAATGCATTTACAATGTTTTACAATTGGGGGGCAGTCCCAGCTTGTGTTACAGGGGCATATAGCGGAATAGATACAGGAAATGGAATAGTGCAATGCCCAGAATTTTCTGAGATCACTTTGTTAACATCTACTTTCATGCATGGTGGCCTGCTTCATCTTGGTGGAAATATCTGGTTCTTGTGGATATTTGGTGATAACATTGAACAAAAGTTTGGTAAAGTAAAGTTCCTTGGAATTTATTTAATGTGGGGAATAGCTGCAGGATTAATTCACATACTAGGAGATCCTACTAGTGGAATTCCTGCAGTTGGAGCTTCTGGTGCCATCTCTGGAGTACTTGGCGCTTATTTGATGATTTTTCCAAGAGCGAGAATCCAGACTTTCATGATGCTTGGATTCTTTTGGAGAATGATGCATATTCAAGCTCGTTGGTTCTTGCCGTTTTGGCTAGTCTTTCAAAATCTACTGCCATTATTCGTTGAAGGATTCGGCATTGCAGGTGGTGGCGTAGCATATCTTGCCCACATTGGTGGATTTGCAGTTGGTTTAGGAACAGGATACCTCTACAAAAAAATGCACAGCTCTGATTTTACATATGGCACAAGATATGGCTACAGGCCGGATTATTAAAGGCATAAATTCCTGTTTCTATTTGGGATTTACATGCCTTTGATTACAGTATCAATGTATCCTGGCAGAGCTCGGGAGCAAAAAGACGAATATGCAAAAGCAATCACAAAATCAGCAGTAGAGATTCTAAATGCAAAAGAAAGTCATGTTATTGTTGTTTTTGAGGAGAATCATAAAGAAAACTGGTTTTTAGCAGGAAAGCAATTGTAAATGTCTGGTTATTTGTGCCTAGTAGGATAGTGTACAGCGATCAGAGTTTACGGTACTTTTTTTTCAAAAATTATTTTGAATATCAAAAGAGAAAATTGTTTCTTAACTCTATTCCTAATATGGCTTAGATTCACTAAGAACGATATGCTATTCCACGACTAATCATCTTTTCAGCAGTATTAGGCGTAACACAAAGCGGATGATCATTGGCATATTTGAAAATCAAATCAAGACCTTCCCTACATTGAACGTCTTGTGGATTATCAACAATATTCATTTTTAATTTTGGTGGAAGGAAATAATCACCACCTATAGTTGCTTTTCTCAAGATTTGTAACATCTCAAAATATCGTTTGTTTGAATCTGAAAATTGTTTTTCACCATGAAAATCATCTCTAAGTTTTTGTTTTTCTTTTCTATATTTTTCACGGGCTTCCTTAAAGTCATCATCATGCACACATTCATCTTCATTTATAGCGAAGAGACAAAGTTCGTGAACTAAAAATCATCGAAAAACTAGCGATTAGTGGATTTTACTAAGGTAAATGTGAATAAGCAAACTGAAATGCACTGAAAATGACTCACGAACTTATGCTTCTCGCTATATGTTGTATACATTCGATAATACATTAGCAACATTAGGATTCTGTCTTTAGTGGTATGATTGAAATGTCGTCTTGCACCAATGTTACGTTTTCTTTTTTGTTTTGAGAATCGCTTTTCTTCTATAGTTTTGTATTGTTTTTGAATCTCTTCGGATAGGGAATCAAACTGTGCAACAGTTAGTCCTGTTACAGAGGAATTGTTTTGGTTTTTTTGATAATTTTGTATGGTTGAACATATTTTGAGAATGATTAGTCATCAGCTTTGGATCTTATTGTGAGGAAATATTGAGAATGTGATCAAATTATGTTAATTGTGCAACCGATCTAATTTTGGACTGAATTTTGTATTAAATACAGTAACCAATTTTCATTCGTGAAAATCAATTATGAAAAAATAGTAGGAAAAAGAAAGTTGATGCTAGTAATCTAGCATAACATCAACTTCAGAGAGGATTTTTTGGATTTTTGGCATGTATGGATGAGGATCAACTTCTACACCACGTAGAAGATTATCTATATCAAAACTTCCAATACAATGCTCACATGCAATGACTCTACCACCATTATTCAAAAATTCCTTTTGAGTCTAATTTGTACACTTTTCGTATAACTCGTATAATACACGGATAAGCAGACTGCAAATGTCTAATATTTGAAAAACTACATTTTGAGTGTCCTAGTTATTTTATTATATTTTCAATATATGCAAAAAACCCAAGTTAAGAATCTTTTTTAAGGAATAGATGCCCAAATAATACAGGTTTGTGTGTATTGTCTCTTCATTTCCAATTATCAAATATTTCGCTCCGATCTGTAGATTGTTTTAGTTCATCGGACACATCTTTAAAACACCCCTTATGAGAATATGATACCTATGACAAAATCTGCTCAAGTAGTTCTAACTGGTTATGATAGACCAAAAATTGATGAATCAATAAAAATGATAAGACGATATTCTAAAACAGTTAATGTAAAAATTGTTGAAGATTCTGCAGAGGTTAAAGCTAAATCAAAATTATGGGGATGTGAAAAAAATAACATTGAACAAGAAATTCTTTTCTTACGTGGAACAATGGATGATTTACAAAAAATACTTGATGCTAAAACTAAAGATGGAATTTATTTACAATTATTATTAAAATAACTAAAAATATTATTAAAAAACATGGAAAGTACTAATCCAAATCATTTTGATAAAAATTATTCTTCTAAAGTGATTGATGCGAGAAAATTTGTCAAAAAATTAGTTCGTGAAAGTGGTATATTTGCAGTTGCACATTTTGATTTAACTGGTTCTACAAAAAAGATGCAAATAGATCAAGAAGGAACAATCACAGAAATGTTAACACATAACAAAATTTGTCGTAATATAATAGAAGAAAATGGTGGAACTGTAATTAAAGAATTAGGAGATGCTATATTAGCTACATATCCAAATGCGCCAAAGGCTTGCCAATGTGCACTAAATGTTATTCATAATTTTAAAAAATATGGGAAAGGTATTGTTACAAAAGTAACAATAACTGCAGGAACACTTGAAAAAGTTAAGACGGCAAAAGAACCTGATGTTTACGGCGTACCTGTTAATCTATGTAATAGAATGTCAAAACATGCATCTAAAGATTCTATAGTTATTGAAGAAAAAAGATATGAAGACATAAAGTCATGGCTTCCAAAAGATGAACGAATTAATTTTTGTAGACCAAAAAAGGTAAAATTAGATGATTTTAAGCCTACAACTATACGTAAAATTACTTTAAATTGTTAATTTATCTTTGTAGATAATTTTTGTAATAGTTTCTCTCTAGTTTAGGTTGTTCTATAGTACCGATCAATTTGTCAAGCATTTCATATTTTTCTAACTTAGCCTCAATTGAACGAATCTTTTCAGTTTGATCTGTTACTTCAGGCATGACTTCGTAAATTGAAAGATATGCTTCAGCCTGTTTGAACAGTTCTATTT
>JARPSM010000136.1 GCA_029782475.1 Nitrososphaerota archaeon
ACATAGTGTTCCCCACGTGAGATGTATCGTTGGTCATCATATTTTATCTTCTGAGACACAAAATAGTTGTAAAATCCGTGATCCAAATATTTTTCGGTCGTGATTTGTGCCTAAACATGTGGAATTAGGAAACAAAGTTTCCTGCAGGCGAAATAAAGTATTGGTCATTAATTGCCAAGAGAATATTTCTTCCATATACAGGGCGGCATGAGAGTCTGGCAGCGTATGGTACAATTACAGAAAATGGTAATCAATTGTTTTGAGTTTATGATAAATTCAATGCTGTAACATTTGTAGAGTATCTAAAAGAGCTACACTGGAAATACGGCAAGATTGCAATCATGCTGGATAGAGCATCAGTTCACAAATCAAAGAAGGTAAAGGAATATCTTGCAGATAACAGAGATGTCAAACTAATCTGGTTGCCAAAGGGATCTCCGTATCTAAACATGATAGAACAGTGCTGGAAGATAAGCAAGTGTGCATTGTTAGTATCAGAATATTATGCAATGTTTGCAATAATGAACAAGGCAGTGTTAGAATATTTCAGAGTCACAAAGTTCAAGCTTGATGTTGCAAATTATATCTTTAGAAACCCTGCAAAGATGTTTGCGAACTTTTGATCGTCGCTATATTGGCAAGAATACAGGAGGCAGTTTTTCAAACGAATCTCTTAATGCTGCAACTAGATCTGCAGGACCTGCCATGAGTGGAATGGATAAATTCAAGACATATGCAACTGCAGGAATAAAAGGAGCTGGTGCAGGATTTGTTGAAGGCGGAATGAATGCAGCTCCTGGAATGATTGGGATTCCTGGAATGCAGACAGGAGATGTGAGACAACAGATACGCCAGTCCATAGATCAAGTTGGTGTTGATGCAGTTCATGGAACTCAGATTAACAACTCTGCCAACACTATCGGAAATAATTTGGAATCGGTAGAAACGCAAACAATAATTCATCCAGACAATGCAAGATTGGGTCAGCAGTTGGCATCAGATCCTGCAATGCAGCAAGAGTTTGTAAGCAGAAAGATTGACGGATACAAGTCAATGTCTCCGCAGATGCAACAACAGGCAAATATGAAAATTGCAGATCAAATAAAATCACATCCTGCATCAGCAGGAGGGATGTTTAATTCAATGATGTCAGGTGATGGTGCAAGACCAAAGAATGGAAATTTTGTTTAGATTCATCACTCAATAATTTTTTTGATACTTTGAATTTTTTTAGGATTCAGAGAATACTGTTTTCCATAACTTGTAGGATGGTTCAAAACAAGATTCATCTTTACCAGTTTTTTAATAGATTTTTCAACATTGCCCTTCTCATGTGACGCAAAACTTCTTTTCAGTGAGTCAATTGATGTGTGTTTGCCACCAACATATCCGTGATAAAACATCTTCCTTAGTATAGATTTTCCATGTTTGTCAAAAACCAATATGTAATGAAATATATATTATGTTATTTATGAATTATGTAATAATTCAATCAATATTAGGTAAAATATTATATATTACTGCCACCCATAATAATACATGAAAGAAACCCGAGATGTAGGCGCTCTTCAAAGTGTGTTTCCATGCT
Source organism: Nitrososphaerota archaeon (assembly GCA_029782475.1). Taxonomy (GTDB): domain Archaea; phylum Thermoproteota; class Nitrososphaeria; order Nitrososphaerales; family Nitrosopumilaceae; genus Nitrosopumilus. The sequence continues at coordinate 1,589 of JARPSM010000136.1, forward strand.
CTGAATCAAAGATACTTGATCATATGATACCTATGAAAGAATATGATTATTCAATTACTGACATCTCTAAAATATCAGGTGTCGGATTCAAAACAACCCTTGAGATAGTCCACAGGATGGAATCCCAAAAAGTCTTCAAACACATCAGAGATATTGGGAGATCACAAATGTATCAATTTGATGACAAATCTCCTCAAGGCAAGTCAATTGAAAAGATGGCATTTGAGATTGCAAAGAGAAGAATCAATGAATTTGTAGACAAGGAGAAAATAAAGAAATGACTGATAACAAATCCCAGCATAATTGATAAAAACGAGAAAAAATCACGTTATATTACATTGGAGGTTATGATAACATGATAGTCAGACAGCCCGGAGAGGAAATAATCACAACAACAAAGTGTGGTTCTTTGTTTAAGAAAGGAACATTTTATCTTACTAACATGAGAATGATTTACGAGAAAAACGACGGCAAGGTAATATTGAATTTGCCTATGCCATATGTTCAGTAGATGGAAAAGTAACCCGTTTTATCCAAAATAATGATTCAATTCCTCAAATTATTCAGATCAAACGATCTAGATACGAGTGTGCCTCAGTAGTAATTAATGCACAAGGCAACAATTAACACCGAGATACAAAAAACATACAATCAAGTGCCGCATACAACATTGTCACCAAAATAATTTCTACAATCATACCAGTTCAATGCTCACAAAAAAGCAATTCAAGGTGGGGACCATCATGGATTTTATTCATGGAGTTACAGTCATGTGATATAATAACGCCTATTAGTTTTCAGTAGATAGGAATGTGCCAAATTAGTAAAAAAATAATGATCAATTATTCAATTTTTTCAAACCAAAAAAATTGATCCAAGTATATCCATTATGATTTATGAATGATTCAACAATTAACAAATGTAAGGTAAATGATCAAATTTCTAAAAAAACATTCAAAATGATGCATGATATAGTGGGAACTTTGTTGTCATTTCCTATCTCCACTAGATACAATGCAAAATACGGCATCATAGTCTGCATAATCCTCAACATCAATCTTAATTCCTCCACAAAGTTTCATGTATTTTCTGGCCCTGCTTACATAATTCCTGATTGCCTGTGGAACCTTACTTTTTACTGGCTGATTGTTCTTGGTTCTAAGGTCTAGGTGGTCAACTGCTAACCAATCTACAAAAGCCTGTAGGAATCCTAAAGCCTTTGTTACATCCTGTGTTTGTTTAATTTCTTCTCTTATCTCTTTGATTATCTTATCTGTTTCAAAACCATACTTGTCTTTACAGAAAGTATCCGGGTTACTAATTGCAGACTTTGTTAATCCTTCATAGGCTTTTGATCTCCCTTTTTGAAATGCTCTACTGTAAAACTCCTCACGTGTTAATAATTAGTTAATGTACGATACAGACATCAGTAACACTACAGAGTGTTATTACTAAAAGGGTACATTCCTGTCTGGTATTACGAATAATAATGACCTCAAATACCATTTTGATTAGTGTCTGAATCCAAAAAATTATTCAATGTTGCAAAAAAAGTAATCCCATCAGGCGTTAATAGCCCCGTTAGATATTTTGAGCCATATCCTTTCTTTGCAAAAAAAGCCAATGGTGCATACATTTGGGATGCTGATAACAAACGCTACATTGATTTTTGCAATGGATATGGAGCTTTACTTTTAGGACATAGGCGAAAAGAAATTATCAAATCTGTTTCAAATCAATTATCAAAAGGTACTCTATACTGTACTCCAACTGAATCTGAAATTGAACTTTCAAAATTAATCATTGGAAATTTTCCATCCGTTGACAAAGTAAGATTGATGAATACTGGTGGAGAAGCAACAATGACTGCAATCAGATTGGCACGTGGTTTTACAAAAAAGAAAAAAATAATAAAATTTGAAGGATGTTATCATGGTGCACATGATTCTGTTTTGGTAAAAGCAGGATCTGGTGCTGCACATAATGGGGTTTCAGTATCTGATGGTGGGTTAGATGAGGTTTCAAAAAATACATTGGTTGTGGAGTATAATAATATTAAAGATTTACAAAAAACAATTAGAAAAAATAAAGACATTGCTGGAGTAATTGTCGAACCAATTCTTGCAAACATGGGGTTGATCTTACCTGAAAAGAATTTCCTTTCTGATTTACGAAAAATTACCAAAGAAAACAACATACCATTAATTTTTGATGAGGTGGTTACTGGTTTTAGAGTTGCACCTGGTGGCGCACAAGAGCATTTTGGAATTAAACCTGACATTACTACGATGGCCAAAGCACTAAGTAATGGATTTACAATTTCAGCAGTGGGAGGTAAAAAAGAGATTATGGACTTGCTTTCCCCTGGCGGTAAAGTTTACCAAGCAAGTACATTTGCAGGTAACCCTATTTCTGTCAGTGCAGCTATTAGTTCAATTAAAACAATTAACAAAATTAAAAATAAACTCTATTCCAAACTTGAGAGATTCAATCTGTTGTTTTCTACTGCATTAGATGACATGGCCACCGACATGAACATCCCTCACCAGATCAATTTTACAGCCTCAATGTTCCAGATTTTCTTTACAAACAAGCCTGTCGTAAATTATCAAACCTCAAAGAATGCAAATGCCAAGAAATTCCAAAAGTTATTTCAAACTTTATTAAAAAAAGGAATTTTCATTGCTCCCTCTCAATTCGAAGTTGTTTTTCTCTCTGATGCTCATACTCAAACTGATCTTAACAAAACACTTGATGCGTACCATTTTGCATTAAAATCGATGAAAAATTGAAGTACATAGTTGGAGCTAGAGGGAGTCAACTGTCTGTTGCACAGACTAATTGGGTTATATCTGAATTAAAAAAAGTAAATCCTGATTGTGAATATGAAATCAAACCAATCACAACAAAAGGCGATACTGATACTCGACCATTATTTACAATAGACCAAAAAGGAATTTTTGAAAAAGAAATTGATAGGGCAGTTGCTCAAAAGAAAGTAGATTTTGCAGTACATAGTTTGAAAGATGTCCCATCTGAACTAGATGAAAATCTAATACTTGCATCTATTCCAAAACGTGAGGCAGTTAATGACGTATTTATTTCATCAGATGGTTCATCATTAGATGATATCAGAGAAGGCTCAGTAATTGGAACTAGTTCACTACGACGAGCAGTTCAAGTGTCAAGAAAAAGACCTGATGTTATTGTAAAACCTATCCGTGGAAATATTGAAACTAGAATAAAAAAAATATCTGGTGAGCATTATGATGCTATTGTTCTTGCACAAGCTGGAATATCTAGATTGGGAGTTGATGTAAAGTATACTCTATTATCCATTGAAGATTTCTCCCCTTCTCCAGGACAAGGTGCCATTGCTATTGTTGCAAGAGCAGATGACTCTGAAACAATCTCAATGTTAAAAAAAATTGAAGATGCTGATTCTCGTTTAGAAATTGAGGCTGAACGTTCTCTTTCTGACTATGTTGATTCAGGATGCAGGTTCCCTTTAGGGGCCTATGCTAAATCAAATGACTCTGAGATGACTTTGACTGTTTCTGCATTCTCTGTAGATGGAAAGCAATCTCTACAGGTAAACAAAATTGGAAATAAAGACGATCCTAAATCTCTTGGAAAAAGTGCAGGCAAAGAACTCCGTTTGAAGGGGGTAAATGATCTTGCATTAAATTGGAGAGAAAAAGTGGAGGAATGGAATAAGTCATGACTGGAAAAGTGTATCTTGTTGGTGCTGGGCCTGGAGATAGTAAATTAATTACATTACGTGCCGTTGAATTACTTGAAAAAGCAGATGTTGTTCTTTATGATAGACTGGTAAGTAAAAAAATCATTTCAATGATTCCAAAAAAAGCAAAAAAAGTCTATGTTGGTCGTGCAGTTGGAGATGACACAACCCATCAAATTACAACTAATGATCTTATGGTGCAATATGCAAAATCTAAAAAAAATATAGTTAGACTAAAGGGCGGTGATCCGATTATTTTTGGACGAGGTGGAGAAGAGGCAGAATTTCTAAAAGAAAATAATATAAAATATGAAATTGTCCCTGGAATTACTTCTGGTATTGGTTCGGCAACATATGCTGGAATCCCACTGACTCATAGAAAATATGCATCATCTGTAGTTTTTGTAACAGGACATGAAGATCCAGAAAAGAAAATAGAAATTGTCAAATGGAAAAACTTGGCAAAATCTGTCGATACTATTGTAATTATGATGGGTTTGTCTAGAATAGATGTCATTTGTAAACAACTAATTGCTGGTGGACTGGATAAGAAAACCCCGGTTGCTGTAATTCAAAATGGCACTACTTTCAAACAAAAAATGATTAAAGGAACCGTTACAAATATTGCAAAAAAAGTTAAAGAAAATAAAATTACTCCTCCTACAAATATTATAATTGGCAAAGTCGTTGATTTGTCAGATACTATGGGTTGGAAATAATGCTTGATGGAAAAATCATAGCAATTACTCGCTCAAAAGATGACTCGTCAGAATTTATTTCACTTGCTGAAAAAAATAAAGCGATACCCATCCCGTTACCTACAATAGAACTTGTAAGTAAGGGGGAGAAAATTGTTGATGACTTTTTGAATCTAGTTGAAACTGAACACCCTGATTACTCTGTATTTTTGAGCTCAAAAGCTGTAAAGATACTATTTGACACTGCAAAAAATATTGGAAACTTTGAGAAATTACAATTGGCAGTAGCAAATACAATCGTGATGTCAGTAGGGCCTAAAACAACTGCAACTCTTGATACATACGGTATCAAAGTGAATCATGAACCTAAAAATAATTCTTCAATAGGTGTTGGTGAGGAATTTTCTCAAATCCATGCAGTTGGTAAAAAAGTAATCATTCCTCGTAGTGGTGCAGCAAACCCTTTTCTAAAAGAATTACTCAACAAGATTGGCATCCCTGTTGTAGAGATTCATCTGTATGATGTATGTGCATTTAGAGATACAACCCAATGGAATGGATTTAGAGAATTATTTTCTCAAAACAAGGTTGATGGAGTTATTTTTACTAGTGCATCATCTGTTCGTGGATTTTTTGAAATTATGCAAAAAGATTATGAAAAATCTGATCTAATTAATTATCTCTCAAAATTATCTCTGGTTTGTATTGGTCCTTTTACATCTGAAGAACTAGAGAAATTTGATGTTTCTTTTATCATATCTGAAATTCATACTGTTGCAGGTGCATTTGATGCGATGAAAATCAGTCTTAGTTAAATTGCTTAAATCTGAAATTTTAGCTTGCCCTAACTAGCTTCGCCTATTTTTCCTCATGTATTTATAATATAACGGGGTTATGACGAACATGACTGCTGAAAATCTCGATATGGATTATTCACAATATGACTTTAAGGATTCTACAGAATTGTATGTCCACCTTAGCAAGAAAGGCCTGTCTAAGGAAACTGTAATTGAAATTAGTAAAATGAAAAAAGAGCCGCAATGGATGCTTGATTTCAGATTACGTTCTTATGAAATTTTTATGCAAAAACCAATGCCAACTTGGGGTGGAGATCTTAGCGTCATTGATTTCCAAAATATTTACTATTATGCAAAAGCATCTGACAAAGTAGAAAAGAACTGGGATGATGTCCCAGACAATGTCAAAGCCACGTTTGACAAACTAGGAATTCCAGAAGCTGAAAAGAAATTCTTAGCAGGTGTAGGTGCACAGTATGAATCTGAAGTTGTATATCACAGTCTAAGAGAAGATTTAGCAAAACAAGGTGTTCTCTTTTTAGATACTGATGCAGCTCTTATTGAACATCCAGAGATATTCAAAAAATACTTTGGTAAGATTATTCCTCCAGAGGATAACAAATTTGCAGCACTTAACAGTGCAGTGTGGAGTGGTGGCTCTTTTATCTATGTTCCACCAGGTGTTCATATTGACATGCCTCTACAAGCATACTTTAGAATTAATGCAGAAAACATAGGTCAATTTGAAAGAACATTGATCATAGTTGATGAAGGTGCAGAAGTACATTACATTGAAGGTTGTACTGCTCCTGTCTATTCTTCAGAATCCCTACACTCTGCAGTTGTAGAGTTGGTTGCACTCAAAGATGCAAAACTAAGATACACTACAATTCAAAATTGGAGTGCAGATGTTTACAATCTTGTAACAAAACGTGCTTATGCACATGAAGGTGCAACTGTTGAATGGATTGATGGAAACATTGGTAGTAAACTAACAATGAAATATCCTGGAGTTTACCTTATGGGTGAACGTGCATATGGTGAAACACTATCTATTGCCTTTGCTGGTAAAGGACAACATCAAGATACAGGTGCCAAAATGGTTCATCTTGCACCAAATACTACTTCAAAAGTTACATCAAAGTCAGTAAGCCGACTTGATGGTCGTTCCACTTACAGAGGAATGTTGCATGTAGCAAAAGGTGCTACTGGTGTAAAGTCTACTGTACGATGTGATGCATTGCTTTTAGATGATACATCTAAAACTGATACATACCCATACATGGAAATTAACCAAGAAGATGCAACAATTACCCACGAAGCAACTGTTGGAAAAATTGGTGATGAACAAATCTTCTATCTTATGAGTAGGGGATTCAATGAGGAAGAGGCGCTATCTCTAATTGTAAATGGTTTCATGGAACCATTCACAAAAGAATTACCTATGGAGTATGCTGTTGAATTAAACAGACTCATCAAACTAGAGATGGATGACTCTGTGGGATAATCTCCCAAAATATAATTTTGATGAATCATGTCTCAATCCCTCCTTTCAAAACTCAATACCGCTCATATCGATGAGATTTCTTCATCAAGAAATGAACCTGATTGGCTAAAAGATTACAGAAAAAACTCTCTATCTGTTTATGATGGTTTGGCAATTGAATTATCTCCCCTTTACAACAAATACACTGATGCAAAAAAAATGGATCCAGAAAAAGTATCTCTTTCAACATCTACAGCTGCTTCCACTGTTCCTGATTTCCTTAAAAAAAGATTAAGCGAACTAGAAAAAGAAATTTGCATTATTCAAATTGGAACAAATATTCATAAAATTAACCTCCCTGATGATTTAAAATCTAAAGGACTAGTGGTCTCTTCAATATCTGATGCAATTGAAAATAATCCTGATTTGGTAAAAAAAGCACTAGAGGCCTCCAAGTCTGAAGAAGATAAATTTACTGCACTAAATAATGCTGCATTTAATTCTGGAATATTCATTCACATCCCACGCAATTTAGTCTTAGACAAAGCTGTTTACTTTTTGACTTGTTTATCTGATGATGATCAATCTGTAATTTCTAGAAATATAATATTTGCAGATGAGAGTAGTAAAGCTGCAATTGTTCAAGAGTTGTATTCTCCAAAAACTGAAGCACAACAAGCGTATCTTGAATTACTAAATACCAATGTTGCAGCAAATGCACAATTAGATATTACCACTTTACAAATGATGGATCAACATGCTGTAACTTTCACAACAAGACGAACTGATTTAGCACAAGATTCCAAAGTCAATTGGTATTCTGGATTATTTGGTTCGATGCTATCTAGATACAAAATTGAATATTTCCTTAATGGTCGTGGTGCCTCTTCAAATGATTCAGAAGTAATTTTTGGAAATAATGAACAGTCCTTTGATATTCAAACTAACGTTAATCATGAAAGCCCGGAAACTGAAGGTAGAGTTGTTGAAAAATCAATTTTAAGAAATAAATCAAAATCTCTTTTCAAAGGAATGATTAGAATTAAAGAAAATGCTGCAAAATCAAATTCATTTTTGTCTGGCCGTTCTATTCTTTTAGATAAAGATGCAAAATCTGATGCAATTCCTGGATTGGAAATTTTCACTAATGATGTAAAGGCTACACACTCTGCATCTGTTGCACAAATTGATGAAGAACAAATTTTCTATCTTAAAACTAGATGTCTTACTCATGCAGAATCTGAGCGAATAATTGTTGAAGGGTTTTTGGAACCTCTTTCACGAAAAATGTCTATCCAAGTTAGAGCATGGATTGCTTATCTTATTGAATCTAAATGGGAAAATAAAGAACTTACAATTAACACTGATGAAGAATTGACTAAATTTGTTGAAATTGAAGAGACACGTTATAACGAAGACTCTGAAATAGAACAACACTACAAGTATCGGTGATATTTTGTCTGAATGGATTAAAGCTTGCACTTTGGAGCAGGTAAAAGAAGGCCAGCTTTTTGGATTTGTACATAAAGGCAAAAAACTACTTGTCGCAAATTTAAAGGGTAAAATCCATGCTACTGATTTAATATGCTCTCATGCCGATGCAGACCTTTCAACTGGATTTCTTAGTGATGAGGGTGTTAGATGTCCACTGCATCTTTCTGTTTTTAATTTAGTAAATGGTGAACCACAAAACCTTCCTGCTGAAACTCCTCTTTCGGTGTATAATGTTAGAATAGACTCTGATGAAATTTACGTGGAGATTTAAGATATGCAAAGTACAGAATCCTTGTTTGAAAATATACGAAATGATTTTCCCATTCTAAAAAGAATTGTCAGAGATAACAAGCAACTTGTTTATCTTGATAATGCATCTACCACACAAAAACCAAATCAAGTAATAGATGCCATTACAGATTATTATCGAAATCACAATGCAAATATTCACAGAGCAGTATATGCCCTTGCTGAAGAAGCAACTGAATCTTATGAGGCCTCAAGAGATAAAATTGCAAATTTTGTTAATGTAAAAAATCGGCAAGAACTTATTTTTGTTCGTGGTACAACTGAAGCAATTAATTTAGTTGCATATGCATGGGGCAGACCTCACATCAATGAAGGTGATATCATTGTTACAACTGAATATGAACATCATAGTAATATTGTCCCATGGCAACTTCTCACTCAAGAAAAACGTGCAAAATTAGAATATATTGGAATGGATGACAATGGGGAATTAATCTTAGATGATCTTGACAAATATCTTGCAACAGGTAAAGTCAAGCTTGTGACTTTTAGTTTAATGTCAAATGTTCTTGGAACAATTACTGATGCTGAAAAGATTATTGAAAAATGTAAAGCGGCTGGTGTGCCCACTCTAATTGATGGTGCACAAGCAGTTCCACACATGAAAGTTGATCTTGAAAAATTAGGATGTGATTTCTTTGCATTTTCTGGGCATAAAATGCTCGGCCCTACAGGAATTGGTGTCTTATGGGTTAGAAAATCTGTTTTAGAAACTATGAGTCCATTTCATGGCGGTGGTGATATGATTAGAGAAGTTCACAAGTATGAAACAACATGGAATGACTTGCCTTACAAATTTGAGGCTGGTACTCCAAACATTGCCGATGTTGTTGGTTTGGGTGCTGCAATAGACTATCTTACTAAAATTGGAATGGATAATGTACGAGAACATGAGATTGAATTAACAAAATATGCTATTGAAAAACTATCTAAAGTTAAAGGACTTTATATCTATGGTACAAAAGATATTTCAAAACGTGGTGGAGTTATCTCATTTAATTTTGCAGATGTTCATCCTCATGATGTTGCACAAATTATTGATGGAGAGGGAATCGCAGTTAGATCTGGTCATCATTGTGCACAAGTATTGATGGAAAGACTAAATGTTGCAGCCACATCTCGTGCTAGTTTTTACATTTACAATACCAAACAAGACATTGATATTCTGGTAAATTCATTAAATATTGTGGCAAAGGTGTTCAAATTATGAGTGGTAATGCAGATATTTACCATGAAATGATTGTTGATTATTCAAGAAATCCGGTAAACTATGGCGAAATTGAAAACCATGATGTCACTTTTCATGATTCTAATCCGTTATGTGGAGATAGCATTGACATTGATATGAAAATTGATGAAAACAAGGTTACTGATATTAAATTTCATGGAAAAGGTTGTGCAATTTGCATGGCATGTTCTTCAGTTTTGACTGAAATTACAAAAGGCAAAACCATTGATGAGGCAAGGGCAATTGAAAAAAATGATGTTCTGGGCGAATTAGGTCTTGAACATCTACAAGCTGTTCGAATCAAATGTGCCCTGCTCTCCCTCAAAGTACTCAAATCTGCTCTTTATACCTACATCGGAAAGAATCTTAGTGAAACTCAAGATGTGGATAAACTAAAAGAAGAGGCAGATAATCTGTACTAGTATGAGTGATTTTACTCCTACCGTTCCGATTACACTCCAAATTAGAAAAATAATCTATGAAAAATTCAATAATATTGATTCTAAATTTACAAATGATGAGATTTTTGAAATCATAAAATCTAATGGTGATTTAGATCCTTCTTGGACAATTGATGATACTGAATCTTTTTTTACAGATATTTGTGATTCTGGTCTTGCAAGAAATATTGCTCAGAATCTTACCACTGTATATCTAAAATTATTTGATCCTGTTGAAAAATCTCACTGCAATGCTTGTAACAATGATGTCTATCTTGGCGCATCTGAAGAAAGACAATGTCCAAATCCCTCTTGTAAATCTGCTATTTAGATTTGTATTTTATTGCAGCGTCTTCTAATGCTTTGATCATTGGTAATTTTTCTCCAGTTAGATAAAGTACTAGTGCACCACCTGCGGTACTAGTATGATTAATTTTGTCTGCTAATCCTTGCTGTTTTAATGCAGTGGTGAGATGTCCTCCACTTACAATAGTTGTTGCCATTGAATTTGCAACTGAATTAAGCAATGCTTTTGTTCCATAACTAAAATTTTCTTTTTCAAAAAACCCTGCAGGTCCACTAATGAATACCGTTCCAGCCCCTGCAATTAATTTTGAATAATATTCTACAGTCTTTGGACCTAAATCAAATACCTTGTCTCCTTTACCCATTTCTCTTACATCCATCTCTACTCTTTCCCCATCTTTGTCAATTGCAATGTCTACTGGTGTTGCAAACACATCTGGATATTCTCCAATCAATGCATGTGCTTTTGCAACGACTTCTTCTTCTCGTTTTATTCCAAGTGATGATTTTATTCTAGCTTGAGCCCGCATGAACACGTTTCCAATTAATCCAGTTAGCAAAATATGATCTGCACGACCATTTTGAATTAATAATTTGATTGCCTCTAACCTGTCTGGAATTTTAGAGCCTCCTAAGACAATCACGTGAGGTGCTTTGGCAACTGTCATTATTTCATCTAGGTTTCTAACTTCTCTCTCAACAATTCTTCCTGCACATGCAGGTAATACTTGTGCAAATCCAACTATTGATGGATGTGATCTGTGAGCGCTTGGGAATGAATCTAATACACATAGATCAAATAATTTCGATAATCGAGAGACCATAATTGTTTTAGCTGCATTTTCTGGAGTAAATTCATAATTTTCTTCTGCACACAATCTGAGATTATCTAAGAGTAAAATTTCACCATCTTTCAAATTTCTAATTGCATTCTGTGCGGCTTCTCCAATTGTGTCTTCTACATATTTTATTTTTCTATCCATTAATTTTTCAAGAACTTTGGCATGCATGTTCATACCTGTATACTCGTTATTTCCAACCCTTCCTTGATGTGAACCTATGACAACTTTTGCTTCTTTTAATGACTGCAAAGTCTCAATTGCTTCTTCAATCCTTTTTGTTCCTAAAATCTCTGATGTTTCAGGATCTATGGGACAGTTCATGTCCACTCTCAAAAAAACGGTTTTGCCTTTTAGATCAAAATCATCTAGTGTGAGTACCTTCACAACTTGTCTATTGTCCCCTTGGTTAAATTCTTTGAGCCGATCTAAGTTATTTCATTATTTTATTTCTGAATTATAGTTAAATTCCAAAACTTGTCTATTGACAAAAATTAAAAGAGATGTGTTTGAGGTTTCATTAATTGCAAAATTGGATTTTTGATATTAGGTCTCGTTCATTTGTTCTGCTTACGGTTTTATTTCTAATTCTTACCGCCTTGGTTTATTCTAGAATTACAGAAAATTTTGATCAAGGTGTTATATTGTTTTTTTCTGAAAATATTGGAAATCCATCACTTGATCTCATAATGCAATCTATCACTGAAAGTGGGGAGGCTTTGTGGATGTTAGGATTTGCAATTTTGATATTGATAATTCCGAGAACCCGGAGAGTTGGAGTCACTTTGATGATTTTGATTGTCATTTCTACATTGCTTACAGGTTATGTAAAATGCGGTGTGGACCGCGATAGGCCTGATTTTGAATTCTCATCTGTTGAATTCCCAGTACCTGTAAGCAAAGATACCTTTGCCTTATTTTGTGAGGGTGGCTTTGATGCCTCATATCCTTCTGGCCATGCAGCCAGGTCTATGATATTTGCAATTATTTTGGGATATGCTCTATCTGAAAGATTCCCACGTGGGGCATATCTGATGTTCTTGTATCCTATTTTGATTTCATTGAGCAGACTCTATGTATTGGAGCATTTCCCAATGGATGTAATTGGCGGCACTGTAATTGGAGTTATGTTGGCTGGAGTTATGGCAAAGAGAACTAAACTTTACAAACTTTTTGATAAATCAAAAACCTAATTCTGTTAAAACATCTCTGTGAATCAGAACTATTGCATAATGTTGATCATCATGGTGATATGTCCAATATTTGATATCTCTATCTTCTTTCTTTTGTCTTAATCCTGTAGTTATTCCAGTGGTAACGGTGTATCCTATTCTTTTTGCAAGTTTTGGTTCTTTTGGCATCAGGACCTTGTATCCTTCTTTTTTCTCCTTAAATCCTAGATTCACCATGTCTTTTACTGCACCCATTGCTTCTTTTTCGCTTTTGAGATCATATGTTTTTGCTATTGACAAATCTTTTGGATGAAATTCCATGTTGTTGGTATTTCTTCTTGACTAATATTTTTTAAAAAAATCTGTTTTAGCGATCAAACTATGTTGATTTTCTTTACATGAAAGTCAAATCATGGTCATATTCACCACTTAACCGACTCTACTGCTCTGATTGATTTATTGGTCTCATTAGAAAAATTAGTAATTCAATTACAACAAAAGAAACAAGAAGCATCAAAACTTCGTCAAAAAGCTGAAAATCAAGTTAAAGAATTTCGTACAGCAGAAAAACGCTCTTCATCAGGTTTGCATACCATTGATAAAAAAATTGAATCTGAACGTGAAGAATCTGGCGATGTTTCAACAGTTCTTTTAAGAAAAAATGCTCAATTGGAAAGTATTGGAAGGTTGATAGCAACCGCAGAAGATCGTCTCTCTACAGAAAAAGAGGCAATAGAGCAGACTGAACAAGAAATTGAATTCGCTGATAGTTCTCTAGAAAAACAAAATGCTGAGACTAGATTACGCTCATTAAATGATCATGTGGATGAATTAGTTGAAGAAATCAAAAGTAGACAAAAAACAGCCAAGAAGATTTCAGGTGATGTTGCAAATTTCTCTGATATTAAATCAAAAATTGTTTCAAAAATTCAAAAACAAACCAAATCAAAACCACCTTTACGTGAAACTAAAATTTCAAGTCACAAGGCAGCACAAAAATTCCTTAAAGAATTAGAGCGAAGAACAAAAGATGAAGAATCTGCTCAAAAATCTTTGGAAAATGCATATTCTAAATTAAAAGAATTAATGGCAAAGAAAAAGACTGCAACTAAAAAGAGACCAGCAAAGAAAAAGACTGCAACTAAAAAGAGACCAGCAAAGAAAAAGACTGCAACTAAAAAGACTGCAACTAAAAAGAAATCTAGGCGTTAGTCTTTAGGATATTTTAGATTATTTTCTATTACCTGTTGATGAGATTATTTTTAAAATGAAAAAACATGGCTTGATAATCACAATTATTGGTTTAGTTCTAGTGGGGGTTTCACTTACTGTTGCATCTTCTGCAATTCCTTCTAACGTAACTGGACCTGGTGATCTTTCTATGGTTGCTATGTTTGATGGAATGTTTGATGAGGTTACTGATGAATTACAAATTACGCCTGGTGAGTTTGCCTATGTCTCATACAGTACATCCTCCTATGGCTCTCCTTTACTTTGGGGAATTCAAATTACTGAATATGATTCTGATGATATGTTGTCTGTATCAATCTCTGATATTTTTGAGGATAGTTATGGTGAATATGTTCAGTCAGAACCAATTTTGTTTGAAATGATAGATACTGTTGAATCTGATACATTAAATTTTGAAATTAAAAACATTGGTCCAAATACAATTCATGCCATTGTGATGTTTTCAGAAGATCCAGAAAACTCTGATGCTTTATCAAATCCGGACTCTCCGCTCATGAATATGGTTTTCCCACTTCTTATTTCTGGATTCTTACTTGTTTTGGGAATTATAATTTCAATAATTGGCACAATTGTAATTTTAATAGATTTGAAAAATAATTTAGATAATAAAAGAAATTATTGAGGATTGATATCCATCTTACCGAATTTACCTTTGGTTAAGGATACTTCACCTTTGAACTCGTTAGTATATCCATTTGAAATGACAACTTTATCTCCAACATTTACTGCTTCGATATCGTCACCCCACAATGTGAGTTTCATTTTGTTTTCTTCAGATTTATCATCGTTAGCAATTTCTGCATCACAGACATCAACGGTTCCTCCACTTTTGAGATTGACAGTTCTAGGATCTCCTTTGCTTACGACTTCTGCTTCCACATTAACTCCACTTCGCATTTTCTTTGCGTCTGAAATTGGTATGAATTCTGACATATTTTTGAGTCATTTGAGCACCGATTATAAGCTTTGTTAAAAAATTGCTAAAATTATAGATCAAATTTTTAATTTATCCAAAATAGCAATCGAGAAATATTGGTCTATACACAATCTCATTGCAGAGGTATCGAAGCCCGGTCAACCGAGAGGGACTCAAGATCCTCAAAATAGGAAATCCCTTCTCTTAGGAGTTCGTGGGTTCGAATCCCACCCTCTGCACTATATTTTAATTAAAACTGATAAATTTTGTAAAAATTTGTAATTATGCAACAATAGTCTTCACTTTGGTGACTGAATGTGCTGAAATTTCCTTGTGCATTTCTGCTATTTTGTCATCTTTGAAAGATAAATTGCATCTAAAACACTTCCAAACCATCTCTGACATACACACACTGTAGGCATAAATTGCTTATAAAGATATTGCATCATTGATCCAATTTCTTACAATACCTGATCATTGTTTGGAAAAACATGTAATTCTTATAATTTTTTAGTTCATAATGAAATTTTCTTGTGACTGAATGTGAATCCAAGGGTTTAGAAATCTAAAAAATACTATATTTTTTGAAAGATTATGGATATTTTAGAAATTTTTGGAGAATTTTCATATTTTGGAATTTTTCTTGTACTAATTGGAGTAAATGCAGCTCCAATCTTAATGCCTCCAAGCTGGATTATTCTAACATCATTTTACCTTCTTGATCCAACATTGAATGTAGTTGTTCTTGCCATGGTTGGAGCTACTGGAGCTACTATTGGGAGATTTACTCTAAAACGAATTAGTGTGGTCTTTAGAAGATTTGTTGCAGAAGAACAAAAATCTAATCTAGATGTGATTGGGAATTATTTGAATAATAAAAAATACGGTTATGTTATTGCCTCTTTTTTGTTTGGTGCAACTCCGCTTCCTAGTAACATGCTGTTTATTGCTTATGGATTAATGCGTGCAAAGAGTTTAGGCATTTATGTTGGATTTTGGTTTGGTAGGGTTCTCTCGTATATTGTTATGATTTATTTTGGAAATGCTGTTTTAACTCCGTTCTTGGAACTGTTTGAAGATAGATTAACTGCTATCTTATTAATTGATGGTGCTGGTATTGGATTAATTATTCTCTTTGCATCTGTGAATTGGACTCTTTTAATTACCAAAAGAAAAATTAAATTTGTTAAACCAAAAATATGGAGAATCTAATGAACGTTACTGATTCTGTTAAAAATAAAGTTAAAGAAATTATGGATAATGATTCTGTTCATGATTTTAATCATGTGATGAGAGTATATAGTAACGCTCAAAAAATATGTAAAAGAGAAAAAGCCGATGAAAAATTAGTTCTTTGTGCTGCATTGTTACATGATATAGTCTCTTATCCTAAATCTGACAAACGTTCAAAAATGTCTTCAATTGAAAGTGCAAAAAAATCAAAAATAATTCTTAAACAATACAGTTTCACAAATAATGAAATTCTAGTTATCTCAGATGCAATACGTGATCACAGTTTTTCTCAAAATAAAACTCCTAAGAGTATTGTCGGGAAAATTCTTCAAGATGCTGATAGATTAGATGCAATTGGTGCGATAGGCATTGCAAGAGTTTTTGCTACAGGTGGTTCACTGAAACGACCCTTTTACAATATTGCTGATCCGTTTTGTAAAACAAGAACTCCTGATGATAAAACTTGGACTGTAGATCATTTTTATCAAAAATTACTTAAATTGGAATCTTTGATGAATACAAAATCAGGTAAGATGGAAGCCAAAAAAAGGACAAAGGTACTCAAAGATTTTCTAAAACAACTAAAACTGGAGATATGACCACCTACTATGGGAATTTTTAATCAATTAAGAACAATGAGGACGCGAACGTATTTTTTGATATTTACACCTCCTGTTATCTTGGCATTTGTGTTGCTTTTTTCATATTGTCTTAATATCTACGGTGATGTGTGTTTTCGTACACCTATAATTTAGTGATATTTTCATAAAGCGGGAACTTTATCCATAATCGACATATCTGTCGTATCGAGTTTCAATCTCATTACTCTCTCCAGACTTTATCTTCTCATACTCTTCTTTTTTTCTAAATTCAATGTATTTGTTAATTTCAACAAATTTCTCTTCTTTTGGATAAGAATCAAACACAGGCTCGACTAATTGTAAATATTCTAAAGTTTTCTCTCTAAATTCTTCTCTGGTTGGTTTTTTAATTCCGTTCATTCTAAACCAGACTGCCGTCCAACTGGCACCAACTACATGTGGCAACAAGTCAAAGGCTCTTTGAATTTCAAAACGTTCGTCGTTTCTCATGATTCTTGAAGGAATCTAGAAGCTGATTTTGCAAAATATGTAACTATCATATCTGCACCTGCTCTTTTAATTGAATGTAGAATTTCTAGTGTGATGTCTTTCTCATTTACATATCCTAACTGTGAAGCTGCTTTTACTAGAGCATATTCTCCAGAAACACTGTATGCTGAAACTGGAACATTGTATTTTCTTCTAGTTTCTGCAATTAAATCCAGATATGCCAAAGCTGGTTTGATCATTACGATATCTACTCCTTCTTTAATATCTGTTTGAACTTCCATCATTGCTTCTCTTGCGTTTGTATATGGAACTTGGTATGTTTTCCTGTCTCCGAACTTTGGAGCACATTCAGCTGCATCTCTAAATGGTGAGTAAAAGTTTGAACGATGTTTTGCAGAGTGTGACATTATTGAAACATCTGTAAATCCTTCTTTATCTAGTGCTTTTCGTATTGCTGCAACTTGACCATCCATCATTGCAGATGGTGACACTGTATCTACCCCTGCTTTAGCTTGACTAATTGCAATTTTTGCAAGAGTTTCTAAACTAGAATCATTATCTATTTTATCTCCTTGAATAATTCCACAGTGACCTGTGGATGTAAATTGACATAGGCAGACATCGGCCATAATTACTATTTTATCTCCAAATTTCTCTCTAATTTGTGCAATTGCCTTTTGAACTATTCCGTTATCATCAAATGCTAAACTTCCAGCTTCATCTTTTTGAGATGGTATTCCAAATAACATAATTGCAGGAATTTCTAATTCTATTATTGATGCCACTTCCTCATTTACATCTTTTAATGGCAATCTTTGGATTTCTGACATTGATTCAACTTTGATCCTTTCATCCAAATCTTCCTGAACAAATACTGGACAAATGAAATCTTTTGGTGAAAGGGTTGTTTCCTGAACTAGTTCTCTCATCTTCTCTGATGTTCTCAGTCGACGTAGACGTCTAGTTGGAAATGACATGATGGAATTCTCTTTAGGTAAAATATAATCCTAGTCTACTACTTGATTCTGTTTTTTATAGTCAAACAGCTTACTTGCCAATTCTACCACGTCAGGATTGCCTTGCTCTGATGCTTTTCTGATGTTATTCATTGGAGTAGATACGATACTTTCTACAACAGCTTTTGTTAATTCTTCGATAATCTTGATTTTTTTCTCATCTTTCTCATTTAGCATTTGTAGTGCTTTTTGTAATTCTTTTTCTCTGAGATTTTCAATATTCTTGAATACGTCTGTTACAAGTGGTTCTGCATCTAATCTTTTCATTGAGGTTTCTAATACAGAAACTTCCTCGCTAATTATGTTTTCAACGGTTTTTACCTTGTTTAGTCTTGCATTCATGTTCTTTTCTACCATTTCTGCAATTTGATCCAAATTCATGAGTTTAACTCCTCCAATGGTTGCAACTTTTTCATCCACTGTTCTGGGATTTGATAAATCTAGAATCATCATTCCTTTACTTTTATTTTTCATAGCTTCTGTAATTTTCTCATTTGTAACTAGAAAATATGGTGCAGTTGTTGCTACAAAAATTACATCATAGTTGTCAAATCCTGAAAGAACGTCTTCAAACTTTATTGGATTGCCACCCATTGTTTCACAAAATGCCTCTGATCTTCCAATGGTTCTACTTGTTACATTAAATACATAACCCCGTCTTTGTAATGATTTTGCAACAAGAGTTGATACTTCGCCAGTTCCAATTAGTAATACTTTTTTTGTTTTTAATTCATCAATGTTCTCTTCTGCAAGCTTTACTGCCATGGAGCCAACTGAAATCCCGCCAGCTCCTATTCCACTTGAATTTCTAATTCTGGTCCCTATTCGAATTGCTTTATCAAATAATGTGTTTAGATGCTGCCCTGATGCTTTTACTTTTCTAGCTGACGTGATTGAGTTTTTTATTTGACCTAGAATTTGCTCTTCTCCTAATACCATGGAATCCAACCCGGATGTTAATTTCAACAAATGATGCAATGCATCATGATTTTCTACAAATTCTATATTGTCATTAAATGCCTCTTCTTCAAGCCCCGTAATTGCTGCCCATGTTTTTTTGATTTTATTTGAATCATATGTTTTGGATTTACCAAATAACTCTATTCTATTACATGTTTGAATAATTACACATTCATCTAATCCTGAATCTTTTTTGAATTGCTCATACGCATTTTTCATGTCTTTTATCGTAAATTGTTCTAGAATGTGAATTGGAGAGTTACGAAAAGTAACACGTGCATTGATGATATTTTGATTCATTTCCAATTCCTCAATATTGCGATAGCTTGCTTTTCAGCTTTTTTCACCTGGCCGTCTTTTATTAACTGATCAACCTGATTATCACTCATAATACTACGTAGACATTCTCTTCTTTGTTCTTGAGTCGGGATAATTTCTCTAGATAATTTTCTTGCTATTTTTTGAATTTTAATCTGTGCAATGTCTTCTTTTGTAATTATTTTTTTGAGCACTTTTTCTGATTTTTCTTTGATCTTCTTTGACATCATCGGGCTTCTTCCCCCAGTAAAAATTGCAATCTGTATCATATTTTCAAAATCAATGATTGCAGGGTTAGAAAAATCACTATTTTCAGGATTGTCTGAACTGTATACTATGATCCCTTTCTTTTTTGCAGCATTGATAATTTTTTGATTTATTTTTTTATCATTTGTAGTTGTTATGATCAAATATGGTTTTAATTCTGAAATAAATTTTGTATCTGAAACTTTTTGCTTTATGATTTTAATTTTCTTAGTTTTGGCTAGTTTGGTTATGTGCGAATTTGCCGAATCTGCAATTATGATTATATCACATTCTTGTTTGAGTAGTGAATTAATTCTCTTTTGTGCTTCACCTCCTCCCCCCACAATAATGATTTTTTTATTTTGGAGATTTAGATCAACTATCATCGATCAGATGGACTCCAGTTTCTATTTATGTATTAAAATTTAGAGCCTAAAATCCAAGCTACATTTTTAATTGAATAACCAAGTTACTGACTTATTGACTTTTATGGATGAATCTGACAAAGAATTGCTAAATGAAATTCAATGGACTTTTCCTCTGGTCACAAGACCTTTTGATGCAATTGCTAAAAAATTCAACACTACTCCTGAAGACATTAAATCTCGTTTAAATGAATTAAAAGAAATAGGTGTTTTAAGACAACTAAGTGCAATTTTTGATACGCGAAAACTAGGATACACTAGTTCTCTAGTGGCTATGGAAATTGAATCTGATAAATTAGATTACGTTGCAAGCAAAATTAACCTTCATCCTGGTGTGAGTCATAACTATGAGAGAGAACACCAATTCAATCTTTGGTTTACTTTAGCTGTTCCTCCAGGGGCTGATTTGAAAGCAGAACTTGAAAAATTCAATGTTCTAAAAGGAATTAAAAAAGTTAGAATGCTTCCAACTTTACAATTATTCAAAATTGGAGTTAAACTTGACATGGTCGATGACAAGAAACATGACATTGCACCCAGTGAAGGGAAAAAAGAAATTAAAAATATAGAGTTTATTCCGACTGAAGATGATAAAGACTTTATTCGTGAATTGCAAAAAGACATGGATATTATTGATGAGCCTTTCATCCTTGCAGCAAAAAACCTTGGAATTACTGAAGATGAGTTATTTGAAAAAATGAAACATTATGAAGATATTGGTGTCATGCGAAGATTTGCTGCAATCTTGAGACATCGACAAGTAGGATTCACTGCAAATGGTATGATTGTATGGAAAGTTCCTGAAGATAGAATCAAACAAGTTGGAGATACCCTGGGATCATTCCCACAAGTAAGTCATTGTTATGAGAGACCGACATATGCTGATTGGCCTTACAATGTTTTCTCAATGATTCATTGCAAAACTCAAGATGAGGCACATGAAGTAGCAAAAACAATTCAAGATCAAATCAATGTGAAGGAATATGATATTCTTTTCAGTTCTCGTGAATTCAAAAAAACACGTGTTGAATATTTTGTAGAGAGCTCCTTTAATTTAGAAGATTCACTTTTAGCATCTTAAATCTCATTTTTATCATGTCCAACGACATGTATTGTACAAAAGTATTGATCATTCATGTTGCAATAGTATGTGGAATCATCCCCGCATTTTTTACATGGTGGTTTCTCATCCAGTTCTGATAATCTGGTGTGGTAGACCTTACTTCTGGGAGTGACGTTTGAATTTTTGTATATTCTTGTTATGTTTGAATAGTATTCTAATTCTTCGGGATTTAGTTCCTGCCCTTTTTTGATCTTTTTAATCATGGATTCCCATTTTTTATATTTGCCAATTTTGGTTAGTTTCATTCTTTCAATAACTTCTAACGTTTTTTCTACGTCTATTGGATTATCCATTTACAAATTAACTTGCTTGTGGCGTTGCTTTTAATTCGTATGGAGGCCAAGAATTGTACAATTCTTCAACTTCTTTCATGTCTGAATCTGAAATATATTTTCCATCTGACATTTGAGCATAGTTTACAACCTCTTCTTCACTAATCATCGTTGGAAGTACTGTTGCAAATCCTTTCTTTGTCATCATAAATTTCATTGCAAATTCTGTAATGCTTAAACCATTTCTATCTGCAATTGGTTTGAACTGTTCAACTTTTTCCAATGATGCTTTGAGCCATTCTCTTTTTCTAACTGATCTATGATCATTGTCATCAAATTTTGTATCTGCATTAACTTTTTCAGTTAAAATTCCTGACGCTTCTGGAACTCTAACTAGTATGCCTACATCTTTTTCTTCAGCTTTTTTCATTAATTCATTTCCAGGTGTCTGTTCTAGAATATTGTAAACTGTTTGAACTGCACTAAGATTTGGTTTATCCATTGCCTCCAATCCCTCTTGTGTCCATCCAATTGCCGGGCCTAGAGCAATTTGGTATGTTTTGATTGAACCGTCTTTGATAAAACTATCCAGTAATTTGAATATCGAATCATCTCTTACATCTTTGAGCTTTGGATTATGTACTCCATACATGTCAAGATGATCTGTTTGTAATCTTTCTAAACTGTTCCTTAATGCCATTCTAGTATAATCCTCATCAAACTTTTGTGGAAGTTCTTTATGTCCTATTTGTTCAACATCTCTAAAATCATAACCGTATTTTGTTGAAATAACAATCTCATCTCTCATATCTTTGAAGACCTCACCAATTAGTTTCTCACTTAATCCTTTACCATACAAGTCACCTGTTTCAAAGAAATTAATTCCTACATCGTATGCTTTTTTGAGCATTCTCTTTGCTTCATCTTCTTCGATTTTTTTACCCCACCAATCAAGAGCAATAGCCCATGCTCCAAATCCAACTTCTGATATTTTGATATCTGTTTTACCGAGTTTATTGTACTTCAAACTATTTTTTGAATTGAAATTTCATCATTTATGTTTATACAATGAGTCATATAGCGAAGAGACAAAGTTTGTGAACTAAAAATTATCAAAAAACTAGCGATTAGTGGATTTTACCAATGTAAATATGAATAAGCAAACTGAAATGCATGGAAAATGACTCACAAACTCATGCTTCTCGATATATGTCCTTTCTGCGGACACCTACAAAATATGAGCCATTGTCTGACAGGATGGTGACAAGCATCCATATCGTTTTACTGCATCATGGAGCGTCAGTACCGCATTCTCAGATGTTGCCTCTGTAAACAGGCGTGCAGCCATAAGACATCTTATGAATCATCAAGATGCATTACTGGATACGGGTTATTTGGCAATGCCACATCTACTAACACTGTCCTGGTGCTGCGCAAGGCAGTACGAAACTTTGGCACGCCGGCCCAGATACTCTCCGATAATGAGAACCCAGTTCACGGCAGCCCGACGCAGCACGCCAACAAAAAGTTGGCAACCCACACTATTTGAGGAAGAACTGTTGGAACGGGACATTACACTGATAAATTCCAGGCAGTACCATCCGCAGACAAACGGCAAGCTGGAGCGATTCTTTAGAACATCCGAAGAGGAACTACCCATCTTTGAGAGGCTTGGCGAATTTATCGAATAATATAACGAGCAAAGACTGCACTGGTCCCTTGACATTGACAGGTTTGAAAAACCATTGGAGGTATTTCACAACAAAAAGCCCACAGATACAATCAGAAAAACCAATCCCAAATGCCTGGAGGAGGACACCGATGACTAGGCGAAATCATTTCCATATACTACACCCTCAACGGAGACATCTATGGATGAAAGAATGCACCACCGTTGTATTCTGTGGCACACGACTCGAATAGAATTTTGTATGATTTTTTACTGTAAAACGTGTTTGTGGATTTTAAATAATTACTAATGTCCTCATTACGCCCTATTACATCATCAAAGAATTTAATCTCTGGTAGCATGTCTGATTTTATACAGTTGCATTGCTGGCATGCCAGCACGCAGTTGTATATGTCAGTAGAAAAGACATAATTGAATGGTATCACGTGATCCACATGTGCTTTTTCAAATTTCCTATTACAGTAAAAACACTTTGAATCTTGCCATCGTAGCATCGCCAGACTGGCTTGGTTTTTTAGTGTCTTTCTAGTTGCCTTCTCATAGTCTATCTTGTTTGATATCTGTATGGTCATCGGGTTTAGTTTTTCCAGATATTTTGCTAGAACGTGGTTTAATCCTTTCTTAAGTAGGGTCTTGTTGACATGTAAGAATTCTATAATATCATCATCAAAGGATATGGTGTTTGAATCAATCTTTTCATACATTTCATGCATGTCAGTCTTTAGGTGGACTAGCACCTCTGGTTTTATGCTTTTGGTAATTACTTGTTTGCGAAACTGTTCCATGTTGTTATGGGTTAATTCTTTTATTGTTGGAGGTTTTTTTGCAGGGTCATGATATTCTCTCACCATTCGTGTAATGTTTGCATCCTGTGGATCTTGAGACTGTCGCAGTCTAAAGCTATACTCCATGTCCCAGTAATATTTTGCAAATCTGACTGCTATAAAATTTAGATTAAGTAAAATCTTTCCATCCTTGTGAGTGATCCATTCTTTGCCTATCAGTTTATCTCCTTTTTGAGAGTCTTCAAAATCCCCAATATCCAATAATGCGCGAAGAAATACAGGTTTGTATGTACTAGCTAGGTGTCCCTTACTGAAGAAACGATTGAACATATGCAGGTAATTCTTGTATTCTGACATCATGATTGTAAAGCGTTACCGATATAATAATTTGAAGAATGTTGAATTTTGTTCTGTTGTACAAAAAGTAGTATACCCACTACACAAGAAGAGATTGAAGGTATGTCATATGGTCTGGACCCCTCTAGAATAGGACCAGTAGCATACATACACTTTTCAGAGAATCCAGGAGGAGGCTTGATCTCATGGTAAATAACAAATTCACATCAGCAGAAAAATCAAGGATAGTTTTAGTCCCTGAACACAAACATCAGTACGGCAGAATTGTGCAGAAAATACAATATTCATCCACAGACATTTTACCAGTGGAAAGAGCGATTTGTAAAAGGTGGCAAGGCCTCACTTATGGTACGCCAAA
>JARPSM010000137.1 GCA_029782475.1 Nitrososphaerota archaeon
TTTTACAATTTGCATTACATTTGTTAATTATAAAATTTTCACAAATTATGACAGAATGCCTGGATCAGTGCTTTTTTGTTTGGAGGATTTGAATAATTGAGCATTTTTCTGAATCAATGGTAAACACATTCCTATCTACTGTACAATGCATTTTGATGTTGTTACAGATACAAGTGATTTAGAAAAAGCAATTTCCTATGCAAAAAATTGGCTAAAATCCATTAACGAAGAATCATCAACAGTTACTGCAAATGAATGTAAATTTTGCCATACTCAATCAGTATCAGAAGATATGGAGATTGAAATAATGACTGACGGATATTCTATTTCAAAGATGGAAGGGTGTCCAAATTAACCCACGTTAATAATTTCTTCTGAAATTAAATATTCTATAGCAGATCGTTTTCTGAAATTGTGTCTTCTGCATACCATACAAATACGTCATGAACCCATGCAGGAATTTTTGATTGCTCTAAAGTTTCAATTTATAATGATTCAACCCCAGTCTCGGATTCAACTTTAGTTTCAGATTCCATCATTGGTTCTGATTCCTCAATATTTTGAATAATAACTGCAGGATTACTAGATTGAATTAAAGAAAATGTTGAAACTGTATCAGTTGGACCAAACTCAGAAAAAATTCTCATTGAATAATCACCAATAATGTTTATTTCAACATCACCAGGTTCTAGATAATGCAAAATCTGAACATCAAACAAGTTATCATCGACAAATTTAGGAAAAATTTCAGTAGTTTTAATAATTTCTCCATCACTTAATCGGGATATTTCCATAAAATGGTAACCATGTTGTGGATCATAGTTTTGAATTTGGATGTATGCTCTAATCATTTGTGGACTTTTATCAAGATCAATAGTATCACCAAAAGTAAATTCCATAGTAATAATAGGTGATTCTTCTAATCCATAAACAGAATTTATTTGAAATAGCATAATAATTGAGAAAAGTCCAAGTATTATTTTTGAAATCAATTTTTATCTGAAATTAATTGAATTGAATTGGTTATAACGTTAGTAGACGATTTTTTTGACAAATAAATTCCATTTTGGAAATATCACTCTAGCATACATGCTCCAAAAACACCCGCTGAATCACCTAGCTTATTTTTCAAAATAGGAGTATCAACTAAATCAGAAAACACCTTATCATAAACAGATTTTTTTCCTTCAGTGTATAAAAAATCAACATTTGATAAACCACCACCTAAAACAATTGCATCAGGATCTAAAATATCGATAACATTTGCAAGACCATACCCAAAATTTTCTAAAAATTCATTTTTCCATTTTTGCCAGTTATCATTATTTGTACTAGTAAGAATTTTAGGAAATGATTTGGATTCCCCTGTCAATTCAGTCCAGTAGTTTTCCAATGAAGGTCCGCTAATGTATGTCTCCACACACCCAGTTTTTCCACAATAGCACGAATTTCCATTTCGATGTAATGTGTGATGGCCCCACTCACCTCCAATATTCGTTCTGCCTGGATAGAGTTTTTTATCAATCACTATTCCGCCACCTACACCAGTTCCCAATATAACACCAAAAACTAAATCAAAGTCCACAGCAGCACCCAATGTTGCTTCAGCTAATGCAAAACAATTGGCATCATTTTCCATGAAAACTTTTTTTCCAGTTTTATTTTCTAAATCTTCTTTTAGTGATTTTCCTATCAAACATTGCGTATTGCTATTTTTAATCAATCCAGTTTGTTTAGAAATTGCCCCAGGTGTACAAACCCCCAATGAATAATCAGATACACTTTCAGATATTTCTACTACTAAAGAGTAAATAGAGTCTAGGATTTTTTGATAATCATTTTGTGGTGTAGGAATTCTTTTTCTTTTAATTACATTAAAATTTTCATCTAGCAGAACTGCTTCAATTTTAGTACCACCTAAATCAACACCGAGTTTATACATAAATTATTTAGAGAAATGAAAACGCTTAAGCTTAACTAAAATTTTATCCCATTCCGCCAGGTGCACCAGATATTGCAATAACATCATCAATTCTAAGTACCATACATGCAGCTTCAGTTGCAGATTTGATTATCTGTTCTTTAACTACAATTGGTTCTACGACGTTGATTGCCATCATGTCTGCAATCTTCATATTTTTAGCATCAATTCCGGTCCATTTTTGACCTTGATTTTGTTTTGCACGAAGATTAGCCATTGTATCAATTGGATCCATTCCTGCATTTTCAGCGATAGTCAGAGGAATTGTTTCTAAAGCCTCGGCATATTTTTTAATTGCAAGTTGTTCACGACCATCAAAATGATCAGCCCAATCTTTGAGTAATGAGGCTGCAAATGCTTCAGGTGCACCGCCACCAGCTACAATTGCTGGTTTTTCTATAACATCTTTTACTACCATTAAAGAATCATGAATTGAACGGTCAACTTCATCAATTACTCTTTGAGTTCCACCACGAATTAGCATTGTAACGGATTGTGGGTGTTTGCATCCTTCAATGAAGACCCATTTATCAGATTCAACTTTCTTTTGATGTGCTAAATCTGCAGAACCAAGATCATTTTCTGAAAAATCATCAAGATTACTAATTACACGTCCACCTGTTGCCTTAGAAAGTTTAATCATATCACTTTCTTTAACACGACGAACAGCCATGATACCGTATTTTGCAAGATAGTGTTGTGAAATATCATCAATTCCTTTTTGGCAAATCAAGACATTAGCTCCCACGTCATGTAATTTGTCAACCATAGATTTTAGCATTCTATTTTCTTCTTCTAAGAACATCTGCATTTGAGTAGGGTCAGTAATTCTAATTTCTGCACTTAACTCAGTTTTTTCAATTTCTAATGCTGAATTAAGCAATGCAATTTTTGCATTTTCAATTTTTGTAGGCATTCCACTATGAACAACTTCTTTATCCAAAACAATTCCTTTTACAATTTGTGTATCATCAATTGAACCACCAGCTTTCTTTTCTACTTTGATATTTTCAAGATCAACAGAATAAGTATCGCCTTTCTTTGTTGCAATACTAAGAATAGCATCAACGATAATTTTAGAAAGTAATGAACTATCTTCGGAAATTAATTTTGATTGCATGCTAGTTGTAGCAATTTTTAATAGAGATGCTTTATCGTCAGGCTGAATTTGTTTTGCCAAGTCTGAGTAAATTTCTAGGACTTTATCAGATGCTGCTTGATATCCATCTATAATAGTTGAAGCATGAACATCTTTGTTTAGAAGGTCTTCTGCTCTAGCTAATAGTGCACCTCCAAAAATCACAGAGGAAGTTGTGCCATCGCCTACTTCATTATCAACAGTTTTAGAAATTTCAACCATCATTTTGGCTGCAGGGTGCTGAACATCAATTTCTTTTAGAATTGTAGCACCATCATTTGTAATAGTAACATCACCTAAGGAATCAACTAACATTTTATCAAGACCTCTAGGTCCAAGACTGCTTCTAACTAATTGTGCAACTAATTTTGCTGCTGCAATATTGTTTTGTTGGGCATCTTTGCCTTTTTGCTGTAATGCACTCTCTTTGAGAACTAATACAGGTCCATTTGGTCCTTGTTGAATTGATGCCATTTAGATTCAGCTACAATCCGCTGAATCCCCCTTTTTAACATTTACTTAGTAGATCGGTGAAATATAGCTGCGTTTTTTCACATCAACAATCCCACCATTAAGAATTCTAACAGATGGTAGAGCCAAGAATGGTAAAAATAGAGGAATCAAATGAGGTCTAGAAAACTTAGAACCTGAATCTACAATAGCATTGTTGATTTTTTCAAAATTAGATGAAACTTTTTCAAAAGAATCTGTAGAGATGATGCCACTAAACTGTAATGGTAAGGAAGCAGTAATTTTTCCAGATTTAACTACAACAAGCCCGCCTTGATTCTTGATGAGATGGTTTGATGCAATTGCCATATCAGAATCATTTGAACCAATTACGATCATATCATTTTCATGAAAACTCCATGTTGAAGCAAAAGCGCCAATATCTGCACCAAAATTTTCAAGAAATCCTATAGAATGCTTGCCAGTTCCATGAATTCTGTCAAAGGCTGCAACTTTCCAAATATCAGAATCCAATGAAGCAGAAACATAACCATCTTTGGCATGAAGTTTGACAGAACCTAACTTTGTAATGATTTCAGTTTGCATATAGATAGTATTTGCAGTTACATCTTTCTTTTTTGATTTTATTGCAAAATCATTTTTAGAGAAATTTTTTAGTTTGACAGTTTTTTTAATCCAAGGGGCTATCATTTGTTTCTTAATTGGAGTAACTATTTGTCCATTTGATACAACTAGTTTGCCTCCGACAAAGACTTTGTTTGGTTTAAATGATTTTAAATCATCAAAAACTAGAATATCTGCTAATTTACCAGGAGCAATACCACCAAGATCTTTTCCCATATTATAATAATCAAAATTATTTTTTGATGCCATAGTAACTGCATCTATTGGTTTTAGACCAAGATTGATTGATTCTCTAATGCAGTGATCTATATGGCCAAATTTAGAAATATCTAGAGGATCAAGACCATCAGAACAAAACATCAAGCGATTAAGATACGTCCCATGGGATAAAACATGTGGAATTATTTCCTTCAAATCACGTCTAATTGAACCCTCTCTAATCATTATCCACATTCCAAGACGTAATCTTTCTAAAACTTGATCAAAATTGATTGGTTCATGACAAGATAAAATTCCAGATGAAACATATGCATTGAGTTTTTTCTCACTTGCTCCAGCAGTATGTCCATTGATTATGCAATCACATTCCAACATTGATGAAAGTGATTTCATTGTTTTTGGATCACGTGATGTAACTTTAGTCCAAGAAAAAACTTCTCCCAATCCAAGTACAAGTGGATGTTTTATTGCAGTTTTTTCTTGTGATAATGATAATGATTTACTGCTACTAAATTTTGCATCTACTGGAAGGCCACCTGGAACTACTTGAAAAATTCTGATTGGTAGATTCTCACCGAGTTTTAAAAATTCTTGAAAGCCTCGATAGCCACCTACACTTACAATATCAATAGGATCAGAAAATAGAGATGTTACACCACAAAGTAGAGCTTTTTTTGCAAATTCAGATGGTAAAACAAATTGATCAATATGCAAATGCGGATCTGCAAAACCAGGACTAACATATTTTCCCTTTACATCAATTACAGTAGTTTTTGGACCAACTGTATGATTTGCGTTTAGACCAACATATGCAATTCTATCTTTTATAATTGCAATCTGAATCTGAGGAATGATTTCCCTTGTATAGACTGACATTAAATTACAATTTTTTATAATCAGATCGGCTTTCTTATCACCCATTGCTACAGAGTTGAGAGACAAGATCGAATTTGCTAGGATCGAATTCACTTCTTATAATTAGAATTTGCGCCTATTATAGATTCAATGCTTAAATTACGGTTGAAGAGGTTTTGTTGATATGAACATTCCTAAGGTGATCAGAAAGTTTTGTGCAAAATGTAATGCCCATACTGAGCAAAAGATCTCCATTTACAAGGCTGGAAAAAGACGAGGTTCTGCAGCTGGTGAACGCCGACACGCAGAACGTAAAAGAGGATATGGTGGACAAAAATTCCCAAAATTAGCAAAACCAGCCAAAGTTACAAAGAAAGTTACTCCTATTATGACATGTACTGTTTGTAAAAAGAAATACAATAAAAAAGGTGTCAGAATTAAGAAATTTGAGTTGATAGCAGCATGAAGAAAGATCATATTGAAATTCCAAAACCATCGAGTAAATTTCAAAAAGTTAATTGTAATGAATGCGGTGAATTACAGATAGTTTATTCTCACGCATCAACACAAATTTCATGTAATTCCTGTGGAAATATTCTTTCAGAGCCAACAGGTTCAAAAGCTGAAATCAATGGTAAAATCTCAGGCAGTGCTGAGTAAATCATAATCCATTTTAGAATTTAGATTAAATGCAATTCTCTTATCATCAATTATAATATAATTTTCATCCAAATTTTCTAGAGAAGAAATTTGTTCTGAATTTACCAAAGAAATTCCAGTATAATGGCATCTTTGATCATTAAAATCAACAGAAAAATCAGACTTTAACCCCAGAGAGGTTAGAAATTTGTTAGTTACAAGAATACTAGTCCAAGTTTTTTTAGGATTAAATTGATTAATAATTATTTTAATTATTTCTTCATCAAGTAAAGGTAAATCACCAGATGTTACTAAAACATAATCATTGATAGTTTTGAGTGTTAAATTTAGATCTTCGACATAACCAATGCCAGATGTATCAAAAATTTCAACTTTATTTTCTTCCAATAATTTTTTTGTCTTAGGAGAATTACAACTAGTAACAGCTAAAATTTTTGAAAAAGAATTTGAATTTTTTAATGAATCAACTACATGAAGAATTACAGGTTTTTTAAATTTGAGTAAAAGTTTTTCACCATCTAAATTCATTCTAGTACCCTTACCGCCAGCCATTACAAGGCCAATCATATTGAAACAGACACCATCAAAGAAGCCAATCGAGTAAATTCATTGGTAGCTCCCAACACATCACCAGTGATCCCACCAAAACTACGAGTGGACAAAGCCAAGAGGAACATAGTCAAAACAATAGTTACACCAAGCATTATCAAGCCTGTTGTTTCACCAATTACGATTACAGGAATAAGCATAATTAGAAATGCTGCGGTGAGTTTTTTCTTATCTTTCATAAATTCAACAAAGGGAGAATTTGAGCCTAATGAAGCTGATTTGCCTAAACTAGCCATCAAAACCATTGAAAATTTTGCCAAAATTTCACTAATCAAAATCGCCTTAAACAAATCAAATCCACTTGTAAGTGAAATAGTAATTATCAAACCAATTAGGTATAATACAATTGTAACAATACCTGCTGAACCCGTAGAAAGATCTTTCATTGCTTTAAGTTTTTTATCTTTTGATCCTTTTACCATCAATCCATCTGCAAAATCAGCTAAACCATCGGCATGATGTATTCCAGTAACTATTGCAATAGATGCAACAACTAACAAACTAACTAACAAGGGTTCTAAAATAAAAGATAATCCAAAACCCAATGATCCAACTAAAAGTCCAATAACAATTCCAACTACAGGAAACATGAACATGTATTTTGCAATATTGTCTAACGATGCATTTGTTGATGGGAATATTGTTAAAAATGAAAAAACAGATCCAATTTCTTTAAACATGTATCCACCACCCTAGAATAGTCAAAATAGAAATTACTGGAACAGAAACAATTCCAAAGAAAAGTATCGAAGTAAGTTTCATTATAGATATTGCAGAATGTACATGTTCTTTTGTTAGAATGATTTCACCGTCACCTAGTTTGTAATGATTAATTTTTTCAAATTTTGTTTCTAAAGCCCCAGCTAAGGCAGCCATAGGATATCCAGCATTAGGACTTTCGGTTTTTTTGCCATCCCTAATCATTATTTTGTAAGACTCTTTCCAATTATTTTGTAAAATTGCAGCAGAAATTATCATTACTATCCCTGTCAATCTAGATGGAATATAGTTTAGAATACTGTCACAAGTTGCTGCAAACCAACCAACATTTTTGAAAATATCAGTCTTGTATCCAATCATAGAATCGGCGGTGTTGATTACACGATATGCAAATGCGCCAGGTAATCCAAGCAGAGCATAATAAAATAACGGTCCAGTGATTCCATCAACTGTATTTTCACTTATACTTTCAAGCACGCCTGAAAGTACATGATTTTTGTCTAAATTTGTAGTATTTCGCTTGACAATCATAGATAGATGAGTTCTTGCCAAATCTAGATTATCTTCATCCAAGGATTCAAGAACAGATTTTGCATGTTTTTCCATTCCACGAATAGCAATCGTAGTTTTTAATAATAATCCACCGATAATTACAGAGACAATTAATGCGATATAATCAACAGATATCATTGTAATTCCAACATTCAATGCAAAAAGTAGTACAATTACTAAACCAGAAGTTATAGTAACAACACAAACACCACCAAGTTTTTCTATTATTGGATTTTCATTTTTTGCTATTGGTGTAAGTTTAGCAATCAAAGATCCAATCCAAGCTGTAGGATGATATTTATTTTTAGGATCACCAAACTTAAAATCAAGTAAAATAGCTAATCCAATTACAAAAATAGATTCAATGATCATTGCAACATCTTCTCTATAGATTTTATATCCATATTTGATTTGACAGTTTTTGCCAATTTGTTTAATTCATCATCAATTTTTAAAATATTTTTCTTAGTCCATCGAATATCTTTAGGGATAACATTAAGTGAATCCTCCTCAGGTAAGTCTATCGGAATTAATGGAATAGTACCTAAAACAGGTATTTTTGTAATGTTTTTGAGTTTTTGAAATCCAGGCTTTAGTACATCTAAATCTCCTCTGAACTTGTTAAAGATGAAACCTTTTACAAGTTTTTGATATTTTTTTTCAATTAAAGCCATAGTTCCGACAAGACTTGCAAAAGAACCGCCTCTGTCAATATCTGAAACTAACAATACAGATGCATTGGCTTTATGAGCAATCTTCATGTTTGCAATATCTGATTTTTGTAAATTGATTTCAGCTGGTGAACCTGCACCTTCTAAAATTACTAAATCATAATTTTTCTGTAATGTTTTAAGAGATTTTACTGCAACATCAATTCCTTTATGATTTACAAATTTTTCATAGTATTCTTTTGCGTGCATTTTCTTGTATCGTTTTCCATTTAGATATACAATGCTGTTGTAGTTTCCTACGGGTTTTAGTAAAATTGGATTTAGATCAGGAGTAATTTCACATCTCGAACCAATAGCCTGAATTGCCTGGGCACGAGATATCTCAAATTCAGGTATAATATATGCAAAATTGGACATATTTTGAGATTTGTAAGGTGCAACACTGTAACCTTTATCAGAAAAAATTCTGCAAAGTGCTGCTACTAACGTTGTTTTTCCTGCTCCAGAAGAAGTACCTTGAATCATCAAAGATTTCATTTTATTTTCTCCAATACTTTTACAAGTTTTAAATTATCTTTATGAGATTTAACAGCAATTCTAATATGATGATTATCTAATCCTCTAAAATTTTTACAATCTCTAATCAAAATTTTATGTTCAAGTAATTTTTTTTGTAATTGGGTTGAATCTTTTTTTGTTTTTATCAAAATAAAATTTGTTGAAGAACTATCACAATCAAACCCATTTAATTTATCAATTTTATTGGTTAAGAAAATCAATTCTTTTTTAATTATAGAATTTGATTTATCAAGATGCAATTTATTTTTGAGGGCACTATTTGCTGCATCTTGAGCTAACGAATTTACACTCCAAGGCATTTTTATTTTTTGTAAAATATCAATTATTTCTTTTGAACCTGCTGCATATCCAATACGAATTCCAGGTAATGCAAATGATTTTGTCAATGAACGTAAAACAAAAAGATTTTTGTATTTTTTAACATATGATATTACTGATTCATTTGATTCTGGAACCATTTCTATAAAACATTCATCTAAAAATACAATTGTAGATAATTTTTTTGCTTTTTTGATTATTTGTAGCAATTGATTTTTTGATAACAGTTGTCCTGTAGGATTATTTGGATTACAAATGAATATACATCCATTTTTTGGAATTTTTGAAATAAAAATATCAAGATTTTCAGATAAATTCATTGTTTTAAAATATGAAATGTCACATTCATTGAGTTTAGCTGCTGTTTCATATTCTTGAAAGGTTGGAATTGGAATCAAGACTTTAGTTTTTTTAGATAAAAATGCAAAGCAGAAATTATAAAGAATTTCAATTGCCCCATTTCCAACTATTAGATTTGATTTTTCCAAGTTAGTGTATTTTTTTAGGCTTGAAATGACTGTTGACGAACTAGAGTCTGGATAATGTTTGATATTTTCAATATTTTTTTTGAGAGATTTTTTTACCGATAAGGGAGTACCAGCTGGAGATACATTTGAACTAAAATCAATAATTCTAGAATCAGTACTTTGTGAAGAATTTCTCCCCCCATGAACTACAGGTACATGTTTAACGATTGAGGGTTTTGTTCGTATTTTCACAGTTCCAAATGGAATTAGTCGATTTAGTATGTTTGGGTAATCCAGAAAACGATTATTAATTGAAGACGATCTATATTCAAATTATGAGTAAAAAAAGAGTGGCAATTATTGGAGTTACAGGTTCTGTGGGTCAGGAATTTGTTCAATCCCTAAACAATCATCCATGGTTTGAAGTTACTCAGATTGCAGCATCCTCACGTTCAGCAGGGAAAAAATATTTGGATTCAATTAAAGATGCAAGTGGAATTATAGCATGGGATGTAGGTGGAGAAATTCCAGAATATATCAAAGAAATGACAGTAAAATCAGTTGATGAAATAGATGTATCTCAGTTAGATCTAGTATTTTCAGCAGTGGAATCAGAAGCAGCTAGGGATATTGAAACTAAGATGGCTGCAGATTTACCAGTGATTTCTACAAGTTCTGCTTATAGATATGAAGATGATGTACCAATACTAATTCCAGGAATAAATGATGAACAAACAGAATTACTTGAGACTCAAAAAAAGAATAGAAATTGGAAAGGTTGGGTAGCACCATTACCAAATTGCACTACAACAGGTTTAGCAATTACATTAAAACCATTACTTGAAAAATACGGTGCAAAAAAAGTTATGATGACTTCAATGCAAGCAATATCTGGAGGAGGTAAATCCGGAGTATCTGCAATGGGAATTACAGATAACATTATCCCATATATTCCAAAAGAAGAAGGCAAGGTCAGATTAGAAACGAGAAAAATTTTGGGTAAGTTAATAGATGGAAAAATTGAAGATGCAGATATTAGAATTAGTTGTACTTGTACCAGAGTTCCTGTAATAGATGGACATACCGAATCAGTTTTTGTAGAGACTTCAGAAAAAATAGATCCTGCAAAAGCAAAAGCAACCTATGATCAATGCAATAAAGATATTTCAGTAGCTGGTTTACCATCTGCTCCTGAAAAATACTATGCATTTCATGAAGATCCAACTAGACCTCAACCAAGAATGGAACGAAATGTTGGGAATGGAATGACTACAACTATTGGAAGAGTTGAAACTGAAGAATTGTTTGATAACGGTTTAAAATACATGTTATTTTCTCACAACAAAAAAATGGGTTCAGCAAAAGGAGCAGTTTTGTTGGCAGAGATGTTATACAAAAAAGACAAGATTTAGAGAATTTATTGCAATTTTTACAATAATAACTTTATAAGATCCAGAAAACTAGATCGACTCAGGTGTTTTAGACGGCAAAAGTAGATGACTTAGATTTACAAATTTTATCAGAATTATCAAATGACGCATCAATTTCAGTTCCTCGCTTATCAAAAAAAATCAATGTAAACTCATCTGTCGTATATTCAAGAATCAAACGATTAGTTAAGAGAAAACTAATTGAACGTTTTACAATTGTTGTTAATGATGAAGAACTGGGTTACAATGTTAAAGCATTAACTGGAATCAATATGGATACAAAAAAACGTGATCACATAATTGATGAATTATTCAAAATAGATGGGGTTAGAGAAGTTGCAGAAGTTACAGGTA
Organism: Nitrososphaerota archaeon; assembly: GCA_029782475.1. Classification (GTDB taxonomy): domain Archaea; phylum Thermoproteota; class Nitrososphaeria; order Nitrososphaerales; family Nitrosopumilaceae; genus Nitrosopumilus. Next base: position 11,649 of record JARPSM010000137.1, read on the forward strand.
GATTTGATATTCTAGTTACGATGTATTCAAAATCATTAGATCAAATGCACAAAATGGTCTCTGAACAAATTGGTAGAATTGAAGGAATCCAGTCGTCTGAATCATTCATCGAAATGAAATCACGAATGAAAGCAATGCCATATATGCCATCAAAGGATAGTGACTAATATTGCAAAAACAAAAATCTGAATCCAGAGTAGCAGTATACTATGAATTAACAAAACCAAAAATTTGGTATTTATTGGTTTTTACAGCATTTGGTGCAGCACTAACTGCTTCCAATATTTACAACATAGAAATATCACCAGCAACATGGCTGTTAATGTTATTTTCAGTTGCTTCTGGTTCAGCTGCTGCAAATACTTTGACCAATTATCACGATAGAGACATTGACGCAATTATGGAAAGAACAAAAGACAGACCATTACCATCAAAAAGAATCGATCCTGCAGTAAAAGCAAGGAATTTTGGATTAGTATTAGCAGGTATCTCCCTGGTTTTAGCATTTGGAATTTCTTTTACAACAACATTAGAACAAGGAATATGGGCAACTGCTTTCATTGCATTTGCATTAGTAAACAACATCATAATTTACTCATATGTATTAAAACGAAATTCTAGGACTAACATAATTTTAGGTGGATTATGTGGAGGTTCACCACCAATGATTGGATGGGTTGCAGTGACCATGTCAGATTTATGGACAATGGGTCTTGCTATGGCAGGTTTAGTATTCATTTGGATTCCAATGCATATTTGGGCACTCACTTTACATTTCAAAGAAGATTATAACAAAGTCAATGTTCCAATGTTGACTGCAGTACAATCAGAAAAAACTGCTGTAAGAGCTATTGCAATTTCAACTGTTGTAATGGTATTATTTTCAATTGCCCCATTTTTCATTACAAACCAAAGCGGTGAAGAAATGGTAGGAGCAGTATATCTATGGACTGCAATTGCTTCAGGTGCATTAATGCTAGGATTGTCAGTATGGGTACTAGTCAAACCAATGGAACACGCAGCCTGGACATTGTTTAAATTCTCTAGTCCTTACTTGGCAGTATTATTTATTGCACTAATGGTTGATTCTTCATTATAAAATACTCCCTTTATCATCCAAGCTATTCAATTCTTTAGTAATTTCAGAATGTTCTTCCACCATAATTTTAAGTTCATTTTTTAATTCTTCAGAATTCCATTCAGATGAAATCAGGGAGGTTAATTTTGCAACAGTTTTCCACTGAATGTTATTTTGATCATCAATTAATTTTAAAAATTGGGTTCCTTTTTCTTCATCATCCATATTTTTTTGATATTTTACAATCATAAAAAGTTAGCATTGGTAATTACATAATTTTAAAGTTTTATTAGTAAATGGTAGGTATTTTTTTCAAATGCAATGTAGTATATCAGAATGTAAAGAAAAAGCTATAGAAACTGTAAAAATTAGTTTTAGGGAGACACGGAATTTATGCAAGTTACATTACAAATTATTTGAAAACAAGGATAAAAAATATAATCCAATATTTTCAAAAGCATCAGATGTTTAGTACTGATATGTTTTCACATGATAAAATTATTGAAAGATTTAACATCTACTATTTTCAAAATACAACATGGCAGTCAAGAAAAAAAGTGAGCCTAAGAAGACAGTAAAAAAAACTGCTTCTAAACCTAAAAAACAAGTTTCAAATTCATCAAAAAAATCAGAATTTGAAAAGGCCTGGAAAGATTACAATTCTGCTTTAAGTGGATGGAAAGATTCACTTGCGCAATGGCAAAAAGCCACAAATGAAACTTTAATGACATATCATGATGCATGTCAAAAAGCATTGGAATCAGATGCAGAAATGTTAAAGAAAGTTAGTTCAAGTTGGGAAAATACTTGGGAAGAAATTGGACCTGAATATATTAAACAACAAACAAAGATGATGGAAAATATCTTTAAAGAAACCAACATTGAGTCAATTAAAAAATTCAATGATCAATGGGAAAAATTCCTAAAATCATCTGGAGATGATTCAATTGTAGCATACCAAGAGGCAATTAAAAAATTCAATCAGGCGTGGCAATCAGGACAAATGTAATTATTTCCAAGTTTACAAAATAAATTATTATTTTTTCATTTTAATTATTCTAAAAACTTTAGATCCACATACTGAGCAAATTCCTCTAATTGCAGGTCTGCCATTTTTCATGGTAGTTTCTTTGGGATTTTTGATAATTCTTTTTGTTTTACACTTGACACAATAGGCTTCTTGAGAAGAAGACTCGGGAGTTTTAATTTCAACATTGTCTGAATTACCAAATTTATTTTTCACAGCCTCTAATTTTTTAATTTCTTTTTCTAGTTTCTTAACTTTTGATAATTGTTCAGGAGTAGCTTCTTCTTCCTCTGGTTCAGTAGAGTTTTGGTTTGATAGAATATTCTCTAAATCATCTATTTGTTGTTGAATATTATTTACTTGTGATAGTTGTTCAGGAGTAGCTTCTTCTTCCTCTGGTTCAGTAATTGGTTCAGGTTGTAATTCTAATTCTTGTGGAAGTTCTTCTGCGGATTCTTTTGGTAATGAACCTCTAGGGCTAGAAGGTGATTCTGGTTCAGTAATTGGTTCAGGTTGTAATTCTAATTCTTGAATTGTTTCTACAAATGAAGATTCAGGTAAATCTCCTAGAAAATCTAATTTCACTTTATTTTTATCTAATCTAAGATAAGGACTACCTTCAATTGAAAAAAGTTCAAGTTTGTTACCAGGTTTCCAAGAATTTTTTCCACTGTAAATTGTAATGTATGTAAATCCATTTTTTATGTCAGAAGCAATTGTTAAACGATCTATCGATTTACCTTTAGTAATTCCATTATCAGTGTCTTGATGTCGTGTAGCTATAGAAATTAAATGCTCAGAATCATAGCTTACTTCTGAAATTAAGTAATCAGCCCATTTCTTCATTACAAAAAATAATAATTAATTTCTACTAATTAAGCAATGATTTTTGAAATATCAAATTAAAAAAATAATTATCAAAATTTAAAGAAAAATATGAAAAATATCTAAAACAGGCACAAAAAATAGGGTTATAATCAGCATCGCAGGATTGGAATTAATGGAAATTTCTATCGAACCCTGGAAAAAATTGATTATTCATGAGATAATTGAATACAAGTTTGAGGATTGGATAAAACAAATAGCTTTCAGTACACGATCATCAGGAGGAGGAATTCCTACAATGCAGTGGACAAATGGAATTGTTTTCTCTCCAGCAAATTTCCCAACAACTAATTCTACAGTAGATGAACAATTGAAAGGTACACTACATTGGTCATCAGTATCATTTGCAATAAAAGAGAAATTTGAGAAACAAATTGTTAAAGAAAATGCTACAATAAATTTAGTAGACGTTAGCGTAAATGAAATTTTCAAAGAATTGTCTATTAGTTTAAAATTACAATCAAAATATATTAATTCACAATCCAATACAGTCCAATGAATATTGAAGAAGCAATAGAAAAATGTGAAATTTCCTTAAAACAAATCAAACAGTATGATCCTGATCCATTTTATGTAAATCATTTTTTTGAACAGTATATTGATTTAAGAGATAAAATAATTATAGGAATTTTTGAAGAAGCTGATAGAGATTTTGGATTATTTTTGACTAAACCAATTACCAAAGAAAGTTTTTTTCAAAAAGCAAAATTGAAAAATGATGAAAATGCAATTAAATTTTCAGAATGGTTTAAAAGAAAATATTCTGAAGAACATGAAAATCTATATCCAAACTTTATGAATGAAATATGTAACTTTAGAAAAAAATTTGAAAAATTACCTGATGTAAAAATTATGATTAGAGCGTCAGATAGATACAAAGATGATATTAATCAAGAAATTCAAGTTCCATTAAGTAATAAAAAATTACGTTCCAAAAAAGAATTAGATATTGAAATAAAAAGACAGTTGCCAGTTTTTTTAGAAATTATTAATCATAAAAGACATGAGAAAAATGAGCCTAAAGTTGAAAAAAATCAGATAATTGCATCTACATTTCTAAATATTGAAAATCACAAAGATATTGAAATTGTTTATACATCTGAAATTTACATCCCAGTGATAAAACGATTGGTTGAAGAGGCAAGGGCAAAAATCAAAAACTTGATCAGAAATAATTAAAAATTTATTCAGTCAAACCAAAAATTGAGTGCTCTGATTTTATTTTGACTATTGGGAGATATGAATAGCCATGATCAAAACTATCAGAAAATTCTGGATCTTGACCTTGATTTCCTCGATATTTGACAAAATGCTTAGTTGGTTCTGCATCTAATTCAACGTAATTGAAATTATAGTATACTTCATCCATTTCAAGAGATGTAATGTATCCCATTACCCAAGATTTGTTGTGTGGTAATGCATAAAGTGTAAGATTTTGTTCTTCTGGGAATTCTGGATCATATGTTAATCTAGATAAACTTCCTAGATCCTTTACTTGTATTGGATGAAATTGATCAGATATTTTCTTTGATTGTACTGGCAAAGATGAGATCTTAGATTCCATGTGAATAATTGGAGCATAATTAGAATTAGTTTTTGTAGATTCAACAACATCACAAATCTCTTTTCCAGAATCAACTTGATATGAAACATATCTACCTGATTTTGACATTGGTGCATAAAAAATCAACAATGTATTTGCAAGTGTTAAACTACTTGAGATAATTCTAGTACCGTCTAGTTCTTGAGAATAAACCCGTTTAGGATACTCTTGTAATGCACATGTCAATCTTGCTAAATCATCAAAACTTGATAATTCTACATAATATTGATTCTGAGTAACTGACATCAAAAAATTATGAATTAATCAGGGTTTTATTCTTTCCACATCATATAGGGATTTTTGGTTTGTAATTTTTTCTATCAAAATATTCCATAATAAAATGGAAAAGAATTAGTTTACCAAAGACAATCATGGAAATTAAAGATAGCATATATTCTTCTAAATGAAACAGATATCCAGTTACTCCTACTGCAGTCATAATTTCTAATCCAGTACAAGTACAAAAAAAGAGAAATTTTTCTCTCAATTCAACAATTTATTGTGATTTTGGCCACATTAAAGTCCAAGTTTCAGCAAATTTTTTCATCATTTCACCATATGCATTCATTTGTTCTAAACCAGATGAACTAAGTGCCTTTTGCCAATTTTCAGCAAATTGTTTGAAGGTAGCAGTATTAGAGTCATTGAGAGATTTTTGCCAATTCTCACCAAATTCTTTGAATGAATTCATTCCTGCTTCATTGAGAGCTTTTTGCCAATTCTCACCAAATAATTTCATGGTATCAGCACTAGACTCGACAGTTGCTTTGTCCCAAACACTGTTGAATTTAGATTGCATGTCATTACTTGCATTTTGAATTTGCTCAAAAAGGGATTTCCAATTTTCAAGAGATTTTGTATATTCTCCCCATAATGAATCCCATTCATTATTTTTTTCTTGTTCAGACATTAACTAAATATAATTTTCATTATTCTTAAGTGGATCTATGAAGATGCAGGTTATTTTTGACGATTTTTTAATCTAGTGTCCATTCGAATTTTACCTTCTTCAAATTTTGTTCTATCATCATCAGTTTTTAGTGATAATTTTGAAACAAGTGTAGGTTTTCCATTTTTATCAAGAGCTACGAATGTTACAAAAGCAGTCCCAGTAACAGTTCGAATTCCAGTTACAATATCTTCAGCCTCAGCTCTAACTTCTATTTCCATTGATGAATTATGAACATAGTTTATTCTAGCATTTAGTGTAAGGACATTTCCAACAAAAACAGGTTTCAAAAAATTTACACTATCCATAGATACAGTAACTGCATTTGACTGACTATGGCGTTGAGCAACAATTCCTGCCACCATATCAATATGTTTTAGAATTTCACCTCCAAAGACATTTCCAGCTGGATTTGCATCTGAGGGGAACATTCGAACAATAACTTCAGCATGAGATTCTGAAGGGCTTTTTTCTCGCATATTGGAACTTTCTGATGACATTTCTTATCTAATTATTATTCTCAATTTAATTTAATCAGTTGATTTTAGTTATTTGAAATATTTTTCGAGTTTAATTTTATCAATTTTCGGAATTTTGGCTAACTCAAATCCTTCTGGACGCTTAGAAAGAGAACGAGTAGCATCAATGCCCATTTTAGCGGTTCGTAGTTTTTGTTGATTACTTGATGGATCCAGACTAGAGCCACGAACATTTTTGATAATAACTAGATCTTTATCAGCTTGAAATCTTGTAGCCATAGCATATTCTACAGATTCAGCATTATTTGGATCAATATCTTCATCAACCACAGTAACTTGTTTCAATGAACGGTGGGATTCAAATGTTTTTTTAATAATTTTTTTAGGATCTGAATTATTTTTCTTTTTAATTTGTACTACGGCATGTAGCCAATTGCATCCACCATTCGTCATTGAGACTTGATTTGTTTGAGAAAATGATTTTTTCAATTCTCCGTTTAATTTTGATTCAATTGGCATTCCCATTAACAATCTGTGTTCTGAATATCCAGATAAGACATCATGAAAAATTGGATTATTTCTAAAATAGAGATTTTCAAGTTCAAAAACAGGTTGAGATCTTTTATGATCATATGTCTGAAGCATTTCAACCATCCATTCTGGATGAGTTTTATCACGAAGGATTTTTCCTTCCATAACAAATTCCGCACCAGAAGGAACATTCAATCCTGAAAAAGGAAGTTTTGCCAAAGTCAATTTTCCACCTAAAAGTGAATTTGCAATATCAATTTCATCCTTCCCCCAATCTGCTTGATATGCACCAGCAATTGAAATTGCAGGATGGACACCTACAGTTATAGCAATTTTGAGATCTTCGCCATGTTCTTTAGCATCAGTGAAACATCTATGAAGATGACGACCTTCAACCATCCTAATAGAAAAGTGAGTTTTATCAATCGGCATCATTCGGTGAAATGAAGAATTTTGTTTTCCAGTTTCAGGGTTTTTGGCATATGCAACAGATGATGTAATAAATGGGCCGGATTCTTTTTCAAAATGAGTAACTATAGGCATAGAAAGCAGATTTTTTGACTTGTTTTCCATGAATTTCCCTGAAGAAATAATTTTAGGTTTTTTTGCTTTTTTAATTGCAGAAATTACTTTTTCATGAATATTATTTTCTGTGCCATCAACAGCAATTGCAAATCGCTTTCTACTTCCAACTAAATTTGCTATTAATTTAAAATCACTTTCTTTTATTTTTTCAAACAATACAGCATCAGACCCATCAACCTTAGCAGTGATTCCAGCAATTTCATACTTTGTTGAAACAGGAGATTTTACGGTTTTGAGTTCATTGATTTTTTTAATTTGTGAAATGTAACTTCTTAAATCACTCATTCTCAATCATCTCCATAATCTCAGACATTAAGCCTTTTGCTGTATTTGGTTCCAAAGGTTTTTGGATAAAAGCAGAAACTAAAGCAATTCCCCTCATGCGAGTACTAATTCTTTCAGAAACAAGTTTTAGAAAAAGAGATTCTGATCTAGATGGAATAATGGTGGTTGTAATTGGCGTGGGTCCAGTTGCTAATGAAACTACCATTGAACCCAATTTGTTTGATCCTTCAGTAACTGAAATAAAATAGCCATTTTCAAATTTTTGAATTTGTAAAGAAAAACTACGACTCTCCAAATTTACCATTTTATGGAAAAATCCATTTGGAGAGGTCAATGAGCTACGAACAAATCTTATGCTTTTATTGCTATTGTTTCACTCTTCTGGGAAGCAATAACTTCAGGGTTCTTCTTGCAATTCTTCTCATGTTTATCTGGATAAACAAAGAGTTTTTCACAATGTGTACATGGAGTTTTTTCTTTAGTTTTTGCTTTAGCTTTGGATTTTGTTGTTTTTGCTTTAGCTGTTTTTGCTTTAGATTTGGATTTTGCTTTAACAGTTACTTCTGCAACTTCTGATTCAATTTCAGTAGCTGCTGCAGCTTCCATAGAATCAGCCTCAACTCTAGCTCGTAATTTTGCTTTGTATTTCAAATTACGTGGTTTTGTTCTCAATCTATATCCACAACATGGACACCAAAGTCCTTCCCATTTGATGAAAATTTCACAAATCTGGCATCGACGTTGTCCGGAAGCATATCTTCCAGTGCCAACAGGCTTTTGAGCCTTATATCTAACACAAATTCCTTTACAAGTCATCTTGGTATTATTGTATAGAATTCATAACTATATAAGGATGGATCGATAAATTTCATAGGAAATATTGAAATTTCTTGTAAATATTTTATCTTTTTGGTCGATTAAAATTATTATTTTCAAAAAAAACACAAAATTAACAATAAATATGTATAGCTGATTCTGGTATCATATTTTTTGAAAAAATGATAGGTACCAATATAGGTGTTTGACAAAAAATTTCATTTTTTTATGAATAATTAGTGAAAATTTAGAATATTATCATACTATCATTGTCATTAAACCATGATAAAAATAAAAATTTCAATAAAATATAATTATTTTCAAAAAATACCAAAATTACTAACCAGTAATAGATAATGGAAGAATTGAATGTCGATATCCTTCCCGCTGAGAAATGTATTTTGCTGAAAGCATATCTCGTTTTCCTCGCTGATTAAAATTTTTAATTTTCATATTTGTTTTTCTTTCATCTACAAATTCCAATTCAAATGATGAGCAATATTTCAGATTAAGCATTTTTACAATTTGTTTTGCAACATGCATATTTCCATCTCCAATTTTTAAAATTTTTCTTTTTGCTTGAAGACCACCCAAAATCTTAATGACATGCAAAACCAATTCTTCAATAGAATTATGAACAGATCTCTCAATTTCCATACCATAGTAAAATATGAATAAACCCATTCGCTGACCAGGATCAATACCCAAAACTAAATTTTCTTCTTCAAAACTAAGATTAAGTTTGTGCATCATTATACCTCTAAGTACAGTAGGATGATGTTCAAGAACATCTTCATAAAGTAAAATTTTCTCACATTTCTTAGGGGATTCCTTTTGAGTTGTTAGTACTAGATGCCCAGAATAAGATTCAATTTCTTTTGGTAGTATAGAATCAAAAGATAAATTGAGACTTTTCAAATAAGTTGAAAATCGATAGTATGGTTTACCATAGGTAGTAGCAATTCCAATACGTAAATTCTGTAAGGGATCGATGATACTCTAAAAGGAATATGAGATTTAGGTTTATGCCTTCAAAACTGTTGAGACAACATGTTTGACTGCTTCATCAAAATTTGTATCAATTCTAGATTGAATTTCAGATAATTTTACATCACCCTCTTGAGCGATTTTTGCAGATTCGGCAGTAGCATTATCTTTAGAAGCATTAATGATAACTTCAGCCTCTTTAGTAGCCATTTCACGAGTTTTTTCTAGTAAATTATCAATTTCAGTATTAGTCTTTACAGACAGTTGTTGTTTCATATCTCCAACTTTACTAGTTAGAGAATCTAGATCATCTTCTAAAGCATTCAATGATTTGATAATCCCTGTGACTTTAGATTCAGCCATACTACTACTCATTATGCTCTGAATCGTACAATCCATTACTTAAATCATTCATTTTTAGGCACAAGAATTAGATATTCTGAGATTACCCCGTTGTCAAAAGTAAGATAGCCCGTGCAAGATCGCCTTCAGCCTCTTCTAAAGCATTTTTTGCCTTTTCTTCATCAACACCGGCTTGTTGACTCACAAGCTGAATATCTTCTTCAGAGTAAATTGGAACTTCTAATTCCCTCTCTTCATAACTATCGGCAGTTACTGTAAAAATTGAGTTATATTTTGCTTTCATTTCAGTAACAGAAGGCTTTGAAATTATGATTTCTTTTTTATCAGTTTTAATTATAACTTCTTGAACATTTGATAATTCGTTCATATCCAAACCCATCTTATCCATCATTCTTCGCATTTCGCGGTTTCCTCCTCCTCGCATCATGATGTTATTTCCTCGTTACGACTTTTTAAACTATCTCTAATCTTTATGGCCACGCCTCTATCAAAATCAGAAATCATATCAGATGATAAAAGGGCCCTTCCTACAGCTATTACCTTATTTTTGAATAATACAGGAGTGTCTGCAGATATTTTGACATTTTTTCCACATGATACAACATGTTTACAAAAGACTGATCTTCCTTGTTCAACATATGGAGCAGCGTCAGAATTTACTTCAATACAATTGTCTTTAAATTTTTTATTTTTCAATAACATTTGAGCAAAATGAATACTAATTGCAAGACTTCCATCAATTCTCAAAGTACATAGGAATTTTCCTTTTTGTGAAACGGTTCTAATTCTACCAGTTTTTCTAGAAAAAGTCATTTCAATATCTTTTGGCAATAATTTTGATGTACCATTTCCAAATAGTGCATCAAGAGAATGTTGAAGTTTAACGATATGATCCAATAATCATAGTGTAATTTTTTCTAAATATTAGTTCAGTGTTAGTCTATATCAAAAGGACAAACTATATAGAATCAAATTTTCCCTTTAGATTATGGAAGATGTGGGAGAAACTAGAAAAATACAGTTTACAGGTAAATCATCATACATAGTTTCACTACCAAAACAATGGATTATAGAATTAGGTCTCAAACAAGGAGATCAAATTAGAATGGTTCGAAAAGGTTCATCAACATTAGAGCTATATCCACCAAAATTCGAATCCAGAATTCAGAAAAAAGAAGATGCCGTAATAGAAATTAACGGGGAAGATGAAGCAGCCTCCATCGTTAGAAAACTAATTTCGTTGTACTTTTTAGGATACAAGACAATTAACGTAAAACCAAAAAACGGTAGATTAAGTCCTCATCAAAGAAACACAGTGAAAGAAGCTGTAAAAAGAATGCTGATGGGTTCTGAAATAATTGCAGATTCTACAAGTGGAATAACAGTTCAAGTTCTTGTTAATTTGTTAGAATTATCAGTAGATGGTGCATTTAAGCGAATGATTCACCTGGCAAAGTCAATGTCAAGTGATGCAATTTTAGCTGTAAAAGAAAATAATTTAGAATTGGCTCAAGAAGTTATCAATACAGATGACGAAGTGGATAGATTTGGATTTTACATTATTCGACAATTAAAGATTGCAATTCAAAATGAGCATATGTTAAAAGAAATGGGTTTCAGAAATGCTAGAAATTGCCTAGGGTACAGACTCATTGTAAAAAATATAGAGAGAACAGGAGATCATGCTGCATTCATAGCAAAAGATTTGATTGAATTTAAAAAACCTGTAAAAAAAGAGATTTTGCAAAAATTACAAGAAATGAATGAATTTTGCTTATCTGTTTTAGATGATTCATGCCTTGCATTATTCAAAGAAGATTACAATCAAGCTGAAAAAACCATCACAAAAATTGAGGAAATTTCAAAATTTGAGAAAAAAGTAAGAGATGCTTCAAAATTATTAAAAGATGATGAGGAAATTTACAGGGTAAGAAGAATGACTGAAAATATACGAAGAGTCGCTGAATATGCCAGCGATATAGCTGAAATAGTTTTAAACATGAATATTGAAAAAACACTAAAAAAATCGGATTAATTTATCAAAAATATGTCCAATACAATTATCTTAGATTCAATTAAAAAAATGGATTAGAATGAATTCTGCAATTTTAATCACATATGATCAAGAAGACGCAATAAATGAGGCAAAGGGACTATGTGATGCTGCAGGATATCAAATAGTCCACATCATAACACAAGATTATCTTCAGAAACCAAAGTATGGTATTAGTGGCGGGGTGCTAGAACAATTACAAGAAATTGCAGATAAGTTAAGACCAGACATCATAGTATTTGATGAGATTTTAAAACCAAGTCAAAACTATAATCTTGCCACAGAGTTACAAAGAGAAGTATTAGACAGAGAGGCACTGATTCTTGAGATTTTTGAAAGTAGAGCTTCAAGTGCAGAATCAAAATTACAAGTGAAATTAGCACAGTTGAGATATGAAATGGCAAGAGCTAAAGAGAAAGTTAGACTTGCAAACATGGGAGAACAGCCTGGATTTATGGGCATAGGGAAATTCGAAGTTGACGTGTATTATAATGACATTAAACATAGAATGCAAACTATAAGATCAAAATTAGAAAAAGCTGGAAAGCAAAGAGAGCTTCACAGACAGGGAAGAAAGAGAATGGGGTTTAAAACAATATCACTTGCAGGTTACACTTCTGCAGGAAAAACTACATTGTTTAACAAAACTACAGGAGAAACAAGAACGCAGAGTAAAGAACTTTTCACAACTCTTACTACAACCACACGAAGAGTGATGATAGATCAAGAACCATTTTTAATTGCAGATACAGTTGGTTTTATCAGTAAACTACCAGCTTACATGATTGATGCATTCAAATCAACATTGGAAGAATTGAAACATACCGATGTAATTATTCTGGTAATTGATATTAATGATTCAATTTCTGAATTGACAAAGAAATTTTCTAGTTGTATGAGAACTTTGAATGAATTAGGGGTAGAACAAAATAAGATAATTTATGTCCTAAACAAATCAGATTTATTAAAAAATGAAGAAGTCGAACGAAAAGTTGAATATCTCAATTTAACTGAAAATAAAAAATTAATTTCAGTATCTGCAAAAACTGGAAAAAATATCACACAATTAAAAGGATTAATCAAAGGAATTATAGAAAGTCAGGGCTATCGTAAACCAAAAAACAATACATGGGAAGGAGCGGATAAAACATTTGGTAATTGAAGTAGTTAGGATAGGACAACGTGTTGTAAGAGATGATAGAGTAACTACGCATGTTGCACTTGTTTCAAGAGGATTTGGTGCAGAGCGAATTTACATGACAGAGGTAAATCCAGAAATCAAGGAAACCATTGAAAAGATCAACAATACTTGGGGGGGTAATTTTCAGGTTGAGTTTATTGAAAAATGGAAAACAGTTGTAAAAAAGAAAAAAGAAAAAGGTTTCAAAATTGTTCATCTTTCAATGTATGGTGAAAGTATCAATGATGCTGAAGTAGAAATTGGAAATGAAGAAAATCTGTTGATTGTGGTAGGTGCTGAAAAAGTTCCAAGAGAGATTTATGAATTAGCAGACTATAATGTTGGAGTAGGTAACCAACCACATTCAGAAATTAGTGCTTTAGCAATTCTCATGGATCGTATCCAAAAAGGTAAACAATTTGAGAAAGAATTTCCCAATGCAAAAAAAAAGATCATTCCTACTAAAAATGGCAAAAATGTGCAAGTAAAAGAAACAAGGGATTAATAGTAGAAAATCAGTAGTCATTAGAGTTGGTAGACAAATACGAAGATCCTTTTGTTAGAATAGCTTCAATGATTGGAGGGGATGAATATCTCAAAGTAGCAAGATCTCTTCTAAAGGCTGAAGATGCTACAGATGAAGAAATTGCTAGTTCTACAGGTCTCAGAATCAACATGGTAAGAAAAGTATTGTATGATCTATTTGGTAAATCTCTCATTACTGGAATTAGAGTTAAAGACGAAAGAAAAGGTTGGTTTGTCTACAGATGGAGAACTAGAAGAGAAGAAGTAGAACATTTTATTGAAAATCAAAAAAAGAAAATTGATGAAAGATTACAACAGAGATTAGATTATGAAAATGCATCAGATTTCTATCACTGTGGAAATGAAGATTGTCCTAGAGTGACATTTGAAAGTGCTCTTGATGGGATGTTCAAATGTCCATCATGTCAAAATGTTTTGAATCTAAAAAAGAATGATAAATCTAGAAAAGCATATCAAAAGAAAATTGATGAAATCAAGCAAGATATGCAACAGACATTTTAATAGACTAAAATTTTGAAAAATATGTTACTAGAATAAATAGGAGAAACCATTTGGAAGATCCTTGAGTCAAATCACCACAGTAAATCCAGCAACAGGCGAAGATATTGCAAATTATTCTGCAATGGATAAGAATCAGGTATTTGAATTAGTAGGAAAAGCAAAAAGAGCATATCCAGAATGGAAAAAAGAGTATGAGAAAAGAAGAAGTTACATTTACAATTTAGTTGAATATCTAAAGAAGAATAAAGCAGAACTAGCAAAAGTAGCTACATCTGAAATGGGTAAACCACTCAAAGAATCAATTGGAGAGGTTGAAAAATGTGCATGGGCTTTAGAATTTTATGCAGATCATGGAGATAGTTTTCTTTCTGATGAAGTATTAAACACAGATGCAAGAAAGAGTTTTCTAACTTTTGAACCACTGGGGGTAATAGGCTCAATTATGCCATGGAATTTTCCTTATTGGCAAGCATTGAGATTTGCAGCTCCTTGTCTAATGGCAGGAAATGTGATTGTAATGAAACCATCTAGAGTAACAATGCAATCAGGTATTGAAATTGAAAAAGCATTTACCGAATCTGGAATGCCTGATGGGATTTTTCAAACAGTCGTTGGAAGTGTAGAATCTGCAAATCATCTAATTGATTCTGACGTTAATGCAGTTACATTTACAGGTAGTACCAATGCTGGTGCAAAAGTAGGTGAAAGAGCCGCAAAACATTTGAAAAAATGTGTTTTAGAATTAGGAGGAAGTGATCCTTTCATAGTATTAGATGATGCAATAATTGAAAAAGCAGCAGAAGGTGCAGTCAAAGGTAGATTCATCAACTGTGGTCAAAGTTGTGTTGCATCAAAAAGATTTTTTGTTGGAAAAAATATTGCAGATGAATTTATTGAATTATTCATTAAGAAAGCATCTCAGCTCAAAATAGGTGATCCAATGTCAATTGAAACAGATATTGGTCCATTAGCAAGTAAAGATGGATTAGAAACGATTTCTGGAATAGTTGAAGATGCAAAAGAGAAAGGAGCTGAAATTCTTCACGGTGGTTCTGAAATAGATAGAAAGGGATTCTTTTACCAACCAACTATCCTTAGAAATGTTAAACCAAATATGAGAATAGCACAAGAAGAAACTTTTGGGCCAGTAGCTCCAATTACGATTGTTGAAAATGAAAGTGAGGCGGTTAAATTAGCTAATGAGACTGAATTTGGTCTCGGTGCAAGCATATGGACAAAAGATCTTGCCAAGGCAGATAAAATGTCTAGACGAATTGAGTCAGGTATAGTAAGTGTCAATAATGTAGTAATTTCAGACCCACGAATTCCATTTGGAGGAATAAAACACAGTGGATTTGGAAGAGAATTATCAAGATATGGTATGTTAGAATTTGTAAATTTGAAATCAGTCAGATTTTATGATAATTTAACACATCATCATTACGTAGAATAGGTTATTTTTAATTCTAAATTATCAATCATCAGAATTATCATCATCACATTCTTTCAATTCAACATGTGTTGGATTTCCATCATCATCAGGTGAGTTGTGTAATTATTTTTAGGCATGGATTCTGATTTTACGACCAGCTGCATATTGGCGTATGATTCTGCGCAGGATGTCATGTTTACGTATAATTTTTGCAGATTTTACATGTCTGCATGATTTGACATTATTGTGTTATGCTTGTACGGCAAGATAGTACGTCCTAGCAGATTAGGTCGTTTGCGCATAAATTTACAAGACAATCGTTAAATAAATCAAAACTAACAATCAACATGAATCTGATCTCTACAGATATAGTTCAAAAGCCAGAGTCCCAACTGTTGATGCTTAAACCAGATGATGCCGAAGATCAGAGATCGGATCAAAGCACAGATGCAAAATATCAGGAGATTTTTTACCATGCTGGCCACATAAGAGAAGCATGTCCAAATGATCCAAGCAAGCTAAAGCCCATGGAACTGCAAATGGCACTAGAGAAGATCATGAATCTTGCACTTGCCGATCCAACATATACAAACAAGGCAGATGCATGGATGGTGCTTTACAACGCAAAAAATTTTGATTCTATTGATATTCTCAGGATAGGAGATGATTTGTGGAATCTTGCCACGCCTGTATTTTGTGACGATTCCATTTGCCGTTACAAACACATTGCGCAATCAGATGCAAAAAGACTTGAAGACATAATCAAAATGTTCTTTAATGGAGATGATTGGCAAGGCATGGCTAATTTTACGTTTGACTTTGAGATGTTTAAAGTCGAAAAGTCACTACGTGATCAAAAATTTGATTCTGCATAGACTCTAATAATCTCTCCAGATAACAATAGGTAAGTGAATGCCAAAATTTCAGCAAGTTCTTTAAAAGTTTCCTAATCTGCCAGTCTTGTTGAAAAACAACTTCAGGATTTTCTGCAAATTGTTGATAATATTTTCCAGATCATCCAATCTCATCAAATTTTGTTTTTCAATTTTAGTTAATTCTTTGTCAACTTTTTCTGAAACATATTGTAATCTTGTCTCAGCCATCATGAATAATTTATTGTTCACTTTCCATAAATGCTCAGTGATATGTTTTACATATTGTTGCATATCACTCACTAATTTTGTTGAATCACCTGTTGATAGATATTCTTTGGCTGAAACTTCCATTTCTGCACCAATCTCTCGTGAACGTTGATGATCAATTAACATCATAGCAATTGGTCCCATGTTGGTAGGTAAACCAGCTTGCTCTAAAGCTGGAAATAATAATTTTTCTTCTTTACTATGATGACAGACATCTGTAAAGTTTTTTGAGAAATCAATTACAGGTAATAATATGGATTCAGGTAATCTGCTTACCATCATTTAGTAATTGAAGCGTAGATTCCATTGCTTTGATGACTTTTTCTATTAATTCATGATCGCGTCTTAGTGATGTAGTAGACATAATTAATTAAAATAAAATCCATTATCTATATCCTATTCATTTTAAAAAAATAATTAAAAGATAGAAACTAGTTAACGATAACTCGTTAACATAGGGATTTAACGATTAGAAAGGTTGTTTGATTTAACAAATGCCCAAATCTTTTTAGTCATTTCACTTGGTGCGATTGGTTTCTTGCCAAAGACTTGTTCTACTGTTTCAGAACATCCTGCAAAACTAATTGCATATCCGCCAAATGCTGGTTTTTTAGATTTTGATTTGGTTGCTTTCTTTTTTGGAGCTGCTTTATTTTTTGGAGCTGCTTTTCTTTTTGTTGTAGTTTTCTTTTTTATTGCCAATTTCTTGTAATTTTATTTCTAAGAAAGTATAATAACTTACACTTTTCGATAACTCAAAATAAGATGGTTTTTGAGTCTCTTGACAGATTTGAGTTGTAAATTTGGGGATTTGGAAATTTTATCAAATCCACTACCTTGAACAAAGGATATTGAATCATTTCCTCCAATTACAAATGGAGATACAGTAATAATTAATTCATCAAAAATATTTTGTTTGATAAATTCCCAATTTACTGTTCCACCACCTTCAACCAATATTGTTTTGATTTTTTTCTCTGAGAGTTTCTTCAATAGGGATTTGATATTAACTGACTTTTCCCCAGTAACAATTACTTGAACTGGGAAATCATTTAATTTTTTTAAATTAGATTTTGTAATTTTTTTAGATACGGCTATTATTGTTGGCACTTTATTCGATGTTTGTAAAATTTTTGATTTTATAGATATGTCACCTTTAGAATCTAAAATTATTCTAATAGGATTTTTTCCTTTACTATAACGTACAGTTAACAAAGGATCATCACGCATTAGGGTATTTTTTCCAATAATTATTGCATCTACTTTTGTTCTTAGTTTATGTAATCTATGAAGATCTGGATTAGAAGAAAGTTTTGAATCACCTATTCTAGTAGCAATTTTTCCATCAATAGATATCGCTGCACTCAAAATAACATACGGCTTAAATTTTTCCATGAACTATTTTTCCCCCAATCATAACAGCCTTAATTGCAGATTCAGATGCTCTATGTACAATTGATGCATATGGATCATGCATTGGTTCTAAATCTAATGCATGTTTATCTAAAAATATGCAATCAGCAAATTTTCCAGATTCAATACTTCCAATACTTTTATTCAAAATTTTTCCACCATTTACAGTTGCCATTTTAAGAATTTCTTTAGCATCAATTCTTTTTTTATGTAAACCCATAGTTACTTTCCAAATAAAATCCATTTCTCTAAACATATCAGGGGAGTTTATCATAACATTATCTGTACCTAAGGCTAAAATACATCCAGATTTTTGCATTAAATCAATATCAGGAATTCCTTCAGCAAGTGATGAATTAGCTCTAGGACAAATTACAATACCTTTTATTTTTTTAGAGGCTATTTTAAGATCAGATTTTGAAGCATATGTCATATGAACTAAAAAATCAGGTTTCATGATTAATGCCCTAATTGTTTCTGATTTTCCAGTTACTTTCTTTGACTGAGTAATACTTTGTTTAGTTTCAGCAGAATGAATTGCTCTAATTTTTGGTACTTTTGAATAATAATTTAATACAGAATTACTGTTTTCATTTGCACCACTAATACCAATACCATCACACTTTTTGAGTAATTCAAACAATTCAGAAGATTTTACTCTTGGAAATGGCAAATTTTTTTTAATTTCTTTGGCATCTTGATATGATTCTATTCGACCCAAGATAATTGAACGTAAAGGAACATCATCTAGGACTTTTTTTAATAAAATAACACCATCTAGACTGCCCTCCCTAAAATCAACAAATGTAGTGATTCCTTTTCTAAGCATTGAGTGACATGTATTTTTCATAAAATTTATCAAAATCTCATTTGATGTATTTTTTAAAATTTTTGACTTTGCTCCAAAGACAGGATGAATTTTTTCATCAACTGTATTGTTTAAAGAAATATCTTTTCCTACAGAATCTCCAATATGCGTATGAGCATTAATGAACCCAGGTATCATCAAGAGTCCTTCACAATCTACAGATTCTTCTTTTAAAATTGGTTTAATTTTTGAATGAATTTTTTCAAATTTATTATTTTGAATTCTAACATCAGTGTTTGAAACATAGTCTAATTCTTGACCAGTTAAAACACTGATATTTTTTATTAACATGATAATTCATAAACTTCAGGTTTTTCTTTCCCTGAATCTCGAATTTCTCGAATTGTATCAAGTGATTTTGTGGCTAATTTTACTGCATCTCTACCATTATTTGCATTACCAATTCCACAATTTAGTAAAATTCCATCTTCATCTTTTACAAGATTAATGAAATCTTGAACGAACTCTTTTGCCTCATCAGTTGATACAACCATAAAGTTATCACCACCCATAAAAAATGTGAGTGAATTTTTTTCTAAAAAGAATTTAGACATTTTAGAATATAATCCAAAAATTATTGATGAGATTTCATAAGGTGAATTAGTTTTTCTACTGGATGTTAGATCATCAACATCTAGATGCATTATCGAAACTTTGGAATCTGATTCATCATAAACAAAACCAAAAATATTATGTTCAGTGTTTAAAATAATTTTATTTTGTTTTCCTTCATATGCTTTAAGATTTGCTTCAAAAGGTGAATCACCATAGCCGATAGAAATTGTCAATCCAACTTCAAATGATTTTTCAAGGGTTTTTTGGATTTGAACATGTTCTTGTAAATCTAAACCATTTGAAACCACAAAAAATTCATCGGCTCTATTTAGAAAAACAATACAGTTTTTTTCAGAAAATAATCTTTGTATTTCTTTGTAAATAGACGCTTGAAGCATTTGTAATTCATGCTCTCTATCACTACCAAGAGTCAATGTCCACGGACCATATTCTATAATTTTTAAGATACTTAGTTGAATCATTTTTCAATCCTTTTTAGCTCATTAGATATTTTTACAACTGCTTCTATTGCTCGTTCTGCAACAGGTCTAATTCTAGCATAAGCATGCCTTTCCTGCATTCCTGGACCTGAAATTCCTAAAGAAACAGGTTTTTGATATTTTAATGACAAATCAATTAGTGCTTGAGCAGCTGCATGTGAGATGACTTCATCATGTTTTGTTTGCCCCTTTATGATAGCACCTAAAGTAACTACAGCATCAACATCTTTTTTCTGTAATAATGAATCAACTATGATAGGCATATCATAGGCTCCAGGAACCATGCAAGTAAAAGATATTTTTAATTTCATTAGTTCTGCTTTTTCTTTGGCAATAGAAAGCATCCTAGATGTTACTTCCTCATTAAATTCTGAAACTACTATTGCTATATTCAAAATTAATTCACCTTAGCATATTCTAATAGTTCTCTTCCATCAATTAATGGAATTCCATTTTGTTTTGCAAATTTTTCAGCCTTATCCACAGATAATGCAGTATAAGTTTCAGCATCCATCATTTCACATATTGCCGTTACAGGAGTTAAACCTGCAATTTGTGTTAAATAGACAGACATTTCTGTATGTCCTTGACGTGCAGCTAACAAACCTTTGGATGCTATTAGTAGTGGAACATGTCCAGGAGTTTTAAAAGATGATGCAAATTTTTTCTGTTTATTTTCAACATTATAGATTTTAGCCATTTCGGTAATCGTTAATGCTCTATCCTTGTCAGTAATTCCGGTGTATGTCTGATAATGATTTACAGATAATGAGAAAGTAGGATAATCTCCATAAGGAGCTAACCCCATAATCATTTCTTTATTTGAAATTGAAGAATCAGCAAGAATTTCATGCATGTACTGTAAATCAAGAGATGTAGCAAAATTATTTTCAATTGCAATACATAATAATCCACCAGCATTTTGACGCATCCTTGCAACATGTTCAGGAGTTACAAATTCTGCAGCCACCACCATATCAATTTCATTTTCTCTTCCTGCAGAGTCAAACAATAAAACAAATTCTCCACGTTTCAAAGATTGTAATGCAGAATCAAGTGACATATGAAAAAACTTTTTGATCTAATTATAAAGTTTACTAAAAAATTGGTAATTACCACTAAAGTTGTAAGAAATTGGCTTTACTTTAGAATATATTTTCCAAGAATGTCAGTTTCAATATTAACTTTATCGCCTATTTTTTTTGTTTGGAAATTTGTAATCTCAATTGTATGAGGTATCAAGGATACGGAGGCCAATGAATTTTTGATATCAACAACAGTTAAGCTAATTCCATCTATAGCAATAGAACCTTTTTTCACTACAAATTTTGATAATTTTTTTGGGACTTCAAACCAAACTTGTACTTCTTTAGGTTTTTTTGAAATTTTTTTAATTATTGCAACACCGTCAACATGGCCTAAAACAAAATGCCCTTCAAGTCTATCACCTGCTTTTAAACTACGTTCAATATTTACAATTCCTCCAATTTTTAAATTTCCAAGATCAGTTTTTTTAGTAGTTTCTTCAATCATTTCAAAAATACAACTTGACTTAGAAAGTTTAGTTGCTGTAAGACAAACTCCATTCAGAGCAACACTTTGTCCAATTTTTAACCCCTTTGCATGTTTTCCTAAATTTACAGTCATTTGAATAGCACTTCTATTTTTTGTATTTTTAAAAATTTTTTCTACTTTACCAATTCCTTCAATAATTCCAGTAAACATCAGAACATCTATGAATCATATCTATAAAATCTTTCATGCATTTACAAAATCATTTAGAATTTGATGTCTTAAACTCATCATTACAAAATTGATGAAAAACAGAACATTTGTTTTTCTTAGCATCATTTTTGATTTTCTCCATATCTTGATTAAGGATTCCTTGAGCAGCTAAAAATGCATCATCATTCATATTCAATTTCTCAAATAATCGTGATTTTGCAAGTGAGAGTTCCTTTAATTTCGGATCAATTATTTGAGCTCTATTATAGAAATCTATAGCATCATGGTAGTTTTCTAAATGACTTAAAGAAATTGCTTTGTTCATTAATGCCGTAATATCATTTGAATCTATTAGTAGTGATGTGTCATAACACTCAAGAGCTTCTTTGTGACGATTTAATTCATTTAGAGACAATCCCATACTGTTTAGAGCCCACGTATCTTTGGAATTAGTTGAAAGGAGTTGTTTGCATAATTCTAAAACTTGTTCATATTGTTTTAAATTTTCAAGAGCAAAAATCTTATTTTTTAAGGCATATGTATCAGAGTCTTTTATTTCTAGAACTTTATTACAATAATCAATAGATTCTTCATATTTTTTTAGATAAATCAAAGATAACGAAATATTTTGTAGAGCAAGCATATCATTGGGAGTTTTTTTCAACAACCCTTTGCAATATGCGTACATCTCTTCATATTTTTCAGCATTAAACATTCTAGTTATCACACTTGAAGGATCAAGAAGATCTACCATCGCTTATTTAGAGAATTTTCATTATCTTTAATCTATTCTAATTAATTAAAAATTTAAAAAATAATCAATTATTTCAAAACTTTACGAAGTGTTTCATTCAAAACTTTGGAATAACTATATGATAATTGTTCTTGTTGAATCAATTTTGCTTGACGCATTCTAAGTTTTTTGTCAAGATCATCATCAATCATTATTGTTACGCGTTTACTCATTTCTATCACAGATATTGTATGAAGTTTTGAATATAACATTATATGAAAAGTTCCAAAAATGGGAATCTCAGTTTTTAATTATAGAAATAATTTGATCCATTTTAAATGGTTTTTGGATAAGAGGTATGTTTAATTTCTCGAATTTTTCTTCAGTTGTAAAACTTTCATCTGCAGTTACAGCGATTATTCGTGCTTTAGGATTAATCTCTTGAATTTTTTTAATCGCATAAAATCCACTTCCATTTGGCATATTGAGATCTATTAAAACAACATCAGGATTAGTTTCTTTGAATAATTTTACAGCTGTAACTCCATCAAACCCATTTCCAATAACATTGATGTCATACTGTAAAGAGCAGTGCTTTAATATTTTCCATCATTTGCAACTATAGTATGGGTGGTATTGATAGAATGATAGCAACTGCACTATGATGCAAAATTAAAAAAGAATTAGATTCAGAAATTTTAAAGAATACAGAGAAGGAATTATTTTTAGAACATGGCATGTCAATAAAATTGTCAATAGAACATTTCCATAAATTTGCCAGTGTACTAAGAAAAAATTCTACCATGGATGTTAATAAATTTGAAAAAAACTGTACAAGTAAAATTCTCAAAGTAAAAAAAGAGATACGGGATTTTTAGTAACTATTGTAGATTCTGATTTAAAAGATTTAATTTTAGAATTGTTTGGAGAAGTTGAAACCAGGAGGATCATCTCTACATTATTAAAAAATGAATACACAATTCCACAAATTATTAAAGAATCTAAAGTTCCAAAAACATCAGGATATAGAAAAATAGAAAATTTAATTTTAAATGGTTTGATTATAGAATCAGGTAAAGTTCTTAGTGAAAGTAAAAAAATATCTAAACTACAATGCGTGTTTCAAGAAATAAGATTAGATATTAAAAAAGATAAGTTTGGAATTATTGGAATCATAAATAAAAAAATGTTTGAAAAAAGCACCAGTATGAAATCAATTATTGAATTATCGGAATAGGTTTAATTAGAAAAAATCATCATTTTACAAGTTCAAGGAGTGCCTTTGCCTGCTTGAAATGTACCTCATCTATCATTTTTCCATCCACAGTAGTTGCCCCCTTACCTTTCTTGGTAAATTCAGGATAAATTTTGCACACTTTTTGAGCCCATGAGATTTCACTTTTGTTGGGGTGAAATAATTTGTGAACCACAGATATTTGATCTGGGTGAATGACACTTTTTCCCGTATACCCTAAGCTTTTTCCTAATTTACAATCCTTCTCTAATCCTTTAGAATCTTTGAGATCTTGCCAGATAGCATCAATCACTGCAATTCCTGCAGCATGAGCATCTACAGGTATTTTTCTTCTAGAATATTTTTCGCCTTCAGAATCCTTTGTGTATTCTACTCCCAAATCATTTAGTAAATCAAATACACCAAAAACTATTGCAGACACCCGTTTTCCAAAAGATGCAATATCAAAAGTATTCACTACTCCTTCTGCAGATTCAATTGAAGGTATAATTTGAATAGGTTTTAGTTTTCTAGTTTTTTCCAAATCTGTTAATATTTTTTCAATTTTTTTCATCTCTTTTACATTGTTTACTTTAGGTATTACAATTCCATCAATTCCCTTTTGAACGATTTCTTTAAGATCAGACGGAATTTTGCCGGAACTTGGTGAATTTGTTCTTACAAAAATTGAAGAATCGTATAATTTCCTTGCTTTTAATGCAGATTTAATTAATTTTCGTGCATTTGTTTTTTCATCATCTGGAACAGAGTCTTCTAAATCAAAACAAACGATATCAGCTTGGAGTGTTTTTGCTTTTTCTAAGAATCTGGAATTATTTCCAGGAACAAAAATAAGACTTCGAAAAAGCTGGGTCATTAAATGACTAAACGCCCTCTGGCTTCATCAAGATTTTTCCGAACATTCCTTTTCCGGTTAACATCTTTGTATGAGCCTCTGCTGCTTGCTCAAATGTATAAGTTGAGTCAATTGCTGCTTTAATTTTTCCTTGACCCATCCAGTAAAGGGCTTGATCAAGTTCGGCTTTGGTTCCTTGTGTTGAACCCAAGATATTAGTTCCTTTAAAGAACACATGTCTGAGATCAGTCTTTGCGTTGTAACCAGTGGTTGCACCACATGAAACAAGAGTTGCACCATACTTTAGCAACTGCAATTGTTGATTCCAGTGAGTTTCACCAATGTGATCAAAGGATAAATCAATTCCTGGGGCTTCACCTTTTTTCTTTGCTAATTCTTTTGAAATCTTATAGACTTCTTTACTCCAATCTTCTTTTCTATGATCTACTGCATAGTCTGCTCCAAGTTCTAAACATTTGTCTAATTTGTCAGGACTTGCAGTTGCAATCACATCACAATTGTATAGTTTTGCGATTTGAATTCCAAAGCTTCCTACTCCAGAACCACCACCCATTATCAAGACGGTTTGTCCTGGTGTAATTTTGGCCCTACCAACTAGCATGTGCCATGAAGTTAGAATAGTCATTGATGCTGCTGCTGCATCATCATATGATACACCTTCTGGAATTTTTGAAACATTTACTTCAGGAAGATGAGTTACTTCTTGGAATGCTCCCCAAGTTGGACCAGTTTGAAATCCCCAAATGGTTCTCTTTGTACAATCAAATTCTCTACCGTCAGTACATGCTTTACAAACTCGACATGACATGTTAGAATGAGATACTACTCTATCTCCAACTTTGATATTTTTAACATCCTCACCAACAGCGATAACATCACCTGCGGCATCAGAACCTGATACGTGTGGCAATGGAACTGGAACTGGAACTCCACGCATTCCCCAAATATCATTATAATTCAGAGCTGCAGATTTTACTGAAAAAACTACTTCATCTGATTTTGGTTTTGGGTCATCTATATCCTGGACTTTGAGGATTTTAGAATAATTATCATCTGGTGCATATTCATTGTATACAACGGCTTTCATGTATGAATGGAATTTCTTTCTAAATTTATATTTTTTCTGTATTAAACTCGATTTATCTTAAAATCACGTTTGGGTTGCTGTGCGGATAGCAAAATTTGCTT
Source organism: Nitrososphaerota archaeon (assembly GCA_029782475.1). GTDB lineage: Archaea > Thermoproteota > Nitrososphaeria > Nitrososphaerales > Nitrosopumilaceae > Nitrosopumilus. Next base: position 37,184 of record JARPSM010000137.1, read on the forward strand.
TAATTGCTCATCAGTAAGCTGACCAGGAAGTTTTCCTTGAGTTGCCATTCCAATAAGATATTGCTCAACCATATCAGATAATTCAGGTTTTACCATTTTGATATTATTTAATCTACTTCTAGCTTCAGGAGATAAGACTTGTTTTAGGATTTGTTCTTTTTGTGCAGCTAATTCATGATTCGTATTATCTACAGGAGGTTCATTAGATTCTGGAAAACTCATTTTTAATCTAAGAATATATCTTCAATTGCGGAGTTTCAATAATTAGTTCTTTAAGAATTTCAGTTGATAATCTATCAAGTTTTTGCATTCCTTGTTTAGAAATAATTCTTCCTTTCTTCTCAACTTTTTCTACATAACCGAGTTTTTCCAACCCTTGAATTGCATTACGAATAATTGCACCACCAGCATCTTTATGATGTGCAGCTCCATATCCAGATGGTTTACCTCCACCATAATCATTTCTTAAAGCATTGATTCCAATAGGACCATTAAGGTAAATTTTTCTCATAATTGAAGCGCATCTTGTATGCCACCATTCTCTATTTTGAGGAGGCTTGTCTGCATGAGCACCAGTTTTGACAAATGGTATCCAAGAAGGTGCAGGAATATCTTCACTTTTCAGTGCTGTAGCTAGTCTTTCTATCAATACATCTGCGGGTACATCGTATACCTTTGCCATAAAGTCAAAAACTCGATAATCGTCTTATAAATCATTGAGATATTGAGTCAAGTTTGTTCAACATATTTCAGCGTAAATTCCTAAGATCGGTAACTTGAAGAATAGAAACTAACAAAAATTTCTATGCAGATATTTCGATAGCTTTAGTGCGAGCAATAACTTCTGCTAATTCCTCTGTAATAGTTAAAG
>JARPSM010000148.1 GCA_029782475.1 Nitrososphaerota archaeon
TGGAGTTATGCAAAGAACTGGCTGTATCAATATCGTGGAGTTTCAAAGTTGTATTTTCATTTGTATCTCAAGGAGATAGAGTTTAGATTTAACAATAGAGATAGAAATATCTTTGAATTATTGGCAAAAATACTAGTAAAATCTTGGCCCAAATGATGGGGCATTACCAAAAAGAATGAATAAACTTGGTAAATAGGGTCTAAATAACTGACTAAAACGGGGATAATCCCTTTAGACCCGCTCTCCATTCTTTATTAATTAAATTATTGCTTTAACTTGCTTTTTCAAATCATCAATAGATGTATTGATTTTATTTTCTCTTTGCAATACATCAGATCTATACTGGTTAATTTTTTGAGTTCTATCAGAAATCATTCTTTTTTGTTCATCATAGCCTGAAGAACCAAAAGATTTTCGATCTTTTAAAGATGAAACAACAGTTGTAGAAGATATGATTTTTGCAACAATTTTAGGATCAACTTTCGTGTTAGCTACAGATGTTTTAATTTCAGACAAAGTTAATTTTGAAATTGGTTTTTTTGAATTATGAGCCAAATGAACTAAAATTCCTGAAATTTTATGTGTCACTCTAAATGGTATTCCTTCTTGAACCAATTTTTCAGCAATATCTAATGCAATTAGATTACTAGATTCTGTAACTTTTTTCATTTGTTTTTCATTGACTTTCAAAGTTAGAAGGATTGATTTTAAAATTAATAATGCACTGATAGAAATTTTGGATGTAGACCAGATGGATGATTTAATTTGTTGTAAATCTCTGCCATAGCCAGATGGTAATCCTTTAACAGTTGTTAAAATTGCAGTTAAATTTCCAATGACTTCTGCAGTCTTACCTCGTGTAAGTTCTAAAATATCAGGATTCTTTTTTTGAGGCATCACACTAGATGGAGATGTAAATTCATCAGATAGTTCAATAAATGAAAATTCAGATGTAGACCAGATTACAAAATCCTCAGAAATTTTACTGAGATTAGTCATCAAGATAGAAATCATTGCCACATATTCTGCTACAAAATCTCGAGTGCTTGTTGCATCAATAGAATTTTCAACAAGACCATCAAAGCCCAACATCTTTGCAGTACTGTGTCTATCAATTGGAATACTTGTTCCACCAACAGGACCTGCACCAAGTGGACTTTGATTTATTCGTTCAAATGTTCCAAACAGTCTTTCAAAATCCCGTGTCAGAGCATCAGTATGGGCTAAAAGATAATGAGAGAATAGACCAGCTTGTGCTTGCTGAAGATGAGTGTATAGCGGCATGATTGTTTTTTGGTGATTTTTAGCCACAGATACTAGGGCTTCAATAGTATCTAAAAGACAATTACAAATGATGTTGATATCATCTCTAATTTTCATTCTAATATCTAAAACAACTTGATCATTTCGAGATCTTGCTGTATGCATTTTCCCTCCACTAGCCATTCCAGCTTTTTTTATCACCAATGTTTCAATTAGCTCATGGATATCTTCTGCTCCAGATGAAGCATCGAATTTTTCATTTTTCAAACTTTCTAAAGCAGTCAAGATTTTTTTTACATCATTATTTGTTATGATATTTTGTTGAAATAACATCAAAGCATGGGCTTGGCTTCCAAGAATATCATAAAGTGCAATTTCAGAATCATCATTAATTGATGAAACATAATCTAAAGTAATATCACTCAAATCAGTACCAAGACGAGAACGATACATTACCTAAGGTTCTATAATGGTTATATATAGCAACAATGGTTTTCACGACATGAGCCAAGATATCAAACTGATGCGAGTTAAAATATTTGATGAGCTATCAAAGATTGTAGATCCAGAAATTAACACATCAATTGTAGAATTAGAATTAATTGATGAAGTTGATATCAACGACAGCAATGTCAAAGTAGATTTACATCTTACCAGTCCATTCTGTCCAGCAGTATTTGGTTTTAAAATTTGTCAAGATGTACATGATAATCTTTTGAAAGTAGATGGTGTAAAAGATGTTAAAGTTAATGTCTCAAATCACTTTATGGCTGAACAGATTAACAATCAAGTAAACAATAGCCCAAATCCAAAAAAACTAGGTTAACTACTAAAACCTAGCATGTATCCTCTAAGTAGTTGAATTCCCATTGCAGGATCAACTCCTTTGGGACATACTTGACTACAAGAGCCAGCAAAATGACATCTCCAGATACCATGAGAATCATCAATTATTTTCAATCTAGAATCCTTGCCTTTATCTCTACTATCAGCAACATATCGATATGCTTGAGCTAATGCTTGAGGTCCAACAAATGATGAATCAGTAGCCATTGTAGGACATGCAGAATTACACAAACCACATTTGATACAATTTGCAAATTGAATGTATTGTTCTACCTCTTCAGGAGTTTGTAAGAATTCTTTTTCATCAGATACTAGTTCAGTATCATCTCTAATTAGATATGGTTTAATCTTTTGATGAGTATCAAATAATTTTTCAAACTTTACAGCTAAATCACGAATTACTGGGAAATTATTCATTGGTTCAACTGTAACAGTATTGGAATCTAATTCACTGATTTTTGTAAAACATGCTAATCGTGGTTTTCCATTAATTATCATTCCACATGAACCACATGTAGCTTGTCTACAGGAATAACGAACTGCAACAGAATGATCAAAGTGTTTTTTGACATCAAGAATTGCCTCTAGAACAGTAGTCCATTTTTCATATTTCACATTAAACTCCATGAATCCACTTGATTCATCGTGTTCAGGATTATACCTTGAAATTTTAAGAGTAATAGATTTTGCAGTTGGAGATTGTTCGTTTGAGACACTAGAAACTTGAGCCATTTCTATACCATTCCCATGTTAGTCATAATAATTGTTCTTGAGCCATAGGCTATTAATCCAATCATTGCTGCAAGACAACCATAAGAAACAGATTTTTCATACATTCTTCCTTGTTTTAATTCAAGTAAGATTACTCTAAGGCCATTAAATCCGTGAACTGAAAGTAAAATCAGAATTAATTCCAACATGATAGCATATGGGACAAATTTGTAATTTGCAAGTACATTCTCATATTCTAAAGATTCGGCATAATTCATCGTAAGACGCATCAAAATATGAACGGCAACTAAAGCCACAGCTGCCAAAGCAGTCCCATAGTGAATTTTCATAATTGTACTTTCTCTCATTTTATTCACCAAACATTACCGCCAAACCATACATCATTGCAACTGCTGCTAGAAGAATTGCAGAATAGATTCCGATTTTATGTCTATAATTTTGTGATGCTGGATCATATGGATAATCAGGTCTTGCAGGTTTTCCTACACCAACACCTCCATGGCCCAACATTACTCGAACTCCATTTACAGTGTGAAATACACACATCGCAATCACAATAGACATAATGATATGTCCTTCAGGAGTTGAAATCATTTCCATGAAATCATTCCAGCCAACTTGACCGCGTAAAATATTACTTGTTTCATAAATATGACCAATAAAATATGCCAATAATCCCAATCCACTTAATCTCATTAACAAATATGCAACACGTTCAATTCCATATCGGCGAGGATTAATCATCCCACCAATACCCTCTTTGTGTTCGTCTTGTGGCATCTAGTATTTCCGCTCCACTGGCTGATACTTTGTAATTGTTACAGGATGAGTTTTCATTATTGGTTCAATTGGATCATAGTAAGCAAGAGTATGATGTAAAAAGTTAGCATCGTCACGTTTTGGATAATCAGTTCTTGCATGAGCTCCACGAGATTCTTTTCTGTTTATTGCACCAAGTAAAACAATTTCAGATACTCTAAACATAGAATCAAGTTCCATCACATTTGCAAAATTGGTGTTGTATTCTTTTGCTTTGTCATCAACGTGTTTCCAAGTTTGTTTCTTTAAATCTCGAATTATTTTAAGACCTTCAATCAGATTAGTTTCATTTTTGTAAACATATGCTTTTTCATTCATTGTGTCCGTGAGTTTTTGTCTAATTTCATATGGATTAACATCACCGTTTCCTCTAAAGATTCCATCATAGATTCTCTTTTCTTCAGCCATAACCAAGTGATGTGGCCAAGAATCTGACTGTGTACTCTTTTGGATATATTCAACTGCCAATTCACCTGTAATTTTACCCCAAACAATACATTCAGAAGTTGAATTTGCACCTAAACGATTAGAACCATGAACACTGTTACATGCAGCCTCACCTGCAGCCCAAACTCCTTGAATTTCAGTTGCACCATCAATATCAGTATGAAGGCCACCCATCATGTAATGGCAAACAGGTCGAATATCAAGTAAATCCTTGGCAGGATCTTGACCTGAAAATTTAATTGAAATTTCTCTAATACCACCTAACTTTTCTTTAATTTTTTCATCTCCAAGATGTCTCAAATCAAGTTTCATACAAGGAACACCAGTTTCATGTTGGAACCCACGACCTTCTTCAATTTCAGTCATAATTGATCTTGATACAATATCACGTGGAGCTAATTCCATTTTACCAGCTGCATATGTTTTCATAAATCTCTCACCTTTATTGTTAAGAAGATAACCATCTTCTCCTCTGGCACCTTCTGTAATTAGAATTCCAGATGGCAAAATTCCTGTTGGATGAAACTGAACAAATTCCATATCTTTGAGCGCCATACCAGCACGTAATCCCATATCCAAACCATCAGGAGTTGAAGAAAGGGCATAAGTTGAAAAGCTGTATAATCTTCCAGCACCACCAGTTGCAATTATTAGAGATTTTCCTTTGATGATGTAAAATGTACCAGAACCTAATTCAATTGCAGTAACACCCATGAATTTTTTTCCATCATGAATAATTGACGTTACAAACCATTCGTTAAGATATTCAATATTTTCAAATTTTTGACATGTATCATACAAAGTTTGCATTTCAAAGAAACCAACTTTATCAGATGCATATGTTGCTCTAGGAAAACTGTAGCCGCCAAAATTTCGTTGATCAATTCTTCCATCATCGCGTCTGGACCATGGCATTCCCCAATGATCTAATTGATGAATTTCTTGTGGCATCTCAACACATAATCTTTCAGCAACATCTTGATCTGCAAGAAAGTCACTTCCTTTGACAGTATCATAAACATGTGATTCAATTGTATCACCTTCATCTTCAAAAAGAACTGCAGCAGTTCCACCTTCTGCAGAAACAGAATGAGAACGCATTACTTGTACTTTAGATACAACTCCAATTTTCAGATGAGGTCCTTTTTTAGCAGCAGCGATTGCTGCACGCAAACCTGCTAATCCTGAACCACAAATAATTAAGTCAAATTCTAAGGAATCTACCATTTTTCAGTCAAACTTGCTTTGGGCGGGATAAATATGTAGTAATTGATAGGCATGATCCAAAATATTAAAATATATCACTAGTGATATCACTAGTGATGATTTCAGAATGGTTTCAAAGAGTAGGAAGCTCAGTTCCAAGAGGATTTTCAAGGTATTTTATTTTAGAATTATTGAAAAAGACTCCACATACAGGGAAAGAAATTATCGATTATGCAGTTGAACAAAGTAACGGGATTTGGAAACCTTCGCCAGGATTAATTTATCCTCTGTTAGGTAGATTGCTAGATGAAGGATTAATTGAAGAAACTAAAGATGGGAAATATCAATTAACAAAGAAAGGAAAAGATACAGCAGAAGATGTAGACAAAATAAATGACATTGTTAAAAAACAACTCGAGGTGTTGTTTCGATTAGGAAATGTGGGAAGATTTGTTGCTTTAGATCTACTAGAGAAGATTGCCGCAATGGGATCTATTCTAAGTTCTAATTTTGCCAATATGACAGATGAGGAGACCAACAAATACAAGCAATTTCTAGAATCTGAACTAAAAAAAATTCAAGAGAAAAAAGTAAAGAAAAAAGGCAAAGAGATTAAGATCGAATAATAGCAGAACAATTTGATTCTAAAAATAGATTCTCCTTTCTCAGTAATTTAATTAAAATCATAAATAATTTAGGAAAAGAACACAATTATGAAAAATTTGAAAAATATGTTAAAATCAAAAAAACCACTCGTTATCCCAGGAGTCTATGATGCACTAGGTGCAAAAATTGCTCAAAAAGTAGGATTTGATGCAATGTTCCAAACAGGATATGGGACATCTGCCTCATTATTTGGAATGCCAGATTATGGATTTATTGGCGCTACAGAAACTGTGGATAATGCCAGGAGAATTTGTAGAGCAGTACAAGTTCCTGTAATTGTTGATTCAGATACAGGATATGGGAATGCACTTAGCGTTTGGAAATTAGTAAAAGAATTAGAATCAGCAGGGGCATCAGGTATATTCTTAGAAGACCAACAATGGCCTAAACGATGCGGCCACATGCAAGGAAAGGAAGTCGTACCTCAAGAAGAGTATACAGAGAAATTGTCAGCTGCAATTGATGCAAGAGAAAATAAAGATTTCATCATTGTTGCTAGAACGGATGCGAGGGCAACTAAAGGGTTAGATGAAGCAATTGAACGTGGAAAACAAAACAAGAAAACAGGTGCAGACGCTGTTTTTGTTGAAGCACCAAGATCAATTGATGAAATGAAGAAGATTGGAAAAGAAATCAATGCACCACTTGTTGCAAATATGATTGAGGGTGGAGCAACTCCATTAAGTTCAGCAGAATCATTAAGTAAAATGGGATTCAATATCATTCTCTATCCATTGTCTGTTTTGTATGCAAATACATTTGCAACAATGAACATCCTAACTGAATTAAAAAAGTCAGGGAATACCTCAAAGTTTAAACAAAAAGTTGTTGATTTTAATCAGTTTAACGACTTGGTTGAACTTCCAAAGTTTAGAAAAATGGAGAAAAATACAAAAAAATCAAAGAAATAATGAAATAAAAAATTTCAAGTGAAGTACGATTAAGACGTAATTCGCTTTATTTCAATTTCTATTGTTGAAACATTTCTAGTTCTACCGTCTTGTGACTCTAATGCTTCGGAATCAATTTTAATTTCTCCGATAGCGTAGCCTGCATTTTCTGTTTTTCTTGCAATGATTTGAGCTACATCCACAGCACGACCTATGCTGAGTCCTCTAGCTTTGATGTTGACGGAAGGTAAGTTTGCCAATTGAATTAGCGCTGATGTTACATATGCCATCAATGGTTTCTTACCAATGAATACGGTGTCTCTGGTTTCAGTTGACATGTAAAATTTTGTATTTAAGGATAATTTAAAGCTAAAAGAATATTTTCAAATTTAATGAAAAAATTGAAAGAATTGAACTATTATTAACTAGAAAGAAAGAATTTGGTCAGAACTTGGAAAACATTTCAAAAGTTTTAGAATTTGGGAACAGTAAAGAAAAAATTGAAATTTTGGAGACTTTGGATAATGAAGATAATCCAAATCTGTTAGAAAAAATAATTTCAAAGTTAGATGATGATGATTTTGAAGTTAGAGGGGAAGCATTTAGTTCACTTTTATTAAATAAAAATAAAATTTCAAATTTTTTAATCAACAATCTAAGTACTGCAAATAAAAACATCAGAGGTTTTACATCTCTGGTATTAGCAAATAGAAATGAAACATCAGCCATTCCTGAAATAATCAAACTTGTAAAAGATGAAAGTTCAACAGTAAGATCATGCGCCTTAGGAGCATTAGGTCATCTAAAAGCTATAGAGGCAAAAGAAATTTTTCTTGAAGCACTGTTAGATTCCAACATAGAAGTAAAGAAAAGTGCACTACATGCAATCATTGAATTAAAAATTCAATTATCAGAAGAAAAAATCAATGAGATTTTGAAAGAAAAAGATCCAGAAATCGAAAAAATGATTTCATTAATAAAAAAATAAGTGGACCGGAAGGGATTTGAACCCTCGATCCCATGCATGCCATGCACATATCCTACCGGACTAGACGACCGGCCCAATAATCAGAAATCTGATCGAAATATGTTTTTCAAATTGGTTATTAACGTTTAGCGGTCAATTAGAAAATCGTGTTATGAAATTAACACAATATATTTAACCTTGCAAATACTGATTCAATCGTTATGGTCGTGGATAACAAAGCAACTGTCACTTATGTTCAATTATTAAAAGAAGATCTCGTAATTATCAGAATAGTTCCAAACGATGGTCCTGTTCCAGAATACCAAGCAGGTCAATTCATCACTCTAGGATTACCAAATCCTGTGGAAAATGGAAAAATTGTCAGACGTGCATATTCAATTGCATCGCATCCAGAAAATAAAGACTATGTAGAGTTAGTTATCAGATGGGTTAGAAAACCACTTCCAGGTAGATTAACTACTCAAATATTTAATGTAAAAGAAGGAGATGAAATTCTTTGGTTAAAACCAACTGGTAGAGCTTTACTAATTAATGAAGAATTTGCAAACGGTGAAAAAGATAAACGCCGAATTGTTTGTATTGGTGGAGGGACAGGTCTTGCACCATTTGTGAGTTTTGCACAACATCTTCATGATACTGGAGATAAACGCGAAATAATCGTCTTACATGGAGCAAGTTATGTAGATGAATTAAGCTACAAAGACTTGCTATCTAATCTTGAAAATGAAAGTATTGCTAAAGGAAAAGACCAATGGAATTTCAGATACAGAGCAGCAATCAGTAGACCACAAGAATGGTTTAACAGATCATGGGCAGGCCAAGTTGGCAGAGTTGAAACATTTCTAAGACCAAGAGATGGCGAACTTTCACCGTTAGAAGAATTAATTGGCGATAAAATAACTAAAGAAAATACAATGTTCTATGTTTGTGGATGGCAAGGAACCATCGATGGAGTAATGGATTTCTTGAATCCAAAAGGCTTTGTCACAGAACAAGACAAACGTGATGATGGAAGCTTTGAAGTCAAATACGAATCATACGGATAAAACTTTTAGAAAATTAATCATTGAAATATGAGAATTATTATCGTGATGTAATTGATTACGGCACTCTATCTTGCACATCTAAATCCAGTGACAAACGCACATGTTGAAATAATTAAAGAATTAAAAAATCAGGCAGACATCGTTAAAGTAATGCCAGTAGTCTTCAAGGACGAAGACAGAGAAATAAACAGTAAGAGTTTTCCATTTAATTTCAAAGCTAGGAAAAAAATGCTTGAATCTATTTTTGGAGATACAATAAAAATAACTGATGATTATGCATTTCAAGCACCATTCAAAAAATATCTCCCACCACTAGTTAGAAGAAAATCATGGAAATTAAGAAAACAAATACTCAACGAAGTCGAAGGGGATTATTTTTCATACACTGGTGACAAGGCAGAAGGATACATGTTGAAAATGTATAGATTGAAACCAAAAATTGGTGAACGTAAAGCACTCTCAGCAACATCAGTGAAGGAGAAATTGTATGATGCAGCACTAGGGGAAAAATCAATTTGGAAAGAAGACGTTCCTGAAGAAATAGTCAAAATTATTAACGAAGAATGGGAAACAGTTGAAAAATTTGCAAATGAAGAAGATCAAACTACAAGAATAGTAGGAATGAAATTTCCTAAAGAAGGATATTCAAAATAAATAGAGATTAATACACAGGTAGTGCAATTTTTTCCATGGCACTTCTTCCTCTTTCAAAATATGTTTGGTTTGATGGAAAATATGTCCCTACAGAAAAAGCACAAGTTCCAATTACAACACATGCAATTCATTATGGTACATCAGTCTTTGAAGGAATTAGAGCATACTGGAATGGAAAAAATCTCAATGTGTTTAGATTAGATGAGCATGTAAAACGATTTAGAAGATCAGGACAGTTTTACAATATTTCACTTAATTATTCAGATGATGAAATTACAAATGCCATAATTGGGATTTGTAAAAAAAATAAAATAAAAAAATCATGTTACATAAGACCATTTTATTTTGTTGGGGATTATGGAATCAATCTTCATGTTACAGAAAAGGCACCAACAAATGTTACAATCTTTACTTTTCCTTTTGGAAATTTGTTTAGTAAGAATGGAATTACAGCAGGAGTTGTATCTTGGAGAAAATTCTCAGACATGTCAACCCCACCTCAAGCCAAAATGGGCGGAAATTACCTGAATTCAATCATTGCGACACAAGAAGCCAAACGAAATGGCGTAGATGAGGCAATTTTGCTTGATCATAATGGAAATGTCAGTGAAGCACCAGGTGAGAATGTTTTCATTGTAAGAAACGGTCAATTAATCACCCCATCACTTGCATCATCAGCTTTGGAAGGAATTACTCGCGATGCAATTATCAAAATTGCAAAGGATTTGGATATTGACATGATTGAACGAGATATCACAAGAAGTGAACTAATCATATCAGAAGAAATTTTTCTAACTGGAACAGCAGCTGAAATTACACCAATCATAAAAATGGATTCAAAGCAAATAGGAGACGGTAAACCTGGAGACATTACTAAAAAAATGATGGATATGTATACAGAGATAGTAATGAACAAAAATGATGATTATTCTCATTGGTTAACTAAGGTGTATTAGATGAAAATTGTTCAAATCGGAACCGGCGGATGGGGAAAGAACCATACAAGAATTTTATCACAATTAGGAGTGCTAGTGGCCGTATGTGATGCAGATTCTCAAAAAAGTAAAGAGTATGGAGAAAAATATTCTGTCAATCACTACACATCACTGGATGAATTACTATCTGCAGAAGAATTTGATGTGGCATTTGTGGTAACTCCTACATCAACTCACACTGCAATTGCACAAAAATTGCTAGAAGCAAGAAAACATGTCTTTGTTGAAAAACCAATGACATACAAATCTGAAGACGGTCAAAATCTTGCTAAAATTGCAGAAAAAAATAAAGTTATTCTAACATGTGGATACATTGAAAGATTCAATCCTGCAGTAGACGTAGTAAAAAAGATGGTGAAAGAGAAAAAATATGGCGATTTAGTAATGCTTGAATTTCACAGAGAAAACAGAATGCCTCTGCACATTAAAGATGTGGGAATTATTTATGATACATCAGTTCACGATATTGATACTGCAAATTGGTTATTTGATGAAATGCCTCAAGTAGTATTTGCCAAAGCAGGGAAAATAAAACATGAACATGAAGATTTCACAAGCATAATGTTAGGATACAAAAATGATAAAGTTGCAATCATAACATCCAATTGGATTACTCCTAAAAAATTAAGAAAATTTAATGCAGTATGTACAGATGCAATTATTTCATCTGATTTTATCACCCAAGAAATTATTATAGAAAAAGATGAGAGTTCTGAAACTATACAAAATGAAAAACAAGAGCCATTATCATTAGAAATTCAAAGTTTCCTTGGAGCAATTGAGAGTAAAAATGATCTAGTTGTAAAATCTCAAGAAGCAGTAAATGTTACAAAAATTGCTGAAGCGGCACTTTTATCTAGTCAAAAGGGAATCCCAATCTATCTGGATCTAAAATGAACAAAACAATGATGGATATTTTGGCTTGCCCTATTGACAAAACTCACCCTTTAGAATTATTTGAAATAAATGAAAAAGACAATGCTGTTTCAGAAGGTGCGATTTTCTGCCCAAAATGTTCTAGATTTTACCCAATAATTGAGGAAATTCCAATAATGCTACCAGATGAACTTCGTGATAAGAAACAAGAAATAGAATTTTTGAAAAACTTTAAGGACAAATTACCTGAAAAAATTACTGCAAATGCAAACCCATGGCACTTGTGAGATAATGGTTAGTAATTTTATTTCAGAGAAAGCAAAGATTGGCGAGAATGTCAAGATTTGGCATTTTTCATATGTTGGTGATAATACAGAGATTGGAAATAATGTCAGTATCGGTTCACTAGCACATGTGGATTATGATGTAAAAATTGGCGAGAACACAAGAATTGAAGGTCAAGCATACATACCACCGCTTTCAAGAATTGGAAAAAATGTGTTCATTGGACCTGCAGCAGTATTAACAAATGATCCTTATCCAATGTGCAATAAAATGATAGGAGTTACAATTGAAGACAATGCAATCATTGGGGCACGTGCAGTTATCAAAGCAGGTCTAACCATAGGAAAAAACAGTGTTGTTGCAATGGGGGCAATTGTAACAAAAGATGTTCCTGAAAATACAGTTGTAATTGGAGCACCTGCTTCAATTAGATACAGTAGAGAAGAATACGATAAAAAACAAAGACAGTGGAAAGAAAGTTAAAGTTCAGTAGATGGAAAAGTAAACCATTCTTTGTATTTCAAATAATATTTTCCCCTGTCTCAACTGATTCACAACAATTATTTCAATAAAATAGGCACATGATGCTTGTATCTGGATCTTTTTATCTTGATAATTTGAGGAATT
>JARPSM010000157.1 GCA_029782475.1 Nitrososphaerota archaeon
TCATTTCATTAGTTTGGTTGATGATTTCTAGGAAGCCAATTACCGTTTAAGGTTATATACCGTACAAATTCACTAATTATAGAAATGAATAATTTTGATTCAAAAATAGACTTCCAAATTAGGCATAAAATGGAGAAAAAATGGTAGTTAACAATCTCACCTATAAAGCAATACGTGGCAGGCAGGCAGGTTGTGATTTTTACATTGCCATGTGTACACTAAAATCAGTATCAAGATTCTTCACATTCAAGGATGCAGATATTCCAGCAGAGCATAGAGCTCAAAGAACCCTTCGCAAGTCTAGAATTCCAAAAATACGTGATTATATTTTGCAAAATCCAAATGATTATACTTTTTCATCAATTACAGCATCCGTAGATGGTAAAATAAGATTCAAATCAATTTCAACAGATACAGATCTTGGTGAGATTTCAATTTCTCAAGATGCTGCAATTTTAATTAATGATGGACAACACCGTGCAGCTGCAATAAAAGAGGCAATAGAAGAGAACCCCGAACTGGGACGGGATAAAATATCTGTAGTATTTTTTGAGGACTTGAAGCTTGAGAAAAGCCAACAAATGTTTGCAGACCTCAACAAACATGCAGTAAAACCTACAAAGTCACTTGGCATTCTTTATGATAGGCGCAACGACTTTGCAACATTTGTAGTAGATATGATAAAAAATATCAAGGTATTTCACAATAAGATAGAGATGGAAAAGACCAGCATCTCTAATCGTTCAACTAAATTTTTTACACTCAACGGCATTGAACTTGCAACAAAGATTTTTCTTGGCAAAAACAAGAATCTAAAAAATGATGAAAAAGAACTAGTCATTGAATTTTGGAATAGGGTTGCAAAAAATATTCCTGAATGGGGTTTACTGATAGACAAAAAAGTAACTCCGGCAGAGTTGAGAAAGGATTTTGTCCATGCAAACACAAACATGCTAGAAGCTATTGCTATTGCAGGAAATCATCTTGTAAAAAAATATCCAAAAGATTGGAAGAAAAAGATTGTAGGTCTACAAAGAATTGACTGGAACAGGACAAACCCTGAATGGGATGGTAAAATAATAATTAACGGCAAGATGACAAAGACTAAAGCAGGCATGAATAATGCAGCCAAGATCATACTGGAATACTGTGGTGCCAAATAATGGAATCAATATTCAAATCTAGAACCTTGAATGACATTTATGCTGAGATACAGGAAGTGTATCTCGGAGATTCAAGACCGTGGATTTTAGGATTTTCAGGTGGTAAAGACTCTACCTGCATGATACAGATTATTTGGTCCGCATTAGAAAAACTTCCAAAATCCAAGATTACAAAGAAAATCTATGTAATATCCTCAGATACGCTTGTTGAATCACCCAAAATCGTTGAAACTGTGACTGATTCCCTTGAGAAAATAGAGATTGCTGCAAAGAAATCATCACTTCCCATTGAGACTAATCTTGTCCGGCCTATTCTGGATAATACATTCTGGGTATGCATGATAGGCAAGGGATATCCTGCACCATCAAACACGTTTAGATGGTGTACTGACAGACTAAAGATAAAGAGTGCCAATAAATTCATTGAAGATAAAGTCTCAGAGCATGGAGAAGTAGTAATGGTGCTTGGAAGTCGAAAAGACGAAAGCAGTACAAGGGCTCAGGTGATTAACAATCACCGCATCAAAGGAAGCCATTTGTCACATCACAACATGCTGCCACAGGCATTCATTTATGTTCCACTACGCGATTTTACCACAGAAGATGTGTGGAATTATCTGCTGCAAAAAGTGGAGAATCCATGGGGCAAGAACAATCGTGATCTTTTATCCATGTATAGAGATGCAAACGCATCAGAATGTCCGCTAGTTGTTGATACCAGTACCTCATCATGTGGAAATAGCAGATTTGGTTGCTGGGTATGTACTGTAGTCGAACATGACAAATCTATGGAAAGTTTGATAGATAATGGCGAGGAATGGATGGAGCCATTACTGGAACTAAGACAGATGTTAAAGGACACGCAAGATCCTGCACAGAAAAATAAATATCGTGACTTGAAGCATAGAAACGGACATGTCATATTTTGGAACGACAGAGTTACTTATGGACCATACAAGTTTGAGTTTTGCAAGGAAATTTTAGAGAATCTCTTAAAGGCACAAAATGCAGTACGTAAGAATGGTCCTGATCCAAAACTTGCATTAATCCATGATGATGAGATACATGAGATTCAACGCATTTGGAGGGTTGAAAGAGGAGACTGGAAAAACTCTGCATATGAAATTTACAAAAAAATAACGGGCAAGGACATTACAGCAAGCAAGGAAGACCTAGGTGCGTTTGGAAATGTTGAACAGACAGAACTAGAGGCATCATGCAACAAACATGGAATGCCGTATGAACTTCTTTCAAGAGCATTGCAAGTAGAGTTTGATATGCAAGGAATATCACGTAGACAAAAGGTACATGATTCGCTCTCAAAAATTCTCTCTGAGGAATGGCGTGATGACATGAAGGAGGCAGTCCATGATGCAAGTGAAAAAAAGCGCAAAATAAAGGAGATTTTTGAATAATGCTTTTGGAACATCTGTCTATTTGCAACTATGGCGTATATGCAGGAAAAAATGATTTTGAACTTTTGACTACGCCTGACAGGCCAATCATACTTGTAGGTGGATTCAATGGGGCAGGAAAAACAACAATACTGGAATCTATGATGATCGCACTGTATGGCAAGGCGTACTTTGGAGTAAAAAAATCAAAAAAAGAGTATCTCAGTTTCATATATGACAAGATACATCGTAGCAATAAAAAACGCGCAGACTCTGCATCAGTGCAGATTGCCTTTAGATTCTACCATAATGGTTCTGAAGACAGATACGTGATAAATCGAAATTGGAGTGTAGATGGAATGACAGTCACAGAGTCCTTTTCTGTAAAAAAGAACGACCAAATACTAAATGACGTTGATGAATCGCAATGGCAGTCATTTATTGAAGGACTATTGCCACTTGGAATCGCAAAATTATTCTTTTTTGATGGGGAAAAAATAGTACGAGTCACAGAAAACAAGGGGCAATACAATGACGAGATAAAGAGATCACTTGAGACACTTATTGGTGCAGATCTTGTTCATAGACTGCATGCTGATCTGAACTTGTACATGTTGAGAAAATCAGATAACAAGAATGATTCTATGACTATACAATATGAAGAAACAACACAGGAGAAAGAGCAGCTAGCATTAGATATAGATTCTTTGAACATTGAATATGAAAAAAAATTATCTGAGATAAATGATCTAAAAACAAGGATCAGTACCAAAGAGTCCACAATATCTAGCATAGGTGGAGGTTATGCAGACATTCGCGGAGATCTCTTGACACAAAAGGCGGTCCTAGAAGAAAAAATAAGACATCAAAGAAAACAAATTCAGGAGGACCTTTCAGGTGATGCCCCATTTTATTTAGTATTATCACTGCTAAACAAAATAGCAAAACAGGTTAGAGAAGATGCAAAAATTCTGTATACAACATGCACAAACATGAGTGTCGAATTATTCATACCTGAAATGAAAAAACAAATGAGTGATCCCAAATTCTGGCCCAAAAATACAGATGGTTCTGCAATGTCTTTGCGCATACTGAACATGATGCAAGATATTGGTACATTGCACAAAGGTGAAATAGTATTTGATCTTTCTCCAGGTGACGCTGATTTTTTAATACACATTATCAAGAAAATAAGGGAAGGACACAAATCATTGTCTGATGCAATCAAGACCTATGCAGATACGACACTATTAATTGAGAATGTAGAGGCAGACATTGCAAGGATTCCAAAAGATGATGAGCTTGGCCCGCGTATAACTGAGATTAACGAAATGCACAAGGAGATTGGGGTTTTAACGGCCGAAATCACACATATTGAACAGAAATTATCATCCAAAAAATCTTACAAAAAAATACTTCAAAACAAATTAAAAAACATGTTTACTTTAATACACAGTGAGAAGACTGCAGCTACAGGTGTGCAACTAGCATCCAAGATGCAAAATGTACTAGATGAGTATTATTCAGGCCTCAAAGAGAAAAAGATTCAGGAGCTGGAGTCAAATCTTCTCTATACTGCAAAACTCTTGCTGCATAAAAATTCCATACGTAAAATCGTAATTGATAGAAATACTTTTGAAATAAAGGCCTACGAGAATGATGAAGATCAGATTCCAGGCGATTTTTTATCAATGGGGGAGAGGCAAATTGTTGGTACAGCACTATTGTGGGCCATAGCACGAACATGTGGGAGATCCTTGCCATTTGTAATAGATACGCCTCTTGGAAGGTTGGATGGTCAGCATCTGCTTAATCTTACAAAGAAATTCTACCCATATGCATCACATCAGACAGTACTGTTATCGACTGACAGGGAGATAGGACCAAAGGAATATGAGAATTTGTCTGAATCCATATCCAAATCATACAGAATTACATGTGATCAAGATCGTTCAGTTACAACTGTTACATCAGGTTATTTCATGGAGGATAAGATTGCACAGACTAGATAAGCTACGCCTGTCAATACGGGGACAGAACCACCTGGGAAATCTCAAACACAAGACTGGTCTTCCAATAAATGTACTTGCAAGATTTGGAATCTGTTTGTCCCTAAATGATCCTAGCATACCAAATCCCGATATGTATGACGAACATGGAATGGAGTTATTACCACATGTCTTGTTTGGAAAAAATGAGGTGATTTTTTCCATGCTATTTCAGCAGAGATTAAGAGAGGACAAACTAGACTATGATAAATATGCAAACCGCATGATTAGGGCTCATGTGAATCGCGGTGCAACCATGCTCTTTCCACGAATAGACAAATTAGATGACTTTGAAAAACTTTTGGAAGCAAATGCAGTATGAAACATTACATTGATTATATATTCAATATGAGAAATGAGGGGTCAAAACATGTCTAATCTCAAATTTCCAATTTATCTTGATTCGCATGCAACTACACCGCTAGACCCACGAGTATTAGATGAGATGATGCCATACTTTACAGAAAAGTTTGGAAATGCATCTAGTCTGGATCATCCGTATGGCTATGATGCATCAGTTGCTGTAGAGTCGGCAAGAGAGAGAATCTCAAATGCGATAAATGCAAGACATGACGAAATCATATTTACATCAGGGGCTACAGAGTCAAACAACATTGCGCTCATTGGAACTATGGAGAAATATCAGGATCGTGGAAACCATCTGATTACATGCGTTACAGAACACAAGGCCATACTTGATACTGCAATACATCTTGAGAAAATGGGCAAAAAGATCACATATCTTCAAGTTGATGAGCACGGTCAGATTGACTTGGCAGACTTGGAGAGTGCAATTACTGATGAGACAGTAATGATTAGCATAATGGCTGCAAATAACGAGATTGGAACGATTGCAGATGTAGCATCTATTGGAAGACTAGCCCATGAGAAAAATATTCTTTTTCATACTGATGCCGCACAGGCAGTTGGCCATATTCCGATTAATGTTGAGGAGATGAACATTGATCTAATGTCATTTTCTGCACACAAAATGTATGGGCCAAAAGGAGTCGGAGCTCTATACGTTAGAGGGATGAGGCCAAGGGTAAAACCTGAACCAATCATACATGGCGGTGGACAGGAGAGAAACATTCGTTCCGGTACACTGAATGTTCCGGGAATTGTTGGACTTGGCAAAGCTGTAGAAATTTCACAAAAGGAGATGGAACCAGAAAACAAACGATTCAAGTTGTGGACAGACGAGATGCTCAAGGTGTTTGAATCTATAGGCGGACAGTTAAATGGACATCCAACAAAACGACTATCACACAATCTTAATGTGTATTTTCCAAATGTTGAGAGCAAGGCGATAATCAACTCTGTGTCAAAAGAGATTGCAATATCTACAGGCTCTGCATGTACGACTCAGATAGTAGAGCCATCTCACGTATTACTTGCGTTAGGACATGATGAGAATAGGGCTCACTCATCCATACGTATCGGTTTGGGCAGATTCAACACAAAAGAAGAGATTGATTTTTGTGTTGAAAAAATAACAAATTCTGTAGAGTCTCTCAAGGGAATTATCATATAAACACAAATAGAATTATGACAAGTCATGTTTGATGGTTGATCACGTTGTGCCTGGAGATCGTGTTACAATAATT
>JARPSM010000003.1 GCA_029782475.1 Nitrososphaerota archaeon
ACGCATGGGTGATGACCAACTGTGTTCTGCGAGATGAACCAGATACAAACTGTAAACCAATCATATCAATTGAGATACTCAAATGTTTCTTTAGATTGTTTGTCATACAAATGATTAGAAATGAAAAACAAAATTATTTTCTAGAGTATGTTGAGTAGCACTTTCCTATCTACTGAAACTAAGGTATGTTTTTTAGAAATAAATTTGATCCAGTTACTAGAAATGGTAAAATTTAGGTGAAAATTAAATTAATTAAATTTAAGCCAAGAAAGTTTTTTAAATTTATCAAAAAACTGATTATAAGTTATAAGATCATTAGGCATACGGTTATGTAAAATTTCATCTATAAAACGTTGTTCTTGATTTAAAATAATCAAAATATCATAAATTTGTTTGTCAGACAATTCTTTATAACGAAACACCACTAAACGAGCATCAGATACTATAGCTTTGTAAAATGCAAATCGTGCTTGCTCAATAGTAATTTTCATATTCTCACCACCAAGTTTAACATTCTCTATGCTTTTTTGGTGAGATTTTAAATAATTTCTTAATGAATTGATTTGTTTATTTTGTATAATTTTAGACTTGACAAGAGAGAAAAAGTAAACACATAGAACTACTACCATACCACTAATAACAGAAATTATGATTGAAGATATGGAACTTATGTTTTGTATATCCCCCTCCATCATTTAATCACTTAACATGACAAGATTTCTAATAGATGTCTTGCGCGATTAGCACAATTTGAGTACAATCTCAACATTTTCTAACAACAAGATCCAAAGCTGAGGCGTAACTACTTGATTTCATGTTCAATTGCACCAAACTAGCAAAAAAACCCAAACAGTTTCTCTCCGTTACCGGTCTTGCCGTACAGCAATTTAATTCACTGTGCAAGGAAATAGGGAAAAACTACAAAATTACAAAAGAAAACCGTCTGTCAAAAAACAGGAAAAGAGGTATTCGGTGCAGGCCACAGGTTTGATTTGCCCCTCAAGGACAGAATCCTGATGCTTTTGATGTACTACCGAACATATGCGACATGACCTATTGGGCATGATATTTGATTTGGACAAATCAAATGTGTGCAGAGGCATCAAATATCTAGAGCCTGCAATAAAACAGTCCGTGCCAATCCCTTCTAAAAAATATGCAGATTCAAAAAAGATTGCAAACATGCAGCAACTCTTGGAATTCTTTCCCGAACTGATTGCAATAACTGACAGAACAGAGCATCCAATCCCAAGACCAAAAAATCGTACCAAAAGAAAGACACACACTATTCAGGAAAAAAGAAAAAACACACAGTGCAAAACCAAATAACGACAAATCTCAACGGTGAGATAATTCACAAATCACCTCATGCGCCTGGCAATCATCATGATTACAGGATATACAAGTCAAAGCATCCAACATTGTCCAAAGTACTATTCCAGTTTTTTGATCTTGGGTATTTGGGTGTTGAGAAAGACTTTGAAAATCAGATCAGTGTTTTGTCATACAAGAAAAAAAAGGGCAAAAAGCTCACCGCTTGGCAAAAGGCATACAACAAGACACAGTCTGAGATAAGAGTCAAAGTGGAACATGCCATTGCACGAATCAAGAAATTCAGGATAAGTAGTGAGGTATTTAGGAACAAATTATCAAGGTATGACACGGTTAGTGAAATTGTCTGTGGAATTGTCAATTACAAGATAAAATGGAAAAAAGAATTCATTGTAATACCGTGATGGTATAGAACAGTTACAAATCAAATGGAATGAAAGGTTGGGTTTTGCTTGTAAATACGCAAGTCATCTAATATTCTAATAGGTTTTGCATTATGGATGATTCCCATTCAGCTTGCAATAGGTGAAACGTATGGAAATTTAATCTCAATACCGCTGAGCATAATTATATCAATTTACATAGTGAGACATTTTGCAAAAAAATACAATAATGTAATTAATTCATCTAATTAGAAATCAACTCTAAAATTTTCTGTACTGCTTCTTGTGCAGTATCAACACCAATTATTTTGATATTTTTTCTATGATCAACATATCCATCAATGTACGGATCAACTGAACTTCCAAGATTTTTAATTACAACCATAGGTTTTTTGTACATATATGATGCACATGTTTCAGATAAAGTCCCAGACCCACCTCCAACAATAATGACACCATCAGCACTTAGAGCATTAAGATAATCACGAGTAAGGCCCATTCCAGTAGGGATCACAATATCACAGAATTCATTAGCCAAAGAAGCATCATCTTGAGGAATTATTCCAACGGTCAATCCATTTGCATCATGTGCACCATGGGATGCAGCCTCCATCACACCGCCCAAGCCACCATTAATCAAAACAGAGTCAGATTTTGCAATTTCAATTCCAATATCATAAGCAATTTTTTCATGTTTTGGAGTGCAACCATTTGTATTATTTCCAATTACCAAAATTTGTCGTTTTCTGACCATAAACAATATTGAAAAAATGGTTTGAAATATCTTCCTCAAGAGAAAAAGATATTAGGTAAAAATATGGACTATAGATATGGAAAATCGTTCAATGCCAGTATGTTTTACTGAAAAGCAATACAAAATGATCGAAGAATTTGCCAAGAGAAACGGCATGCTTAATGCAAGTCAAGCTCTTGAAAAAATCTTAAGCGAATAAGCATTTTTTGTTATTTTTATTTTGTTTACATTTATAGAATATATCATATTATGAGGAACAATGGGCCTATTTAGCAAAAAACCATCATTTTGCAGTGTTTGTAACAAGGAACTTACTCACAAACATAAACCAAAAAGAGAATGGAATGTCAAAGGTCCTCTATGCGGAGATTGTCATTTTGATAAATCAAAAGAATACTATGAAGGAAAAGTAAGACAACCATGTGTCGTATGTGGAATGACACAAAAAATTACAGATTTGTGGGAACCCCGATGGCAGTGGGACATGGAAGGTTTGTTATGCAAAAAATGCTTTGAACAAAAAGAAGAAGATCATGGAAAGAAAAAGAATTTCTGCTCCCTATGCGGAGGTAAAATGGGACTCATCAGATATAATCCAAAAGGCAACTGGAAGATAGAAGGTCAGCTTTGTAGAACGTGCTGGGATGAAAAGAAAGCAGAGTTTGGATAAAAGTGAGATTCTTTAAAAAAATTAAATGTAAAGTTTGTGATAAGAAATTTTCAAAAGAAGAAGAAGTAATGAACCATAAACAAATTGTTCATGGAAAAGATTTAAAGTATGATTGCAAAGAATGTAACAAGTATTTTTCAAACATGGAAGATATGAGAACTCATTTACAAAGAGAGCACAGTTACAAAAAAGACAGATAACTAAATTGCTTTTACTGTTTTAACTACTGGAGGTCTATCTTTTGTGAATACTCTGAAACCACAAATACATTTGATTTCAGGTAATCTAGATAATTCAGAATTTAAAACACTAGTACCACATCTCAAACAAGAATAACTCACATCAAAAGTTTCAACAGGTGTTTCTTCTGCTTCTTCCTCTATTTGTTCTACTTCTTCAACCATGTTAATCATCAAAATTTCTATAATTTAAGGATACCAGATTATGTTAAAGACAATTCGATATAGACATCGTCAGGGATTTTTAGCCTCATTAATTGTCTAATTGCTTTATCGTCGGCGTTAATATTGATAATTCTTCTATGCATTTTCATTTCCCATTTTTCATAAGTTTCAGTTCCACTACCACATGGTGATTTTCTTGTTGCAACATGTAATCTTTTTACAGGAAGTGGAGTTGGACCTTTGACTTTAACACCGGTTTTTTTACCAATGCCCATGATCTCACCACATACACCATCTAATTTGGGTAGACTGGTAGAAGTGAGTTTAACACGGGCGGTTTGTGTCATAAAATTCGCCTACGGTGTGTACTTCTCAGTAATTTCCTTAACAATTCCTGCTGCGATAGTTGCACCCATATCTCTAAGTGCGAATCTACCCATTTCAGGGAATTCTTGGAATGTTTCAATACAGGTTGGTCTCACCGGTCTGATTTTTACAATTGCAGAATCTCCAACTTTAAGGAATTTTGGATTTTCTTCTTCAACTGCACCAGTTGCTGGGTTAATCTTTTGGAGGAACTCAGTAACAGTTGCTGCAACTTGTGTAGTGTGTGCGTGCATTACTGGTGTGTAACCAGGAGCAATTGCTGTTGGGTGGTGAATAACAATAATTTGGGCTTTGAATTCTTTTGCAACATTTGGTGGTGCGTCAGGAGTACCAAGAACATCTCCTCTCTTGATATCTTTCTTCTCAACACCTCTAAGGTTGAAACCAATGTTGTCACCTGCTTCTGCAGATGGCATTTCAGTGTGGTGTGTTTCAATAGATTTGATTTCACCAGGAGCGCCTGAAGGCATTACAACAATTTTGTCTCCTGCTTTCATAATTCCTGTTTCAACTCTACCTACTGGTACAGTTCCTACACCTGTGATAGTGTAAACATCTTGAATTGGAACACGTAGTGGTTTACCGACTGGTTTTTCAGTGACAGTAAAGTCGTCAAATGCTTCTAACAAAGTCTTACCTTTGTACCAAGCCATGTTCTCGGATTTCTTGACTAGGTTATCTCCCTTCCATCCAGAAACTGGAATGACAGGTACATTTTCTAATTTGTAACCAACAGATTTTGCCAAGCCTTCACCTTTTGCTTTGGCTGCATTGAATGCATCTTCTTTGTATTCGACTGCATCCATTTTGTTGATTGCAATGATTAGTTGGCTTACACCGAGTGTTTTTAGCAAGAATGCGTGTTCTCTTGCTTGTCCACCTGCAGCAATTGCAGTATCAGTTTCACCTTCTTTTGCTGAAAGTACTAGAATGGCGGCATCTGCTTCAGAAGCACCAGTAATCATGTTTTTAATAAAGTCCCTGTGACCAGGAGCGTCAATCAAAGTAAAAAAGTACTTTGGAGACTCAAACTTTTGGAAAGCTAGATCGATTGTAATACCTCTCTCTCTTTCGTCTTTAATGTTATCCATAACCCATGCATACTTGAAAGTATCACCTTTTCCGGTCTTTTCGGATTCGGCTCCGTGAGCTGCAATAGTTCTTTCATCTACAACTCCAAGATCCATCAAAAAATGACCCATAGTAGTTGATTTTCCATTATCAATATGTCCTGTAACAATCAGGTTCAAGTGGGGTTTATCTGCCATATGAAAAGCCTCACTGAGGGTATTTATTAGCGTTATGAATTTTTGAAGAAAAATTAAAGAAACTTCAATTAATTACAGATCAGATGACTTTGCTAAAAGCACATAAATCAAAGAGATAAAAATCACTTTTATGAAAATTACGGTTTCAGTTATCAAAGCAGATGTCGGCGGAATCGGCGGACATACAAAACCTAGTGACGGCCTAATCAAAGCAATTAGAGATACCGTTGAAAATTCAGGAGATTTACTTGTTGATCATTACATAGGGTATTGTGGAGATGATACCCATATCGTCATGACCCATACACATGGTGTCGATAATGAGAAAATCCATAAATTAGCATGGGATGCATTCATGGCAGGCACTCAAGTTGCAAAAAATGAGGGATTGTATGGTGCAGGTCAAGATTTGTTAAAAGATTCTTTTTCAGGAAACGTAAAAGGAATGGGTCCAGGAGTTGCAGAATTAGAATTCGATGAAAGGCCTAACGAAGCATTCACTGTTTTTGCAGCAGATAAAACAGAACCAGGTGCATTCAACTATCCAATCTACAGAATGTTTGTAGACACACTAAGTAACACAGCATTGATTGTAAACAAAAGTCTAGCATCAGGTGTTGTAATGAACATCATGGATGTTGAGAAAGCACAAATTGCATCATTACAATTATGGGAAGACAAACCAACCATTGAAGCCGCATTAATGTATCCAGGAAGATATGTCGTAGATTCAGTATACACCAGAGAAGGAGAACCAATTCTCGATGCATCTACTGACAGACTACACAACATTGCAGGAACATATGTTGGAAAAGATGATCCAATCATGTTAGTAAGAACTCAAAAGAATTTTCCAGCAACAGAAGAAGTAGGAAGCATGTTTAACAATCCACACTATGTTGCAGGCAACACAAGAGGCAGTCACAACATGCCATTAATGCCAGTAAAATTAAACTCGGCAGCATCAATCAACTTTTGTATTCCAATTGTTGAATCATTAGTATTCAGTATGCATAACGGTAAATTAGTAGGACCGTTTGATGGATTCTCAACACCAGATTGGGATTACATTAGAGAGATTGCAACAAAGAAAGCAATGGCCATTAGAAGTCAAGGATTCATTCACCCAGCAACACTAGTACCATCAGAATTAGAATATGCTGAAGGTTACAGAGCAAGAATGGATGTTCTTGAAACCAAGATGAAACCAATGGAACAAACATCATCAGGTGAAAAGAAAGAGAATTACGAAGATCCAGACTAGTAATTCCAGATCTTGCAAATCATAAGAAATAGTTAAATCAAAAAAGATGGTACTAGTATTAGGTCATGAATACTTTTCAAAAGGTCTTTGATTGGAAAACGTATATTTTCACAGTATTAGCAGTCATATCTTTTTCAAGTTTTGTAGTAGTACTTTTTGGGCAAACCATTCCAGGGATCATTTTAGCATTTTTCAAAATTGCTGGAGAGTATGTAGTATTAGGATCAGTGTTCATTTTTGCACTTGCGTGGCTGCTTAAAGCAAAACCCAATAATCGTCCAAAAGAATATGCAGTAGTACCATTTGACGTGTATGGTAAAAAAAGTAAGATTGATGGGATACGAACAAATTTCAAAACACATGATGTTGCATGGAGTTTTATGAAACAATACAAAGAATCATACCCATTTTACAATTTTGCACTAGTATCAGATCTTTCAGAGTCAGAGAAACCAACAATCTTCAGATACATCTAATTCAGACTTTTATTCAAGATTACATAGAGAAGTAAAATGGAGTTTTCAATTTTAGCTGAATCCTTTAACAAAATGGAATCCACTAGAAAAAGGTTAGAATTAACACAATTTTTAGTTGAATTATTTGAAAAAACACCCCATGATGTAATTTCAAAAATAGTATATCTCATTCAAGGAAAATTAAGACCAGACTTTGAAGGAATTGAATTAGGAGTTTCAGAAAAATTAGTGTTAAGAGCTGCAAAAAAATCATTAGGGATAAATGAAAATGATATAATTACCACATTAAACAAAATAGGCGATCTTGGAACTGCAATATCAAACACATTAGAGAAAAAAACACAGACAGGGTTGTTTGATTTTGGAATTGATTCAGACACATATGATGAGGCAATATTTGACACCAAAGCCAACACAGTAGAAAGAATTTACGAAGTGTTATGGTCAATTTCCCAATTAGAAGGTGCAGGAAAAAATATTCAAGATAAAAAAATTAATTTTATTTCTAGCTTATGGAATAAATCCAAACCAACTGAAGTAAAATTTGTAACAAAGTTACTACTCGGAACTCTACGACTAGGAGTTGCAGAAAATACAGTAATGGATGCACTAGCAATAGCATATTCAGGGAATAAAGAGAATAGGAAAAAACTACAACATGCATACAACGTTACTAGTGATTTAGGTAATGTTGCAGAGACCATTGCCACTAAAGGCATAGAAGGAATTGAAAAATTTGAAATCATATTATTTAATCCAATCAGACCAATGTTAGCAGACAGAGTCAAAAGTGAAACAGAAGCTATTGAGAAGATAGGAAGTGAGTTTGCAGCTGAATACAAACTAGATGGTGAAAGAGTTCAAATTCACATCGAAGGAGAAAAAGTTGTATTATTTTCTAGAAGTTTAGAAAGAATTGAAAGTTATTATCCAGACATTATAGAAAAAATACCTAAAAACATTCAAGCAGACAATATAATTTTAGAAGCTGAAGCAGTAGCAATAAATGAAAACACCGGGGAATTTTTACCTTTTCAAGAGTTAATGCATAGAAGAAGGAAATACAAAATAGAAAAAGCAGTTACAGAATATCCAATCAGTCTAAACTTTTTTGATGTTCTATATTGTAATGGAAAAAACTGTACAGAATTAAGTTACAAAGAGAGAAGAGAGATACTAGAAAAACATGTCAAAGAAGATGGATTTGCAAAATACATCCCAATGAACATAGTAAAAAATAAAAATGAAATTGAGGACTTTATGGAAAACAGTATCAATGCAGGTAGTGAAGGGTTGATGCTAAAAATGTTAGATAAACCATATCAAGCAGGTTCTAGAGGAAGTCACTGGCTAAAACTAAAAAGAGAATATAGAAACGAGTTAGGAGACAGTTTAGATCTTGTCGTGATAGGAGGATATTTCGGAAAAGGAAGAAGAACTGGGAATTATGGAACATTACTCTTAGCAACATATGATGAAGATGAAGATACTTTTCCTAGTATTTGTAAAGTAGGAACAGGATTTACAGACGAGTCTTTAGATCAACTTTATCAAATTTTGAATTCCAAAGTTTCAATTAAAAAAAATCCACGCATCATTAGTGAAATGGAAGCTGATGTATGGTTTGAACCTGAATTAGTAATCGAAGTGGTTGCATCTGAAATTACTCTCAGTCCAATTCATAAAGCAGCAATGAATGCAATTAGAAAAGATGCAGGGTTAGCTTTGAGATTCCCGAAATTTACTGGAAAAATCAGAGTTGAAAAAGCTGTTGAAGATGCATCAACAAATGAAGAAGTCATCACATTATACAAAGGACAGAAAAAAATCGCTCATGATAAAAATTTGATGTAATTTGCGCTCAAAAAAGTTCTAAAATCATAGAGGATTTAAATTACCTCGAGGTTTTTTTACTTATGTTATGTATAGTGGAGAGCTTGAAGTTCAAGCAAAAAGAAAAGCTATAGCAGTTTTACAAGACGAAATCAACAGAATTCTAAATGCATCTAGAGAACTCGCAACACTTCCTGAGCTAATGATGAAAAAAGACAAAGCAGGAATAAAAAACACATTAGAACAAATTTCAACAATTGAAGAAGAAGTTGAAAACTTGAGAAGAAAAATTACACGCGAAGTAGCTGATGTCGGAGGTTTAATCATGAATAGAGAAAATCTTTTGAACACAGCATATACAATGGATGAAATTGCAGGTTATATCACAGGCATTTCATTCAAACTATCAAATGTAAAAATTACAACTCTAAAAAGTGCAAAACTAGACACAGACATCACAAAACTGATTGAGTTAGTTGTAGACGAAGTTTACAAACTAAATGAAATCATTCGAAGTCTTAACACAAACACTGCAAATGCTATTGAATTGGCACAAGAAACACAAACAATTGAAAGAGAAATTGATATAAAATACAGACAAGCAACAATGAAACTCCTAGCATCATCAATCACAGATACAAAAGAAATATTGTTGATCAAAGATGTCATAGAGGGAATTGAAGAAATGTCAGATAAATGTCAAAGAGTTTCAGATTCTTTCATATTGTTAGCACTGAGCCTATAATCAAACAAAATCCTTACACTTTTACTTTATTTTTAATTTACAACAACCACACGTTTTACTAGAGAATTCATATACAGACAGAGGTCTACAAAGTTATGAAAAGTGAATTAATTGAAAATAGAATCATAGTGTGGGATATTGAGGATTCAAAAAAACTTTTCAGCCAAGGATATTATGGAAAACCTATCGGCATACCTAAACCAAAAATCGAAGAAATAGATGCACCATTAATTTTAGATTTAATTGAAGGATTATACCTATTAGAAAATAAAAAAATAGCAATAACAAAATCTAAACAAAAAATCACACCAAAGCAATTAATTGAAATTTGTAAGAAAGAAGTTTTTGAATTTGATAAAAAATACCTAATATACAAAAACTTTAGAGATAAAGGATACATCATTAATCCCGGAATTAAATTTGGATGTGACTTTGCAGTGTATGAAAAAGGTCCAGGTATTGATCATGCACCATTTTTAATTCAAGTGTATACTAGAAGTGAATCAATCTCATCTACAGGTATTGTTCTAGCAGGAAGGCTAGCAACTTCAGTTAGAAAACAATTCATTTTAGCAATTCCAAAGGGCAAGGATAAAGTTGACTTTTTAGCGTTAGATTGGTGGAAAGCTTAGACAGATTTTATGTGACCAGCTATTTTATCATAAATTTCAAAGAGTTCTTTTGTAATTCCAAAAGCAATATGATTATCCCATTTACCCCTAATTCTTACTGCCACATCAGTAGGTTCTACATAGATTGTAGCATCCTTAACAGATTGTTTTGCTATCATTTCATTTAGTTCAGCATCAGCATTTAGTTTTGATGCCAAACTTCCCGAACCATTCCATTCTACTTTGACCACAGTTTTTGATGCAAAATGACCTTTTGTAGTTAGTCTAGTTTTTGCAACATAATTGGAAAAACTAGAACCGGCAGATTTTCTTACTATGAATTGAGCTTGAAATCTATCTAATGCGCCCCAAGGGAGTGGATTTGAATCTTGCATGATTATCCCTTTTGAATTATTTGTATTGCGTCAATGTTTGAATTCTTGACATCAATACACCCTTTGTTAGTTACCATTCTAGGTGTTTGAGTAAAATATCTACTATAGTAATCATCATTTTCAATTTCATCAGTTCCAATTTCCTTAGATTCAGAATCTACTCCGATCTCTTTTAACATTCCAGAAAATTTTTCAGGCCATGATTGGTAGACAAATGTGTCTGACTCGGTATCATGCATTATTGACCATAAATCTTACCCACAAATAAAGATATCAAGAAAATATAGAGTGTAAGAATCGGCTTTGTCCACTTTTGACAATTTCATAGATTTTTTTTTCAAGGCATATTTCCCAGCATTTCACATCAAACTCGATGCATTAAAAACCACATCTCGCCAAAACATAATGAATTCTTGGATTTTTTGCATTTTGTGTTATAGCTCACGCTAGTGATACATCCCGTCAATTTTGTTTTCTCAGAGACTATGCCGTCATATTATAGCTGATAACCCGCAGGATCAACTGCAG
>JARPSM010000005.1 GCA_029782475.1 Nitrososphaerota archaeon
GCATCGCAGCACAGAGCAAACATTGTGAAGGAATTTTTTGAGGGGAACAAGGATGTGCAGGTCATATGGCTTCCAACAGCAACACCAGAGCTTAGTGTGATAGAAGAGTACTGGCACCAGATAAAACGTGATGTTTTGTTATCAGAGTATTATGCTACCGTTATGCAGATGCGTCATACAGTATCAGAATACTTTAGAACTAGACATGTCAAACTTGATGCAATGAAGTTTATCTGCAGAAAATCCCTGAATGTAAAAAACTTTTGATCCACACTATACAATCCCCTCAATTGTTCCTATTCGTGAATTTCAGCGGTTAATGGAATTTTGTTGTTTCACACTCGAATGATAACAATTAACTAGCACTAATTATCGTAAATCATCATGCCAATGAGAAAAAAAGGTAAACACATGAGACATGCTGATCAAAGAGCTGATACACGTAAAAAGAAGAAAGCCGGCAAACCCCGTTCCTGATCTAATCAACCTATTTACATTCAAAACTTTCGAGGGGTAATGTTGGATCCACTGGTACGTTTCAAAGATGCACATTCTAAAGGAATTATCACTGATGATGTTTTTGATTTGACAATAAAACGATTTCCGCTTGTAATTGAAGGGATTAATCGAATTGAAAAGGCATCTGGAATTAGATATCCTATAGCGTATGTTGAACCTTCTTTAGTTATTTCATCACCTAATCCAAATTCATATGAATTTGGAATATTGTTTGCAAGGACTATTCCTATACTGTTTGAAGAAAAATTTCAAGTGGTTATTCAGATTTCTGCTCCATTAATTGCATATGGTCTAAAGGGAACAATACATGCAATTTTGGCTCATGAGTTTTTGCATTTTTTGGATTTAATGAGAAAAATCTCTAAAATGGAGTTATTATCTGATGAAGTTTCTGGAAATTTATTTGAAAATGTTTACAGTGATGAAACTAGGTTGTTTGAGCCACGTGTTGTCTTTAAAGACCGTACTTTACTAAATCACATTACAAAAAAATTCCCTGCTGGATTTCGTGACTTTAAGCTTGAAGATAAGGTGATGAAATTCTGGGTTGGGAAAAATCTCCCAAAGACTAACATTTCTTTAGATACTAATACAGTCAAACTATCTGCTGAATCTCTTTCAAAAATAAAACTCGATCCTGCATTTATTTCAAAAATGGAATTATTAGAAGAAAAAAGTTCTAAAATTCATAAAAAACAACTTTATTAAAATATTTTACCAGTAATTACAAAATAATTATTATTGATTAAATTCTGTTAGTCCACATTTACCGCATGTGTTTCTATCTTTGTGTTGAGCCATGAAAGTTCCTTTACCGCATCTAGAACATACTTTTTTAGTTCTTGATGATTTGTCACCCTCAATTTTATAATAAGATGCAATGCTAGGACTGGATCCTTTCTTACCTTTTTTCTCTACGGGCATTATTCAGATTTCTCCTCTGTTTTAGCTTCTTCAGCTGGTGCATCTGCTTTAACTTCAGCTTCTTTTGCAGCTGCATCAGCTTCTGCAATTTTTGCTTTACTTTTTTCTAGTCTTGAAAATATTGTTGGATTGATGTGTTTTTTAGCCAATCCTTCATCGTCATAAACATAGAATGTCCCAGTTACAAGAGATTTACCAACTTGAGTTTTTAATCTCATTGGGACAACCACTTTGCCATCTAGTTTGAATTCTTTTGAAATCATATCAACACCTTCTAGACTTTTGAGTTTGCCTCCCAAGCCTACAAAATTACAAGTTAACTCTCTTCTAGATAGAAAGGCGTTGTTAACATCTGTGATTGTCTCAATTATGGACATGTATCAAAAATCTCTGGATATTTCATATAAACCTTGATTGAAATTACAGAAGAAATTTAAGAAATTCCCTCAGACCTATATCGTGGAACGCTATTTGTTGCATTTTAAAAATGAGAAATACTTGCCTCAAAACTGTAGAGAACTAGCATACAGGGCTCGAGATCTTGCATCTGACATGGATGTTTCAGTTAGACTTGCTAGAGTTGCCTCTAAATTTATTGAATTTGATGTAGCTTCTGAAAAAGTAGATCTAGATCCTCTTGTAGAAAGATTGTCTCCTATTGGGGAGATTGACAATGTGCGACATGTTGTTGAAGAACATATTGATAAAGACAAAGGAATCCAAGATGGAATATTTTACTATAACAATGAAAGATTTTGGGAATGTCATGAAGCATTTGAAGGAGTTTGGAATCAATGCTATGGACGAGAAAAAGAACTTGTTCAGGGGATCATTCTAGTTGCAGTTGCCTTTGCACATGAACAAGAAAATGAAGAAAGTATCGGTATTGGAATGTTAAAGCGGGCTTTGGAAAAATTAGGTACTTCACCATCCATGTATTATTCCATAGATGTTGATAGAATTAGAAAAAAATCCCTTGAAATGCAGCAAGCCAAGAAACTTACTAGATTTGAGATTTAATTAGTTCTAAAGCTTTTGAAACAACTTCTGCTCCTTGAAGCAATCCTATATTTCCTTTTTTAGCCTGTTCTTCTGTCATTCTAGTTGTTCCGTCATTTTTGATAAAATCTCCTGAAACTACAACTGGTACTGGATCATCACTATGTCCTTTGTTGATACATGGGGTTGAGTGATCTGCTGAGATTATTATTGCAACTTTACTGGAATCAATATTCTCTACAAGTGTTTTGAAGAATCTTTGATCAATCTCTTCAATATTCTTCATTTTCCCAATTGCATCTCCGTCATGACCAAACTCATCTGGCCCTTTGAGGTGTACGTAAATTGAATTTTGAGTCTCCATTGCCTTTGCAGCAACTCTTGCTTTCTCTTCATAATCTGTCAACCCTCCAGCTTCATACGCTTTCATTTTTAGAACTTCTGAAATTCCAAGTTCTACTGGCATGTCTACTATACATGAAAAATTCATTGCATATTTTTCATTAATTGGAATGACGTCAGGATATTTGTTTCCTGCATCTCTTAGCAAAATACAACTAATCTGTTTCTTATCTTCTTCTTGTCTTTTTTTGTTAATTTGACTATTCTTCATAATTTCAATTGATTTCTCTGAAAATTCATTTACTAGATTTGCCGTAAATTTTGAATCTTCAGTATCTTCTAATGACAAACATTTTTCAATTTTAAGAAAGTCTCCTACAGCTTTTGCAACCCCCATACCTCCAATGTTACTATAAGCTGGATCTGTGTTGGTGATTCTTGAAGATAATTTTTGAGATTCTTTTCTAATTCTTACTGTTACTCTATGTCCTATTGTTGGGGCTACAACTACTGAAATATCTGGAGAACTTAATTTGATTTTTTCTTCAATTTCTTTTGCAATTCCATCTGCATCTTCTTTTTCAATATGTCTTCCTGCTCTTCTATCGATAATCACTTTATCGTCATTTAATGTAGAATAATTTCCTCTAAGTGCCAAGTCCCCATCTTTAAAATCAATACCTATGCCTATCGCTTCAATAACTCCTCTACCAGCATAATCTGCATGTTTGAATTTGTATCCTAACATATTGAATACTGCAATATCTGATTCTGGAGCGATTCCTTTACCTACTGAAATAACTTCTCCAATTGTACCATTACTAGCAATTTTATCTAATGTTGGAGTATTTGCAGCCTCTAATGGCGTTTTTCCATCTAAATCTGGGTGTGGAAGATCACCTACTCCATCTAAAAGAACATAGATCATATGAATATCAGAATTATCCAAAATACTCTCTCTGTTGATTTAAAATCAGGGGCTCTGTTTTAAATCTTGCAACAAATTTTGCGATCAAAACAAAATAATTGTTCATAAAGTTTTTGGCAGAATTTTTTTATTGGATTTTTTGATGAACATAGGATTTTCTTAATTTTTTAAAATAAAATTGAAAAATTATTTTTAAAACTGGTTGGTATAGATTTTAGTAAACGTTTTAACATGCATTTTACTTCAGTTAACCATTATGGGTGACATGCGCAAAGATTATGTTTCTGAGCGTTTTATGATTGTCGCAAAAAAAGACGACAAAGTTATTGATCCAAAAAAATCTCCATTTGCTCCCGGTAATGAAGCCATGACAAATCCTTCTGTTTTGTCTCTTGTTGAAAAAGATGGCATGTTACAACGTCTTCAAGATAGTGAAGATGATTATGTTAAAGATTGGGCTATACGCGTTTTTGAAAGTAAAAACCCGATTGTCTCAATTGAAACGGAAAATTCTTACAGTGACAAACCGTTTTACAGTGAACCTGCATATGGATATCACTATATTGTAGTTGCATCTCCTAACGAAAAAGATTCATTTGCAACCCTAGATCCTGAACAATGGTCAAATATACTAGTTGTTGTTCAAGATAGATTACGTTGGCTCTATACGCAAAAAGGTGTAACTTATGTTTCAATTTTTGGCGATCATGGTGATTTGGCAGGTAATTCATATCCTCACCCTCACCTTAACCTTCTAACCTTTTCAACTATTCCTCCTGTAATTGAGGCTGAAGCAGAAGCATCTCATAAAATTTTGAATGAAAAAGGTGTTTGTTCAATGTGTCAAACGATAAATGAAGAAATTGGTGGTCCGAGACAGGTACTTCAAACTGAGGGATTTATTGCATATTGTCCTTGGGCTCCGTCATACCCGTACGAATTCTGGATTTCTCCAAAAAAACACAATACTAGTTTCTCTAAAATAACTCAAAAAGAGATTAACGATTTGTCATTAATCATACGATCTACTCTTGGAGGATTGGCAAAAACTGTAAAGAATGTATCTTACAATTTAGTTTTCCATCTTTCCCCTGAAAAGAAAAATAGCCGACAAATTCATTGGCATGTTGAAATTTATCCGATTACAAAATCTTGGTCTGGATTAGAACGTGGATATGGTATTTTCTTAAATGATATATCTCCTGAACAAGCAGCTGAGAAACTTGGTGCAGCTTGCAGGAAAGAATTAGCCAGCTTGGTTGGTATTCTATGATTTTCTGAATGGTTTATTTATTAACTAGAATCTGTTAAAATTATGGCAATAGAAAAATGGCTTGCAGTAACTAGTCTTGGTTTATTTGCAATGTTTGCTGGAGAGATGATTTCTGTTTATTATTTTATGACTGATGTTCCTGAAGCTTTAGAGTTTTCAATACAATTTGATGCTGATCCAAAAATATTCCAATTCATTTCAATTGGAGCTGCACCAGCTGGAATACTGGCAGCAGTCCCTTACATCATGACAAGAAATTATGGCTCAAAACCTGTAGGTAGATTGATAGCTATAGGTGGTATGATTATGCTCATGGGAATGTTTGTCTCTTATTCTTTAATTGACAAAATGGATGATGTCTATGTTACAGATGTCGTGCAATATGCCCCTCTGCTGTTTATGGTGTTATCTATCCCTGTAATTGTAGTTGGTGCTTATTTGACAAAAGAAAAAAAGAGACGACCAAAAAAAGAATTCTTCTAAGTATTATCTAATCTTAATTCACTAGCTACTTGTTTGAAACCTAGTTTTTCATAAAACGGTTTAACATCATCTGTACAATCTAGAATTGTTTTGTAACAGCCACGATTTTTTGCAATTTTAATAAGATATTTCATTATTTTCTCACCTATTTTTTGACCTTGATACTCTTTATTCACAACAACATCCTCAATATGGCCAACCAAACCTCCATCGTGAATGAATTTAGATTCTATGAGGAGTGTGGTGGACCCTATAACTTTTCCATCCAATTCTGCAACTGCAATGATATGATCTGGATTGGCATTAATTTTATCAAAAATCTCTTTTGCTTTAGATTTTTCAATATCACTTGCTTGTTTCAGTGAGTCAAGTGATTTTAGGAAACCATTCCAAAGATCTGCTTCTTTTATTTCTCTGATTATTACATCACTCATTTCTTTCCTCGTTTTTGAGTATGTTCTTTAGATGCTTTTTCATATGATGCTTTGTTTCCTATATCTGTAAATCCTTTTTTCGTAATGAAACTACTGACTAATTTTTTATTACTCGTGGCTTTTTTAATTACATCATCCATTCCATATGGTTTATTCTTTGGAATTAGACTAAACACTTTTGGCTCCATTACATAGCAACCCATGTTTACATTTGTTTTTATCTCTGGTTTTTCTTTCCAACTTAGAACTTTACCTGTTTTTGATACATCGATTACTCCATATTCTAAATTGCTTTTGTATTCATTCAAACTCATAGTAACAAATGCTCTTTTTGCTTTGTGTTGTTTTATCATGTTTCTCAGATTAAAATGAAATATTGAATCCCCGTACACGCAAACAAATGTATCATCAATGAATTCTTCTGCTGTTTTTAGTTGACCTGCAGTGGCAAGTGGTTTATTTGAAATTGCATATTCTATATTTACACCGAACTTTTCTCCGTCTCCAAAATAGTCTTCAATTGTTTTTCGAAGATAACTTACACACAAAACAAATGATTTCACTCCATTTTTTTTATTCCATTCTATAATGTGTTCTAAAATTGGTTTTTTACCTAATGGCAGCATAGGTTTTGGTGTCTTTAATGTTAATGGACGTAATCTGGTACCTAGACCTCCTGCTAAAATTACTGCCTTCACAAATATTATTTGAGATATGACTATTTATGTTCGAGGATGTTTTTAGACTGGAATTTTATCCTGTAATTTTTGATAATTTTTTTAAAATATTTTTTGGTTTATCTCCGAAAATTATTATCATAGGCTCTTTTCCAAAATCTCCTTTGTGAAAAATTATGTCTGGAGACGATTTTAAATTTTTTATTGCATTGTTAATCCCCCACTCTACTGATGATCCTTTAATTTTGTTATCCTTGGATTCTTTAATTCTGTCATAACTAGATATTAAAAATTTTGATTTTTTGATTTTAGAAATTATTGATTTTTCATATTTTAAATTTATTGCAGATTGAATATGTGGAAATTTTTTATTTACAACTAGTAATGCTGTGGCAACATGTTTTGATCCTCCATATGCTAAACTACCTGCAACTACGACTTCGTTTCCAGCTTTAACTATTCTTCCTGATAATCCTAAGATGTCTTTTGTAGATTTGGGTTTTGGTTTTGAATATACAAAATTTGTCTGACATTCAGGAATATTTTTGTAAATATTTTTGATTTTTATAAATTCATTAATTGATTGAGATAATTCTGCATTTATCTGGTCTTTTTTATGAATATTTGTTATTTTGATTCCATTCCCAACTTTTTTTGAATTTTTTATTGAATCTTGAGTAAATTCTTTTGCAAATTTTACTGATTCACGAATTGTTTTTTTGTTTGAAATTGCAAAGACTATTGCGGCTGAATAATTACATCCGCTTCCATGGTTTGTACTGCTAATTCTGTCTCCTGAAATCATATATTTTGTACTTTTTTCTAGAACAAAATCTATTATCTTGTTATTTTTCCCTTCAATTCCTGTAATTACAACATTTTTTGCTCCCATCTTTTGAATGATTTTTGCAATTTTCTCTATTGAATTTTTGGAATTAATTTTTGATTTTGATAATATTTCAGCCTCAAATTTGTTTGGAGTGATAACTGTGGCAAGTGGAATTATGTATTTTTGAAAATCTTTAATTGCTTTACTTTCTATCAATGCTCCACCTGTTGTTGATTTGATAACTGGGTCTACAACAATTGGGATTTTTAATTTTTTTAATTGTTGATATAATGTTTTAATTATTTCAGAATTAAACACCATTCCAATTTTTATTCCATTAATTTTGAAATCAGTTAGTATTGATTCAATTTGGTTTTTTAGTATTTTTTTTGATACTGCTTCAATCATTCCAAAACTTGAAGTATTTTGACCTGTAATTGCAGTGATTACTGTTAATCCATATGCGCCAAATTCGGAAAATGATTTTACATCACTTTGAATTCCAGCACCTGATGATGGATCAGAACCTCCAATTGACAGTAGATTCATTCTATTTTCTTATTTCATGGTACTAATTTGTATTTTCATTTTAGGTGTGTTTTTTGTAATATCTATTTTATACTTGAACCCTTATCTTTTTTTGATGACAAAAATTCCAATGGTTGATGATACTGTACCTGAAACTTTACAATGTACAACTTGCTTGTTGCCGATGCAATATCAAACAATTAAAGATGGCAAATTTCTCTGACAATGTTTCAAATATGGAAAGCAATATCTTGTTTCAAAAAATATGGATGATGCCCTGGAAGAGAGTTGGAGTCCGCCAAGATAATGAATACATCTGAATTGGATTCATTAAAGTCTGAAAATCAAAAACTAAGAAATTACATTTCACTAGTTAATGCTGAAATTGAATTATCTCAGCGTCTTTACGAAATAAAGCAAAATTTTGCAAATTCTCCTGATTCTGAGTGTATTACTGTGCCTATTTTGGATAGACTTTTTAAAATAAAATTAGAGAAAGATGTTTTAGAAAATGAATTAAAATTAATGAAATAACTATGCTGATGTTTGAGTTACACAATCAAAAGAGCAGAATTCATCTCTCATACTGTAAAATTCTCTACCACAATGTCTGCATTCTCTAATTGCTCTCATGTGATCTAATGGCACTTTCTATCATAAAAGACCGATCATCTTTCCTAATATAGTGCCAAAGATTTTTCTTGCGATCCAAACTTTTTATGATTTTCACGATTGTTTAAATCAGGTAAAAACATAGAATACGTTATGGCAACTCAAATGACTTCTGCAAGACGTGGTGTGGCAACTGATGAAATGAAACAAGTTGCAAAAGATGAGGATGTTTCACTTGAATGGTTAATTCCTAAAATTGCAAAGGGGTCAATAATTATTCCAAGCAATAACATAAGGCCACAAAAAATCCACAATGTTGGAATTGGTAAAGGTCTAAAAACTAAAGTTAATGTCAACATTGGAACTTCTACATTGAATGTAAATATTGAGGAAGAAGTAGAAAAAGCTAAAGTTGCAATAAAATATCATGCAGACACTATAATGGATCTTAGTGATGGTGGGGATGTTAAAAAAATACGTCAAACCCTAATGGATGCTGCACCAATTACTTTTGGGACCGTCCCAATTTACGAAGCTTACAACTATGGTGTTGAAGTTCACAAAAACCCTTTGAATCTAACTGAAGATGATTACATTAAGGCATTTGAAAACAATGCAAAAGATGGAGTTGATTATACTACTGTTCACTGTGGCATTACAAAAGATATTGCAAAAAGAATTCTTAAAGTTCAGCGATATGGTGGTGTTGTAAGTAAAGGTGGTACCATTACTGCTGCTTGGATGCTCAAACATGATAAAGAAAATCCATACGTTACTCATTATGATTACATGATGGAAATTGCCAAGAAGTATGATGTCACATTTAGCCTTGGTGATGCATTAAGACCGGGCTCGATTTTAGATTCTCATGATGAATTACAAGTTCAAGAGATGATCAACATCTCTAGATTAACAAAGAGGGCACATGAACATGATATTCAAGTTATGGTTGAAGGACCAGGACATGTTCCATTAAATGAAGTTGCTGCAAATGTGAGATTAGCAAAATCCCTAATTGGCGATGTTCCATATTATGTTCTAGGTCCTTTGGTTACCGATATTGCATCTGGACATGATCACATTGCCAGTGCAATTGGTGCTGCAGTTTCTGCCAGCGAAGGTGTAGATCTTTTATGTTATCTTACCCCTTCTGAACATTTGGCATTGCCCAATGCTGATGAAGTAAAGGCTGGATTAATTGCATATAGAATTGCAGCTCATGCAGGTGATCTTGTAAAAATTCGTGATAAAGTGATTAAATGGGATATGGAGATGACTGAAGCTCGACGTACATTAGATTGGGAAAAACAACTTGCATTATCTATTGATCCTGAAGAAGCTGCAAAAATCCATAGTAGAACAGGACAACATCCTGGTAATAATGTCCCTTGTACTATGTGTGGTGGGGCTTGTGTTTACATGATGTTACCACAACAGAAAAAATATGATAAAGAAAATGAAAATTTACAACAAGTTGAATAATACTTTTTGAAGACTCGGTACTGTTTCATAATTTTCTAATTCTTCAATGTTAATCCATTTGAAATCTGAATTCTCCCAGTTTAGTTTGATTGTGGGGTTGTTTGATTCAAATAAAAATGGGAATATTTCCCATTCGTGATTTTTGTACTGTGGTGAGTGAATTCTTATTTCTTCACTTGTTTTGATTAATGTGATTTTGTCTTCTGTAATTCCAGCTTCTTCAAAAATTTCTATTTTTGCTCTAGATAGGGGCTCTTCGTCTTTTTCAATAATCCCGCTAATTCCTGCCCATAATCCTTTCATGGATTTTACTTTATCACTTCGTTTGAGAATTAATAATTTTTTATTATCTCTGATGAATGATGTAACGATCTTTGTAGAACGCATGTCGACTATTTTTCAACTGCTTTTACCATTTTTGTCATTCTTTTGTAGGATTCCGCAACATCTGTATGTTTTGCAAGTCTCTCTTGACATTCCTTGATGTAATTTACAACGTCTTCTGTTTTTGATTCTTGCACAGCTGTTAGCAGTCTACCTATATCCTTCCAAAGCTCTTCTGCTACTCTTCGAATCTCTGGGTTTGCAATGATGGTCTCAATTAATTCTGGAGATTCGGTCATAATACTTTCTGCTAATGTTTTTTGAACTCTGAAAGTTGTACCTGACATTTTTTCTGTGAGATTCATCTTTTCATCTTTTGAAATGATGTTTGCAAAAACTAAATTCATTAAATGTGTTAATCCTAAAATCACTGCTATCTTTTTGTCATGTTCTACTGCATCTATTGTAACAAAGTTAGCTCCATCAAACAATGCTTTTGTAACCGTTAGTTCTTTTTTGGCATCTTTGATTGGTACTGAAATAATGTTTTGACCTTTGATTGTTTTTGTTCCTGGACCAAACATTGGATGAATGCAAATAGGATTAATTTTTGCTGGCATTTTTGATAATGATGATACTACTTTGGATTTTTCTGATGATATTTCGATAAGATAGGTGTCTCGTTTCATTTCTTTGGCAATTAGTCTGATGATTTCTGGGGTTCTTCTTGTAGGTGTACACAGAACAACATAATCTGCTTTTAAAATTCCGCCTACTAGTGATTCTGATATTTTGACATCTTTTCCAGATACTTTGTTTTCAGAGTCATATCCAGTCACTTCTAATCCTTGACTTGAAAAATACTTTGCAAACCATTGACCCATTTGACCTCCTGCGCCAATTATTGTGATCTTTTTCATTGGTTACCACTCATAATGTTACTTAGTATGTCCATTCCTTCCACTAATGTCTCTTCGTTTTGGCATGCAGATAATCTGATAAAGTTCTTGTAATCTCCAAATCCTTCTCCTGGGGCTACTGCTAATCCTTTCTCTAGAGCATTATTGGCAAATTCAACTCCGTCGAATCCTTCTTGATTAATTCTTGCAAAAAGGTACATTGCACCATCAGGGATGTTAAATTCTAATCCCATCTCAGTTGCTTTTTGTGCCAACAAATCTAGTCTGTTTTGCACTATATTAGTATTATTGGATGTATCTGCTTCCAGGGCTTTCATGGCTACATATTGGATTGGTTCTGAGACATTTGTAAGACACAGTGCCTCAAGTTTTGCCATTTTTTCAATTATTTTTGAATCTGCAATACCATATCCTACTCTAAATCCTGTCATTGCATGTGATTTTGAAAATGATTGAGTAACGATACTTTTATCATAATTGTAACTTAGAATACTTTTCCAATTTGTTTTTGCATATTGCGAATAAATTTCATCGCTGAGTACATAGAGATTATTTTTCTTTGCAATTTCAATAATATCATCTTGTAGTTTTTCATTTAGAATTTTTCCTGTAGGATTATTTGGATAATTTAGAACGATCATTTTTGTGTTTGAATTAATTGTATTTTTGATCTGCTCTAATGATGGTTCCCACCTGTCTTCAAAAGTTGTACTAATAGTTCTGACTTTAATTCCTGAATTTAATGCACAATCTTTGTAAGCCGGCCATGCAGGCTCAATTACTATCATTTCGTCTCCTGGGTTCAATAGAGTTGTGATTGCTGTAAAAATTGAAAATCTTGCACCTGGACTTATGATGATATTGTCTTGTTGAATATTCACATTAAATTTTTTTGATACATGTTTTGCAAGTGCTTCTCTAAACACTGGCATTCCTTTTGCTTGACCGTATTTTAGAAACCCTTTGTCAAACACTTTTTCTAGTGCTTCTTTGACAATTTTTGGTGGTAAAAAGTCTGGTTCTCCTACTTCCATATGGATAATTTTTTTTCCTTGTCCTTCCAGTGATTTTGCTTTTAAGAAAATTGAAAGATGTGTTTGTTTATTTGTGGATTGAACTTTGACTGATTCGTTTAATAGAAAATTTAGAAACTTTGTGGCCATTGTTTCATCTAATCCAATATTGGTACATAGAGAAATTACTTTTCCACGCAGACTATCTTCTCTTGCTTCATCTGTTACTCCTTTTCCAATATTTTTCTTAACTTCTCCAATCTCTCTTGCGATATCTGTTCTAGTCTTTAGTAACTCTATCATTTTTAGAGTAACTTCATCCATTTTATTTCGAAGATCGTTGATATCTGACATTTTCTTAGAGAACTGGTTTGATTGCTCCTGATAAGAGTGCATGATCTGCTATTGTTAATGCTACGAGTGAATCAACTACTGGTGGGGCTCTAGGTACTACACATGGGTCATGTCTTCCTTTAACTTGAAGAATGGTTTCTTTTTTTGTTTTAATGTCTACTGTTTTTTGTTTTTGGGCAATAGATGATGCTGGCTTGAAAGCAATTCTCATGGTGATGGGCATTCCATTTGAGATTCCTCCTAGAATTCCACCTGATCTGTTTGTCTTGGTAACTATTTTTCCCCTCTTTACAGTATACAAGTCATTATTTTCAGAACCATAAAGTTCTGAACCTTGAAATCCTGAACCAAATTCAATTCCTTTCACTGATGGGATGGAAAAAATTGCTTTGCTTAAATCTGATTCTAATGAACTAAAAATTGGTTCCCCCAATCCTACTGGAACATTTGTTGTAACTGACTCGATTATTCCTCCAAGTGAATCTCCTTTCTTTCTTGCATCTAGAATATTTTCTCTCATAATTTTTGCTGTTTTAGTTTCAGGACATCTTACTTCGTTTTTATAAATTGAATTAATCATTTTATCATTGAATTCCCTTTCCATTTTTATTTTTCCAATTTGTGATGTAAATGAATTAGTTTCAACACCTAGTGATACTTTGAGTAATTTTCTTGCAATAGCTCCCCCCATTACATGAGTTGCTGTTAGTCTTCCAGAAAACCTTCCTCCTCCTCGATGATCATTGTAGTGATTATACTTTGTCATGGCAGGATAATCCGAATGGCCCGGTCTTAATTTTGTTTTCAAATTTTCATAATCTTTTGACTTTTGATCACTGTTCCAAATTACCATTGTAATTGGTGCTCCTGTTGTATGACCTCTAAATACTCCAGAAATTATTTCAACGACATCTCCTTCTTTTCTTTGAGTTGAAATTAGATTTTGACCTGGTCTTCTAAAATCTAGCATTTTTTGAATATCTTTTTCATCAAGCTCTAATCCTGCAGGACAACCATCTAAAACTGCCCCAATTGATTTTCCATGACTTTCACCAAAACTTGTTAAAACAAGACGCTGACCTATAGAACTTCCCGGCAACATACTATCAAAGTTAATCGATGTTTATAATTCCTCATTCTGAAATTTACCTATCTTTTTTCTTATAATTCACTATTTTTTGATAATATCTTACATCTGTTTGAAAATTATATAATTATTGGATAAAACATGTAATAATTACAATCTATTCTTAAATATCATTATAACGTATATGATATATGCAAAATAGTGTAAATTATAACGAATAATTTGCGCGGCTCTGCGAAAATTACATGTTATCTACGCAAAAGCGTTGTGGGTGAGGAGAATGCTTTTCACTCTATACAGGGTCGCGCCTTTTATCTCTCGGAATAATTTTTTTTGAAAAATAATTTTAATCAATTAAGATTTTTGCACCCATACGATTCATCTCCTCCACAAAATTTGGATATGAAACTTTGACTGATTCAGGATTTGTAACGGTACAATTTCCAACATACATTCCTGCAATGGAAAATGCCATGAACAGTCTATGGTCTTCTTCTGATATTAAATCCGCACCAGAAATACTCCTCCCTGATGACTCTAAAATCATACCGTCTTCTTTTTCTTGAATGTTAATTCCAAGTTTTACTAATTCTCTTGAAATAATTGCAATTCTATCTGTCTCTTTTAATCTTGCATGTTTTACATTGAATATTTCAATTGGGGCTGATGAACACAATGCCAAAATTGCAAGTGGCGGGAGAAGAT
The DNA here is from genome assembly GCA_029782475.1 of Nitrososphaerota archaeon. Lineage (GTDB taxonomy): Archaea > Thermoproteota > Nitrososphaeria > Nitrososphaerales > Nitrosopumilaceae > Nitrosopumilus. The sequence goes on from JARPSM010000005.1 coordinate 14,434, forward strand.
CCGGCGAATTACTCAAATCAAATTTCCCTCCGTTCAATTTTTCAGGAGATTTAATTTTAATTTGTTCATCATTCATAATAATTTCAACTCCTAATTGTTCTAAAATGTCAATAAATACTTCATCTCCTTGAGGCAAATTTCCAATGTTCCCTTTTATCGTAATGTCTTCTCCGTTTAGAACTGTTGCAGAAAGAAGAAGGGCGAGACTAGAGAAATCTGTTGGAACCATAAATGTAGTTTCTTTATAGATTTGTGGAGATATGTTGTATCTTTTGTATGGGATTAATGTTTGTACTGTCACTCCAAACTTTCGCATTGTAGCAATTGTGGCATCAAGATATGGTTTTGATACTAAATTCCCTTCAATGGTTAGATTGATTCCTTTTTCAGTTAGTGGGGCGCAAATTAATAGTGCAGAAATAAATTGACTGGAAAAATTTCCTGGTATTTTTACTTTTCCTCCTACAATCTTTCCTTTGATTTTGATTGGTGGTTTCCCATCAGTTGAATTACATTGTGCCCCTATGCTTGATAATGCATCTAAGAGTGGCTGCATTGGTCTTTTCTGCAAACTCGAATCTCCAGTTAGTGTAATTTCATCAGCATACAAACTAGCAATCCCTGATGCGAGTCTAATTGTGGTTCCAGAGTTTTCAGTGTTAATTTCAGGTACTTTTGTGCCTATTTTTATTGGATTTTTAACGATTATTGATGAATCTGTGGTTTCAATCTCTGCTCCAAATTTCTTACATGTTTCAATTGTTGCTTTTGTATCTGCTGAAAGTAGAATATTCTCAACTCTGCTATTATTCCCAGCAAGTGATGCAAGGAAAATTGCTCTATGCGAATAACTCTTGTTTGCAGGACAAATTATCTGTCCTGAAATTTTTGATTTTTCAATTTTACACTTCATGAACTTCTGCCTTTTTGTTGCTAATTTTTGAAATGATGACATTTCCTTCTAATACAGAAAATACTTTTTTAATTGCAGATTCATTTTCTTTTTTTATGATTGCTGCAATTGATGGTCCATTGCCTGAAACCGATGCACCGAGTGCTCCTTTCTCAATCAAGTCTGTAATTATTTTAGGGTCTGAATTTAATATTGCTGAAGTAGCTAATCCGTTAATTATCATCGCATCCCAATAGTCTGCTTTTTTAGATAATTCCCATGCGTTTTCAAAAGTAGATGATAGAATTTTGAGTTTTTTTAGATTACCTCTCTTTCTATTTTTTGGAATGAAAATTACTGCTATTAAATTGGATGGGGCTTTTTCAAATTGAATTCTTCTCTTTTTTGCATTATCTGTAACATTGAATCCGCCATAGTAACAAGAACATGCATCATCATATGCTCCAGTAATGCTAACTTTGGATTCAATTGATGCCTCTACTCCTGCAAGTAATATTTGTTGATCAGTGAATTTTGGTTTGAATATTTTTGCACATGCTAGAGCAATAGCTGAAGAAATGGCACTAGAACTTTTCAATCCATATCCTGTAGGGATTTCTGAATCTAATGTAATTGAAATTTTATTTTGTTCTAAATCTTTTTTTGAAACTATCTTTTCTATTGTTTTGTTAATTAGGCGAGAACTTGGGCTCTTATTTTCAGTCTGTATTGAAATTCCTTTTCCAGGACTTGTCTCCACGGTTGCCTCTACTTTTAATTCAATGCCCAAGGTGGCTCCTTTCTGATTTGCAATTGCATTTACTAATGAAACTGCTCCATGGACTGTAGCCTTTGCTTTTGCCATCAAAATCCTCCCAAGAGTGCTTTTTTCATGGCATTATAAGGTGCTTCTATGCCGTGCCAAATTTCAAAAGCCCTAACTGCTTGACCTAGAAGCATTTCATAACCATAAATTATGATTGCTTTTTCTTCTTTTGCTTTTTTAATAAAATCTGTATTCATTGGCATGTATATAATATCATACACAATTGTTTTTTCATTAATTCCTTTTAATTCAATTACACTGGATTCGTTTTTGAGACCTACTGATGTGGCATTAACAATTATGTTGTAATCCTTTGCTGTATCTTTGACATCTTTAATTTCTATTGCATTTGCATCTAGTCCAATTGTTTTTGCAAATTTTGAAAGATTGATTGCTTTTTCTAATGATCTATTTGCAATGGTAATGCTTTTTGCTTTTTCTTTTGCAAATCCTGCAACTATTGCCCTTGCAGCTCCTCCTGCCCCAACTAATAGAATTTTAGTCCCAATAATGTTTAATTCTTTTTTCTTAAATGGCTCCAAAAATCCATCCATATCTGTATTGTATCCTTTTAGAACTCCATCTATGTTTGACACTGTATTTACAGCACCAATCAAACTACATGATTCGTCAATTTTATCTAAATATCTCATCATCTCTATTTTATGTGGAATCGTAATGTTAAAACCATGAATTTTTATTTTCTTTAATCCGTCAATGCCTATTTCTAATTCTCCTTTTGGAATTCTATATGCAATGTATGATGAATCTAAATCTAATTCTCTAAATGCCGCACTATGAATATTTGGAGATAATGAATGATCAATAGGATCTCCAATTACTGCAAATGATTTACCCATTCTTATTTTCTTGAGTATTATGATTGATTTAAACTCTCAGCTATTGTGATGTTATTTTTTTAAATTAGTAATTTTTTTCACTTGGTCCACACTGAATTGTCCTGGGGCTATTGCTTTCCCAAGTGAGACATATGTGTATGGACTACCTAGATACAGGCATAAAATCCTTGAAATCCTACCATGATCTCCCATGGCAAAAGAGATTAGATTATTTTTTCCTTTTTTACTATACAATTCCAACATTCTAGTTGAATCGTCTGTTGATTTTGCAGTGCTCACTATTTTTACATTTGATGAAAATTTACTCATTTGAGTAATCTTTTTTTTTAATTCTGCAGAACTTGGTGTCTTTTTAAAATCATGCCAAGAAACAAGTAATTTTGTTTTTGTTGATTTCAAATATTTTGTTAATGCTGAATTTTTCTTTAATGTGTTAAATTCTACATCCAACAAAAATGGATTGTATTCTGCAATTAATTTTAGAATTGCAATTCTTTCCTTTTCATTTCCTGAAAATTTACCCCCTTCATTTGTTGGTCTTAATGTACACACTATTTTGTTTAGATCTTTTTTTATCATTTCCAATGTTTCTGGAATTTGTTCAACTTTAAGAAAATCAAATCTCACTTCTACAAAATCTGATTTTGCAAGAGCGATTTTTAATGTTTTTTTAGTTTTTGCCGGTGTTAGTTCTGCAATAGAAACACATGTTTTGTATTTCATTTTTCTAAAATATATTCATCTGAAACTTCCATTCCAAAGTGTCTACCTGTTGCAGGTTTTGAATGTACCATTACGGTATCTCCTTTCTTTAGATGGGTAACTGAGACTAGCTGTCCATTTGATTTTACAAAACGAATGGTTTCTGCATCTTGTGCAATAATCCCGCCTATCTCTCCTCCGACTGTAGCTTTTATCATTAACATTGGTCTGCGCTCAATCTTTGATCTTCCCACAGTAGCTCTTCTTGCTTTGCCTTTTGAATTGAGAATTAACACTTCAGAGCCTGTCTCTACTTCTGAGAGATAGTTTGTTGTTCCATCTGGAGATAATGTATAACAATGAACTGCACCTGCGTTTACTCTAAATGGTCTTGGTGATGTAAATGACGATCCTACTGATTCGTTGTGAACTAGAAACAAAAAGTTTGATCTACTTCCAATCAACATACCTTCTCCTTTGTGAAGCATAGATGCAGTATCTACACAAACTCGTTCTCCATCGCCAACTTCTTTAATTTCAGTAATCTTTGCTGGCTTTATATCAAAACTCTTTGTTCCCAAGTATATCATGACTTTACGAACTTCGTTAATTGATGAGGTGCCAAAGATTACTCCGTCTACTCCTACTTCTAAAATTGAAAACATCTTCCTGACTTCTTTAGGAGTTTTAGCTATGGCAAAGATTTTAGTGTGAATTTTATGTAATTTTGCAATAATATTTTCTAGTGGAATAATTTTCCAATCTTTTACTTCTATAACCACAAAATCTAATCCTTTTTTGGCTATGTTGAGAACATTTTCAATATCTGAGTTTGATAAAATTTCAAATTTTCTTCCAATTTTTTTACCCTTTGGTTTTGGGCCATCTTTCTCTAATACGACATAATTTGCTGCGTTAGAAGGAAATACTGTTTGAAGTTTAGTTTTTTGCTTACCTAGTTTTTTTGGGTCAAGATACACCATCTTGATTCCTTCTTCTTCTAATTGAGGAAGAAGTTTAGATAATTGTGCTTGTGACACTTTGGGTGAAATTATTAATTCTCTTGATTTACTCAATTTTCTTCATTGCTTCCTTTGCTGTCCCTTTTCTGAAAATTATTTCGGCTAGTGCTTCTACCATTTTTTCAGGTGTTTTATGTGCAAAGATGTTTCTGCCATATGTAACTCCTTTAGCTCCTGCAGTCATTGCATCTTCAGTCATTTGAAGAATATCTAAATCTGTTTTAGCTTTTGGTCCCCCAGCAATTACAATTGGAACTGGTGTACTTTTTACAATTTTTGCAAATGAATCAACATCACCGGTGTATAGTGTTTTTACAATATCTGCGCCACACTCTGCTCCAATTCTTGCAACGTGTCCCACAACTTCTGGGTCATGTGGGTTTTTGATATTTTCTCCTCTAGGATACATCATTGCTAAAAGTGGCATTCCCCATTTGTGACATTGATCTGCAGTCATTCCGAGCTGCTCTAACATCTCTGGTTCTTCTTTACCTCCAATGTTGATGTGTAATGAAACGCCGTCAGCTCCCATAGCTGCTGCTTCCTTTACTGTTCCAGTTAACATTTTACGATTTGGTGCTAATGATAATGATGTACTACTTGAAAAATGAACTAAAATTCCTATTTTGGTTGGTTTTGGTAATGCTTTGAGAATCCCTTTATTGATAATTACACTTGTGAGTCCATGCCCTTCACATTTGTAAATTGTTGCTGCTGGATCTTCAAGGCCTTCCATAGGTCCATTGGAAATGCCGTGATCCATTGGAATGCACAACATTCTTCCTTTTCTAAGAATTCGATCAAGTCTGATTTGATTTCCTGATACCATGATTTGATCTGATTTTTGTGCCCTACTTAAAAATAACGTGAATCTTTGAACTCATATTTCTCAAAAATTGCGCATAAATCACTCATTTTGTTTATTTCTTTTTCTGTTCATTATTTCTATCAAGGATTAAATAGAAATTCCAAAGGATTATGATTACTTGAGTCAGACAACTGAACAGATACAAAAAAGTGATATCAAAGATATTTTGGATAATTCTCTTCATAGGAAGAGGCCTGGTCCTGAAGATATTTTGAGATTATTAGAGTCTGATGATGTTCATTTGATGGGTCTTACTGCTGGTCATCTAACCAGAAAACAATTTGGCAAAAAAGCATCTTTTGTAAATAATATTATTTTGAATTACACCAATGTCTGCATTACTGATTGTAAGTTTTGTGCATTTTATAGATCTCCTGGTGCTGAGGATTCTTACACTTTGACTCTTGATGAAATTGAAACTCGAGTCAAAACATCTTATGATATGTTTAAGATCAGACAAGTTTTGATTCAGGGTGGACATAATCCTAATTTGAAAATTGAGTATTATGAAGATGCATTTAGAATGATTAGAGAAAAATTCCCAACAGTTGGAGTTCATGGATTATCTACATCTGAAATTGATATGATTGCAAGAGTTGAAAAATCATCTACTAAAGAAATTCTATCTAGATTAAAAGATGCTGGACTACAATCTATTCCTGGAGCTGGTGCTGAAATCTTGACTGATTCAGTTAAAGAAATTATCAGTCCGAAAAAAATCTCTAGCGCTGATTGGATTAGAATTATGGATGAGGCTCATACCTTGGGAATTCCAGGATCTGCAACAATGATGTATGGTAGTGTGGAAAACAATAATGATATTGTTGAGCATTTTTCTAAAATTGTAAAACTACAAGAAAAGACTAAAGGTTTCATGGCATTCATTCCATGGAATTTTGAACCAAACAATACTTTGATGCAAGAAGAAGGTACTGTAGACTATGGAACTGGTGGAACTCAACTATTGAAAATGATTGCAATATCTAGGCTGGTCCTTGATGGACTAATTCCTCACATTCAATCTTCATGGCTAACCAATGGAGTTGGTATGGCTCAACTTGCATTACAATATGGTGCTGATGACTTTGGTGGCACACTCATTGGTGAGGAAGTAGTTTCATGTACTGGTGCACGTTCAACTGAACTAACTGATAAAATAATCATTGATGCTATCCATCAAATTGGTTATCAGGTAGAAGAGCGAGATAATTTCTATAATCCTATCTCTATACTATAATCCGTAACTGGACCATTTAGAATCTACTAGATCTTTTGTCTTATCATCGACTTTGACTAGTTGTTGGATCTCTCTTTCATATCCTTCTTCTTTGGTTTTTTGAGTTGCATCAATTCCCATCTTGGAGCCCAAGTTTACTAGTGGTGATGCTGGATCTAGTGTGTCTGTTGGAGTGTTGTTGATTATCACAGTATCTCTTGCTGCGTCTGCTCTGGTGGTAATTGCCCAGATTACATCATTGAGGTCATGAACATTGATGTCTTTATCTACTACTATGAACATTTTTGTAAGTGATAACTGTCCCATTCCCCAAAGACCCATCATGACTTTTTTTGCTTGACCTGGATATCTTTTCTTTATTGATATTATTGCAAATCCTTGGAACCATCCTGCTGCTGGCATGCTAAAGTCTGCAACTTCTGGATGGAACATTTGAATAAGTGGTAAAAATGAACGCTCAATTACTTTACCAATATATGCATCCTCTAGGATTGGCTTTCCAACAACGGTTGTAACATAAATTGGATTTTTCCTCCGCATAATTCCTGTTAGTGTGAATGTTGGATATGGCTCAACTGGCGTATAGTACCCTGTATGATCACCAAACGGTCCCTCATCTCTAATGTCTGCAGGATCTACATATCCTTCCAAAACAATCTCTGCATTTGCTGGAACATCCAAATCAATCGTTTTACACTTTACAGTTTTGATTCCTTCTTTTCTTGTAATTCCTGCAAAGAGATACTTGTCTAGTCCTTCTGGAACTGGTGCGATTGATGAAAATATTGTAGCAGGCTCTCCACCAATGATAATTGCAGTTGGGATTTTCTCTCCTCTCTCCTTTGAAATATCGCCGTGATGTGCACCTCTCTTGTGTTTTTGCCAGTGCATTAATGCATGAGTTTTATCAACAATTTGCATTCTGTAAACTCCGAGATTCCTAACTCCTGTTTCTGGATGTTTAGTTGCAACTAGTCCTAATGTAATGAATCGTCCTGCATCATCAGGCCATGATTTTAAAATTGGTATGTCATCAAATGATGCATCACTTGATGTAATCTCAGTTACGGGTCCACTTGTTTCTGCTTTAGGAAATGATGCAGTCATTTTGGTAAGTTCTGGAAGTTTTTTAATTTTATTTAGTAACCCTGATGGCATATCCATCTTTGTCATATCTGCAATACGTTGACCAATTTCTGTAAAGTCTGTCATTTCTAATCCAATTTCTAATCTTTTCATAGAGCCAAATGCATTCCCTAAAACTGGCATATCGTATCCTTTTACGTTTTCAAAAAGAATTGCTGGACCATCTGAATACATTTCACGTCTTAAAATTTCAGCAATTTCTAAATCTGAATCAACTTTTGTTTTGACTCTCTTTAGTTCTCCGTGTTTTTCAAGTTCAACAATGAAATCTTTGATATCTTCTATTCCCACATTGATTATCTAGTCAGATCAAGTATAAGCTTAACTGGTTTTACATTGGTGGGAGTTCTGTTTTTCTATCATGTCCACCAGAACCGAATTTACAGTAAAAACATAATTCTGATTCCATGTACTTTAATTGCTCAACTTGAATTGCTCCCAGTTTTAATGCAATTTTTGTTAGAATTCTATACTTTAATGGCATTGCAGGAATCACTTCATCCAAGTATACTCTGTAATGATCTGGGCAGAACTTTAGAGTAACCTTTGATGGCTCTTTGCCTTTTTCATTAACTTGCTTTGTATATTTGATCTGTTCTCTAATGTATTCGTGCTTTGGACATGGACAGTTTTTGCCTCCTCCTGGATGTTTGTATGCCGGAGTATTCTTCCAATCAAAATCTGGAAATTCTTTCTCAAAGTCATCCATGCCATCAATTATCTAGATTAGCATATAAAACTTGATCAAAATTAGTTGGCGTAATCAACCGGCTTTGTCCACTTTAAACAATTTCACAGATTTTTCAAGTATATTTTCCAGCATTTGGCATCAAGATTGCTCCATTAAAACCGCATCCTCTCAAAACGACAAGAATTTCTGCAATCTTTGCATTTTATCTCACAGCTTATGCTAGTTGCGTATCCCATCGATTTTGGTTTCTCAGAGGCTATGCCGTCAGATTATAACAGATGAGCCGAAGGATTGGCTACTGCTGCCTTTGCAAGAGTGTCTTTGCACGTACCATTCCTCCAAACTGCAGCCTTGATGGAACCAAATGTGGACTCGACATTGCTGCGCTGGTGGTATGTTTTTTCAAAATGCCTGCCTGTGCAAGAATCACATCCTGTAGTTTGTCAATACAACCTGCAATTCTTGTTGCTGCCTTGTGTAGACACGTCTTGCCTGGAATCTTTTTTAGGTGGCTGCGTTCCACTAACTGTGTCTAGTCTTGAAGATAGAGAGAAAACCTTCTGAATGACAACTGAAGGCCTTCTCGATATATCCGCAAGACTGCATATGAGATGTCTTTCTTAGACAAACTTGTATGTCTGGACAGCAAGTTTACGAGACGGGAGAACCTTTTGGTGAGTTTTACTCCTTTCTTCTTTTTGTTTTCTCTCGTAGTTTTTGTAATAATCCTTGGGTCTGATATTTTCCACTCATTGAAAAAGCATAGGACAAACTGATCAAAAAGAGTTAGCAGTCGGGTTTTCATGATCTTTAATCTTTTCGCTACTTTTGGGTTGAAAAGTGGACAACGCCTAATCCATCGTATAAGTTATAAAGTTAGTTTAGAGTTTTTAGTTATTGAGATTTTTAGTCTTATGTGTAATTCTAATTTTATTTGTAAGTGCAGTTCCGTTATCATTTGCAGAACATATTGATCAAAGTGAATGGAGAGAAAAATTTGATCTTAAAAAACATCTAGAAAAGAATTTTAACAACAGGGGAATACCTGATATTGAGAATATATGTAAGCCTGGATTTTCTACTTTTGTTTATCTGAATCATACGATCCAAAATGGCACATTAGGAAAAATTTGTAGTGCAGGATTATCTCTTTTTTATTTTGAGCTTGAAGCTGATGCTGATGGTTATTTGATTTTAGATATTCCTAAAGATGTTTTTAATCCTAGATGGACAGGTTATGATAGATTATTTCATGTTAATGTTTATTCTACAAAATATGTAACGTATGATAATTTCGATTATGTTGATAGAGTTTACATTCCTCCAAGTTATGATGAAACTTATTTACCAATATCTTATTTGTATGATGATCTAGGTTTAACACTTGATGAATATTACGAGGAATATAAAAAAATTCTTTTAGAATTAAATACAATTCCTGAAACAGAGCATCTAACAGTTTCTAAGATGGGTAAACATGATAATTTTGACAGATATAAAATCCCATTTTTAAAAGATGATTATTTCTTTTTGTTTGATTATGATGAGGAATATGGTTCATCTGATGATCAGTTGCCACATAATCCACAAAAATATACTATGCCAATTCAAACTGAATTATTAACAGAATCTGAAATAGATCGCACTAAATCTGATGTAAGTTTTTCATGCAGAGATAATTTTGTGCCAATTATGAAGCCTAACAATAGTAAAATTATATGCGTAAAAGTATCAACTGCTGAAAAACTAATTTCACGTGGTTGGATTGTACCATAACTGATAATTATGTCATATTTTGACTTCAAATTATAGGTAATCGCTATAATATGTAATACGTATATAGTGTTAATTTATCTGATTTGATCAACTTGTTAAATCAGATTACAAAGTTTAGTATTGTATTTCTTTTCTCCATGTTAATTTTAGCACCTGTGGGCTTACCGTTCTCTGATGCACAAATTGACGAATCAGAAAATATACCAGATAACCTATACAAATTTGATAGTGGGTTTTATGATAAAATAAATGGATTAAGCGGGGTATCTGGTGCTAGTGGCACAAGCTCTGAATCTCAATATTATAATGTCATCTTAGTTACTGATGATAAAGATGATTTAGTAAATGAATTACAGGATAATTATCAAGCTAAAAATATTTTTAATCCCCAAAATTTAAAAAATGTGATTACTGCTGATATTCAAATTAATTTAATTCCTGAATTAGCATTAAATCATAATGTAGTAAAAATTGGTGATGGATTATTAGAATTAGAATCTACTGCAAGCTATAATCCTAATGATCCATTACATGTATCAATAAAACAAGCTAAGGAATATCACGGGATAAATTCACAAATAACACAAACAGGAAATAGAATTACAATAGGCGTCATTAATCTATTTAACAGTGTATCTCATAATGATTTACCAAACTCTGATATTATTGAGAGAGTAAAATGTATTGAGCGTAATTGCACTACTAATTTTAATTCTTTAACAGATTTTGGTTCTACACATTTTAACGAGGTTGCTAGTCTTATTACAGGAACGGGTGATAGTAATTCAAACATGGTAGGTGTTGCACCTGATTCTAAAATTAGATTAGCTACTGCTGGATCAGCTGAGGATAGAGTTAGTGCATTAAATTATTTGGTTGGTAAAAATGTTGATTTGATTAATGTTGTTTCAGGTTCTAAGACTTTGTTATGTTCTACTTCTTATTCCTCTGTTGCTCTTATTGTAGATAGTGTAGTACGAAACGGAATCCCTGTAATTGTGTCTAATGGTAACTATAATGATTCTGATGCTGATTTTGATGGTATTTCAGATTCAGCTTGTTCATACAATAGTATTGCAGTTGGAAATACAAACATAAGCGGTCAAATTTATTCTTCAAGTTCACGGGGCGGGGGTGCTAGTGATACAATTAATCCCGATATTTCTGCTCTTGGTACTAGAATTGGATTAGCTACTATGGGAACTAATTATGATGTAAAAATTGGTACTTCTTATTCTGCACCTATGGTTGCTGGTGCTAGTGCATTATTATTGGATAAGGATTCGTCATTATCCTCTAATGAAATAAGAACTGCATTATTGCTAGGTGCTGAATTTGGATATTTTTCTGATGCAACTGCTAAACTCTATGAGGGTACAGATACAAGCTTACAAAATTATCTAAATGCTTACGGATTTGGCAAGCTAAATATTGCAAACTCTTTAGCTTTGATTAATAATAATCAATTTCCAAATATTATCTCTGATGTAATACTTGATTCTAGCCAAACTCTAAAGTATAGAATCCATGCAGATTCAGGCAATATTGTCAAAGTGCTAATGTCTTGGAATGTTGAAACTGCTTACCAAAATGGTGTCATATTTGCAGAGCTTGGACAAACGCCATTAGATAGCTTGAAAAATTATAATTTAGAAATTACAAAGCCTGACGGTACAAAGCTAACAAGTGATTCTGCTAAACAGAATAAAGAATTTGTATTTTTCAACGCTGATCAAACAGGGGTTTACGAAATTAAAGTAAGTGTAGATGATCAAGGTTTACGAACAGTTGGCTATGCACTTGGCAGTGATCATCCTATTGATAAATTCCCTTATGATCCAAACTTTGTACCAACTGATATTGAATGTGTATCTGGAGCAATTTGTGATATAGGTGGTGTACCTGAAAATAATTCCCCTCCTGTTATTTCTGTAACACCACGAAACAGTAACGCAAATTCAGGAGATACAATAACGCTTGTTTCAACCGTAACTGATCCTAATGATGATACAACTACGGTATCTTGGGAGATAGCTAGGGAGGATATAGACATTGATCTTACTTTGTCTAATAATGGTAAAACTGCTAGCTTTGTCATTCCTTATTCCAATACTGTATCTAATGCTTTTTTTCTCATTAGGGCAACTGCAACGGATCAATATCAAGCTACAAGTAATACTGCATCATCTTTAGTAATTGCAACAATATCAAATCCTGTTATACCACCTACAACACCAACACCTGATCCTAGTACACCAATTACACCAACAGGTAGTGTAATATTTTCTGATGATTTTGAGAATGGGATTGGTAAATGGGATATAACAGGTACATGGAGAGCTGATTTGTTTGATGAACACAGAATACCACCTAGTCATTCATCTACTAACAAAGTTGCTGAATCTGATGTTTGTGTTTCTGATTGTTTTATGACACTACAAAATGCAATAAACTTTGAAAATTATGACAGTGAATTTTTACAGTTTTACCGATATATTGACACTGCTTTAGATTCTGGAGAATATCTCAAAGCTGAAATTTATGATGGTGATAATTGGATTCTACTAGATGAATACACCCCTGAAAATAATGACGATAACGATACTTGGGTTTTAGAAAATTATGATTTATCTTTATACACTGATGTAAATAATTTCAAAGTAAGATTTTTGTCTAGTCAAAGTTCCGATAATGAGGAAGTCGGACTAGATGATATAATGATATTTGGTACACCAAAATCTATACCTGCTGATATTATCCCTCCTGTTATCTCAAATATTCCTAATGATATAACAAAAATAATTGATAGTGGTAATTCTGCTATTGTAACTTTTGATATTCCAACTACTAATGAGGGGATTATATCATGTAATCATAATTCAGGCGATTCATTTGCACTTGGAACTACAACTATAATCTGCACTGCAACTGATGATTCAAACAATATCTCTATGAGTTCTTTTGATGTATTGGTAAAATTATCTGATGATGAAATTGCACCTATGATAAATATTCCAAGCGATAAAACTTTTGAAGCTACTGCAATACTAACACCATTATCTGATTCACAGATTGGTACTGCAACTGCTAATGATAATCGAGATTTGTCCCCGATTGTTACAAGTAATAAAACAGATTCTTATCCAATAGGTCAAACAATAATCAGATACACTGCTTTTGATAGTGCAGGTAATAGTGTATTTGAGGATCAGGCAATTACAATACAAGATACAATTATTCCTGTATTGAGTAATATCCCTGTTGACTTTACAAGCGATTCAAGTTTTGTTAATTATGATATTCCAACTGCTACGGATATTTTCCCCGTAACTGTATCATGTGATCCTGAACCAAATTCTGAATTTGTTACAGGAAATAATCAAGTAATCTGCACTGCAACTGACGATAATACAAATTCAGCTAGTGTTATTTTTAATGTAAATGTATTAGATACACCTACAAAATCAGCTACAATTTTACGGGTTTTTGATGGTTCATTTATTCCATTTATTAACGGAATGACTATTACAAACAATATACCATACTTTATGGGTTCAAGTCAAGGATTAGATGAACTGCAATTACAGCTTAACGGGACACAGGTTGGCAACGGTAAAAATATTAGAGATAATGGGGATTGGGGCAAAGTGTGGAAAAATACACCGATAGATGATGGATTTTACATTATTACAATTACTGAGCAAAGTAACAATATCGCATATTATTCTATTATCATTAATGCAATTCCACCTAATACCCCTGATAACTTTGCAGTATTAGTTGATCTAAACAATTTGGAATTAGATTTTAGTTGGGATTCTGTATTATCTGTAACTAGCTATACAGTTGAAAAGCTTGTTGATGGTAATTATGTTGAGGTTCTTAATGTAAATGATAATGTGGGTTCAATTCCAATAACTGAATATTCTACTGATGCAACATTTAGAGTAATTGCACATGATGGCACTTTATCCTCTGGACCTTCTGAATTATTTACCGTAACAATTCCTGATAATTTTATGACAATTTCTGATGACTTTGTATCTATTGATGATTGGGAATTTACAACAGAAATAGGCACTTACCTAACTAGACTTGGGGTTAATCTTGCAAATAATGAATATACATTTACTCTAAATGACGCTAATGGTAATCCTGAACCCTCTGGATTAATTTCAGGAGATGGGTTTGTAACGACTTCAACAATTTCTAAAACATTTGATTTGAGTGGGTTAAATGATAATACTTTGTATTTGGGTATAGATTACAGAGCTACGTCATATTTTACGGGTTCAAGTGTAACTAATGCTATTTTGACTATTGAGGATTCTAGCGGTGATGTTTTGTATAATGAATGGTTAGTTAGGGGTGGTACTCTTGACACACAGTGGCAACAATTTAGCCGAGATATTACTAATGATGTTAGCGATGCTGATTCTATTGTTGTAAAATTATCTCAAAACGATTCCTGGATTAGTTATTGGCGACAAAACGCATACTTTGATAATTTCTATTTAGGTTATGATGATCCTGCATTATCAGGAGGAGCTAGCGGTTATTCTGATGAAATATTACCTTTAACACCTGATCAAATACTATCTCAAAATATTCAAAAGAATGGTGCTGATGCTGATATTGTTAATGGCACTGATGCTGATATTATTGAGGAATTACTACGCAACTATAATCATACAGGTAATTAGAAATTAGTGTTATAGGTTAAAGTGAATATTATGAGAAATAAATTAATTTTTTTCATTATTTTAGTTTTAGTTGGTGCAAGTATAACAGATGACTTGCGTAATTACAAGCAAAACCCAACCTTTCATTCCATTTGATTTGTAACTGTTCTATACCATCACGGTATTACAATGAATTCTTTTTTCCATTTTATCTTATAATTGACAATTCCACAGACAATTTCACTAACCGTGTCATACCTTGATAATTTGTTCCTAAACACGTCACTACTTATCCTGAATTTCTTGATTCGTGCAATGGCACGTTCCATTTTGACTCTTATCTCAGACTGTGACTTGTTGATGCCTTTTGCAGACACGATTTACCTGGAATCTTTTTTAGGTGGCAGCGTTCCACTAACTGTGTCTGATCTTGAAGATAGAGAGAAAACCTTCTGTATGAAAGCAGGAGGCGTTCCCGATATATCAGCAGGACCACGTACATCATGTCCTTGCATGACATACCGGTATGTTTGGACAGCAGGTCTATGAAGTGGGGGAGCTTTTTTGCAAATTTGGTTCCTTCTTCTTTTGTCTTCGCTCATAGTTCCTGCAATATCTTTTCGGTTTTTGGTATTTTTTTGCCATTGAAGAGCCACAGGACGAAATGATCAAAAAGGATTTCTGTGGATCTTGTGATCTTTAATTTTTTCGCTACTTTTGGGTTGAAAAGTGGACAATGTCTAATCAACCCAAATGTACATAAACCCCGGATTGACCATCAAAATTATGGCAGCTGCTAAAAAGCAAACAAAACAAGATCTTGAGAACAAGATTGCCGAATTAGAAGCAAAGCTAAACAAACTTTCTACTCAGCTAGACTCAAAACCAGCTGAAGTAAAGCCAGCAGAGACTAAACCTGCTGAGGTTAAACCAGCAACTACCAAACCAAAAGGTACACTACCTAAAGGATTTGGAGATGCACCTGCAGAAGTTAAACCAGCTGAGAGACCTGCAGCAACTACCAAACCAAAAGGTACACTACCTAAAGGAACGGATACAAAACCAGCTAAAGTAAAGCCGGCTGAGAGACCTGCGGCAACTACCAAACCAAAAGGTACACTACCTAAAGGAATGGAAGAAAAGCCAGCAGAAACACCTAAACCA
>JARPSM010000024.1 GCA_029782475.1 Nitrososphaerota archaeon
GAACTTACACAGCAACTGCATTTGTATGGGAGTCAGTAGATAATCCAACGGCATTATCACCACCAGTCAGTACAACCGTAACTGTACAATAAGTAAGAAACTAGTTCAAATTTTCCTTTTTTTCTTTTTTTTAAATGCCTCTTAACGTAAGTTATGGACAATTTTTTCACAAGTAATATCTAGGAGAACATTAGAAATTAGTTAAATTGAAATTAAAAATTTTATTTTCCTTCATTGTTGTTTTATTACTTGTAAATACTTCTGACTCTTTTTCTGAAGAATTGGTTTTGTATACAAACAGCAAGGTATACTCTCCTGCACATAATTTACAAGTGTATGGGAATGGATTATCCGAAGAGAATTTAATTATCCGCGTATTTGCTCCAGATGAATCTATTGCAAAATTTGATCAGATAACTACTGATGGGGATGGTTCTTTTAACTATGCATTACTAACTTGGCCTGAACC
Source organism: Nitrososphaerota archaeon (assembly GCA_029782475.1). Taxonomy (GTDB): domain Archaea; phylum Thermoproteota; class Nitrososphaeria; order Nitrososphaerales; family Nitrosopumilaceae; genus Nitrosopumilus. The sequence goes on from JARPSM010000024.1 coordinate 470, forward strand.
ATCAACTGATTTCCCATATGGTACATACACAGTCGAGGTAATCAGTACAGAACAAAATGGCGCTTCTCAAAAGATTGATATTAAATTCTCATCATCCACTGACTTGCTTGATGTGACTGTCGAGAGATTTGTGAACACTCTGGTCTTTGCACCTGAAACTGCAGCAATAAGTCAACCAATCAGAGTATTTGTACAAACAACCAGTGATGGACTTTTGATAGGTAATGAACCCTCAAAATTATTGGGAAGCACACACGTTCACCTACCATCTGGAATATCTGTACCCCTTTCAAATTCGTTTAAAACACTGCATCAAGGATTGTATTATGTAGATTACACTCCAATTGAAGAAGGAACGCATGTCTTTCATGTAGTGGCATTTAGTCAGGGAACCACTTCGCATGGTTCTGCAGCTACCAATGTTCTTAGTCAGGATCTTGGAGGCATTTCAGATCAAATCATCAAACTAAATTCAATTTTAGATGAAACCTCAGATGAACTTGAAACACTAAAATCTGAAATTGAAGGTTTTGATAACACTTTGGACTATGCAAGTAGCCAAATTGATGAAAACATTGGAACCTTTGCACTATCTGCAAAATCAATCAGTGAATCTTCTGCACAACTCAATGCGTTGTTACTCCCAATCATTGCATCAGTTGGCCTCATTGTTGCACTTCAAATAGCCATACTTGCTAGAAGAAGATAGTTATAATAACACAAGAAAACAAAATTAAATCATCATGCCCAAGGTGGCTATTTTCTTTTGCGTACTATTGTTATTTCCTATAATTTCAAACTCACATGCATCCTTCCTCCCAGTAGATTTAAACGATGAATCTGAAAATAACTTTACTTTTGATTCTGATATAATTGATATTGATTCTGATTTTTTTACTGAAAATAATTTCAAAAGATATTTGATTTTTGGTACAGATGATTTACAGAAGAAAAATGATCTTTCTAAATTCAATTCAATTTACGGCATTCAATCCGATAGTGGATTTTTTTCAGTATCTGTTTTATCTGAAAATTCAGCATCAAATTTAATTTCTCAAGGGTATCGTGTTGTTGAAGATTTCAAATTAGATTTTCATTCATCAGATGATAAAGTTGATGACGCATCTAGAATAGGCGATATCACTGGTTCGAATTTAGCCAAATCAAAATACCATTCAACTGGAAACGGAACTATAATTGCAATTGTAGATACTGGAGTTGATTTCTCAAATCCGGACATTCAGCATTCACTTGCTAGAGATCAAATCAATCACCCGATCATGCTAGATCCTGATGGTCAAGGAATTGTATTGACTAATGCCACTTTTTTTGCATACATTGATGAAAATGAAATCATTCGAAATTATAGCAAGCCAATCCCTTCACACATGACATCTTTAGCTTATGTTTCACGCGATGGAGTATTCCTTGATGTGTCACAAGGGGGAAAAGGCAGTGATATACCAATTTACAATTCGTTTTTTCCACAAGTGGGTTCATCTGCAGTATTTAATGGAACACTTGCCACTGACATAAAGATAGGAGAAGATAATCGAAATTTTATAAAATCAAAAAGTGGGATTTATCATCTTGGTGTAATTTATCAGGGTGGATTAAGTGGTCCATTGGCAAGAATTCAGGTAGTCCCGGTTCTTGTAGTTGATTCTTTTATTTCTGGAGTCTATGATACGATAATTCCTGATCTTAGTACTTCATGGGAAGACTATACTCGATATGATTTAGAATCTGAAGAAAAGCCAAATTATGATTTTGATTTTACTGATGAAAAACCAATTGTTTTGGGAAGTGGAAAAGAGTTTCTTGTATATGACTCAAATGGTGATGGAAAAAATGATTACAGTGCAGGAACAATTGGTGCACAAGTTCTTGATGTTTATGGTGTGATTAGAAATAATTCCACTGACATTGATGATACTCTAAAGGCAATTAATGGAACTCTTTTACCATCATTAGATCCTGATGGTGAGTTTTTCGGAGTTATGACGGATTTTATGGGTCATGGGACTTCTAGTGCCGCATCTATTACTGCTCGTGGGCAAGAAACCTATGACATTTACAACAATTCTAGATCATATTCTATAACCGGTGTGGCCCCTAACGCAAAAATAATTCCAGTAAAGGCTTTGTGGTTTGGTGATACTGTTTATGGATGGCTATGGTCTGCAGGATTTGAAAATAAAGATCACAGTTGGAAATTTTCTGGTCAACCTAGAGTGGATATAATTTCTAACAGTTGGGGCGTCTCTACATTTCCATCAATTAATGCAGCACCTGGGATGGATATACTATCATTGATTCTTTCTGTACTGTCAACTCCTAACTCATTGGATGATGATTATCCTGGAGTTACAATAATTTCTAGTGCGGGAAATTCTGGCCATGGATATGGTACGATCGGATTGCCAAACGCATCACCTTTTGGAATATCAGTTGGCGCAACAACAAACAATGTCTTTGTAGGTTATGGTCCTTTCAAAGATCAACCTAGATTTGGAAATACCACCACTCACTTTAACAACGTTGTTGATTTTTCTAGTCGTGGCCCTAGTGCAATAGGTGATCCAAAACCTGATGTTATGAGTATTGGTGCATACGGATTTGTCCCATCAAACATGTTAAAAATTCATAAAGATTCCAAAGAAGAATCCTTTTCACTTTTTGGAGGGACTAGTATGGCTACACCTATTGTATCTGGGAGTGCTGCAATTCTAATTGAAGAAATGAAGAAACAATCTAAAGACTATGATTCATTTTTAATAAAAAATACTCTAATGTCCACTGCAACTGATCTTTATAATGATCCTCTAACTCAGGGCTCTGGATTAGTAAATGTGGAATCTGCATTGAATTTTGTCAATGGTCAAAACGGAGTTTTCATTGTACACAATGACAAATCCTATGATAATATCAAAAAAATACTCGAACCTGCAATCAAAAAAATTAATTCAACATCCATTGGATTTGATAAATTTCAACTGCCCTCAAATTCATTTCCAATGACTAGTTGGTTTGCAGGACAACTACTCCCCGGAGACAGAAGCACTACTACATTTACAATTGAAAATCCAACAAATGATACTTTGATAATTGATGTTAAACCTCAAATATTATCACTAATAGAAAAAACGCAGTTCAATGGAACAACCATTACAAAACAACAAGACTCTATTTTAAATAAAACTGACGTTTTTATCCCCAATTATGTTAGATTGTCTGAACTTGGTGATCAAACCAACCTTGGGACATTTTTTAATAATGATAATCCAATTCCGGATGAATCATCATTAATGATTCTAAATGTAAATTTCCCATTCAGTGATTTTATGAATAATACTTCTGAAATTTATGCCGATGATCTTAAAATTTCATCATTGTATCTTTATGATTGGATTGATAACAATAATGATACAAGAATCACTAGTGATGAATTATCAATGGTGAATAGGGCAGGCTCTTGGGGAACTGTTCAAGAATTAAGAGTTTCAGAACCTAATGAAAAGTTTGATGGAGTACCATTAGTTGGAGTTTATCCTGTTCCTACGAGATATTCATATTGGTTAGGTGATACAAAACAAAATTCTACATCTATGGATTATACAATATCTGCTAGTTACTATGAGAAAGAAAAATGGCCTATAATTTGGTCTGAATCTGAGACTGTATCTGTCCTGGCAGAAAATTCTTCAACAGTTGATGTGACATTAGTAGCTCCAATTGATTCTCAAACTGGTGTTTATCAAGGATTTCTAACTTTTGAAAGTGAAAAACATATTGTAAACTCTCCAGTATCATTTGTAGTTAAACAACCTGTGATTGAAAATGATTCTACCATTGTAATCCAAGGAACACAAAGTAATGACATTCTTTATGGAAATGGATTCACAAAAGGTGCATTTGATATGGTTAATCGTTACATGGCAGGTGATTGGAGACAATACTATTTTGATATTCAAAACGACTCTATCAATACTGCTGCAATAGAACTTTCATGGATTAGTAATAATACCAATCTTTCTGTATTTGTAATGAACCCGTCAGGGGAAATAATACAAACTAATGTTCCCTCTGGTGTCTTTGGCCATTTTATGGGATGGGCTTCACTTGATTGGTTAGGCAATTCAATTTTTAGTCAAGGTGGGGGATTTTTTCCAGTGAAAAATAAAGATGACACTTCAACTGTTCTTTATGTTCCGATAAATCAAACAGGTACATACACACTATTGACACACTCTACATTGTTTGGCGGTGAATCCACTACAGAGCCAATTACACTAGCAGCTAAATTTACAAATATTTCTCCTGAAATGATGGATTCGCTAGAACCAATTGATATTCAAATCAACTCAACCACTGCAAAATCTGAAGATATTTCTGAAATTACAACCAAAACACAAATTCAGAATCAAATGAATATTGACACTGATCTTCTGTTTGGTACGGGCATCGCAATAGGTATAGTCATCGGAATTGCGATCGGATTAATTTTTATTTTAATTCTAAGACAAAAACCACCCCCAAAAGATTGAATACACTAGAGTTGATGCGTAAACGATCTTCTCATAATGTCATTGCATGAGATCCGTCTAATTCTGCAGGTACAAAGCTTCTGCATGTCAGTAGATGGAAAAGTAACTCATTCTTTGTATTTCAAATAATGTTTTCCTCGGTCTCAACTGATTCACAACAATTATTTCAATAAAGTAGGCACATGATGCTTGTATCTGGATCTTTTTATCTTGATAATTTGAGAAATTGATCATTTTTTGAGCCAAACGGGTTACTTTTCCATCTACTGAACTTCTACATCATTTGAGGCAGAAGTTGCAATCTGTGCTATACCTTAGACATAAAATATGGTCTTTTTAGAAATTAATCGTCAGTAGCAAGATCATCTAAAAGCTTAGAATGTTTCTTAATAAGTTCATCTGTAAGTTTCTCATCTTCTGGACTCATAATGGATATACTCTTTCTTTCGTATATAAAATTAATTGCTGCATAGTTTTTGAGTCAAGGTCACGCATATGTCTCTTGATCTCCTTTAGCATTTCTCGTAAAGTTTCATTTTCTTCAGAGGGATTAATATCTAAACTATATCCATTGTCATGCAGAAATTTATCAGCAGAGATAATCCCAGTTCTCCTATTACCGTCATCAAATGCTTGTATCCATGCAGGAGCGGCTAGGATGGCTGCTGCTTTTTCAATCAAATCTTGTTTTCTATTCCCAGAATTACAATACTCGCTTACTTTGGGGAATACCTGAGCTAGATTGTAGGGATAAGTATGAATGTAGACTGGCTTTCCAGTTTTTTCATGATGATCATTGAGAACTTTTTCATTAGTTTCCTCTAGATAATCTTCATTGATTTTCATTATAATCTCATCCTCTGATGCCATGTGATATTTTCATTGGATGATCATTTAAGAATTGTACAATTCAATCTATGGCATGCCAAATTGTATAATTTGTGGTACTGAATTTTCCAAATCAAGAGAACACCATCAAATCTATTGTTCAAAAAAAAAATGTAAAGGGAAAAGTCAGAATGTTAATTCAGTTCTAAAGTGTGTAATTTGTGGTCCTTGTGTCATAATCCTTTGCGTTCTGCTGTCTTTTCATATCATCCCTCTTTTCTTCTTCTAATTTGCTAATTTTTTTCAAAGCTTTATTGTATTTGTAGATTTGTTGCTGCATTGAAACTCTAAAATTTTAATCGGATCCAAGTTTTGCCATGAAAATTTATCTATTAATTTACTAAATTCTATTAACTAGTGTTAAAATCGGTAGAAAATTACCCTTGGACAGATGATATGACATATTTTTTGAAACTGTAAAGTAGGTTTATCGAGGCAATAATTAGGCACAACCTAAACACCCACATTTTTCTAAAGGTGTTAATCGAACATTTGAATTAACAATTGAAAGAAAATGGTTAGATGAATTTCTTAAAGATTAAAATTTTCTAGTTTTCATACCTATTTGTGTCTATTTTTATCCCAAAAAAGATTCAAGCCTCTATAGAATTGAACTCTATTTTCTAATAACAACTACTTTAGGCGTAAGTAGTTATAACTACTTAAGGAGAATATCGCTAATCTCGAGCCTATTTACCTAATGAATACAAATTATGTGGGTGTTTAGGTCGAGTTTTGGATTATGTATAAAATTTACTTCAGACTGTCATTTTTGTGCCTGATAAAGTGGATGACCCAAACTCATACGATTCACAGATGGGCAATAATCAGGCACGACCTAAACACCCACCAAATTATTATATACAAAATGTAGCATATGTGTTACATGGCACTACGAGATGTTAAACCATTTGATAAGATGCAAATGGGAAAATTGCAGGAAAACTTGAAAAAAGGAGCAACCCTTGAACAAGTTGCAAATTTGGAAAGAGCTCAAGAACACGTAGCAAAAGCTAATCCTAAATCAAATTTCTAATTTTTAAAAATTGTCTTTACCAAAGATAGATTTCAATTCAATAGACTATGAATACTATCAAGTTCAGGAATCTGATTTGTTAGAAGATGGTTTTGAATCTAATGAACAAGAGTTTACAGATTACTATCATAAGATTTCTTTAGGAGATGTTAGAGAACAGATAATTCGAATGTATCAGCTGAGAATTGAAGGTGAGGTAATGGGATATGTTACAGTTGCAGCAGCTCACATTAGAAATGATGCAACTCCTGCAATTGAAGCAAAAGAAATTTGTACAACAGTTCCAGCTTTGTTAATCAGTCATTTAGCAGTGAAAAAAGGAAATCAAAGAAGAGGGATTGGAAGAGAGCTTTTGGATATGGTTTTTGTGAAAATACTACCTGAAATAAAAAATAGAGTTGGTTGTAGATATGTCATGTTAAATCCAAGAGATGATCCTACTGTTCATGAGTTTTACAAAGCTTATGGTTTTGAATATTATGAAAATGCAATGGATGATAAAGAGTCTGATGCATTCTTGTATGATCTGTTAAAAAGATAAAATTAATACATTAACTAAGATTCTTTATTTCTAATCATAAAAAGGGTTCAAACCTAAGTAGATTTATTTTTCTAATTTCTCTTTTTCTTTCTTAATTGCTTCTTTAAGTGAGGTTGAAAATGCTTCTAATCTAATTTTATCTTCTTTTGGTGTAGTTTTCCAGTTTTTTTTCTTCATTTTTTCATAAAATTTTAAACCATTTAGAAATTGATTATCTAATACAATTTTCTTTTTCTTATTCCTACTTAGACCTACTAATTCATGTATGACAAAATTTCTTCCACTTTTGAATGCTCTAAATTTTTAAATATTACTATTATTTATCCAATTAACTTCTTGGAGAACTCTAAGAATATGGCGTGTGTCCCAATCGTTTTTTAATACATAATTTAATGCTGATTTTTCAGCTGGATGAAGATATTTTACTAAAAAATTATTCCATAATCTTGCAAGTATTCTATCTATTTCAAAATCTAAAATGGAATAACTTTCAATAATTTCTCCTTTTTTATAATCTGTCTTTAATGTATTATTGTCAAATAGAAATGAAGTATGTTTATTGGTCCAATGATCTTCAAATTCTTTTTGATATTTCCCTTTTTTTCCAATAATATTCTTCTCTTTTTTTTGCATTAATGATGTATTATAGCGAAGAGACAAAGTTCGTGAACTAAAAATCATCGAAAAACTAGCGATTAGTGGATTTTACCTTGATAGAATTGATATAATAGAGTTGATGCGTAAACGATCTTCTCATAACGTCATTGCATGAGATCCGTCTAATTCTGCAGGTACAAAGCTTCTGCATGTAACAACTCAAAAAGAGTTGGTACATATTTGACCAAATTCACAACCATTTTTCATCAATAGATTTAGATCGCATATGATCGAAGCACATGTTGTGTCAGAATCCAAAGATCAGATCATACGCAGACTGCAACAGATCATACGCAGACTGCAACAGGAGAAAGATCAGATCACACGCAGACTGCAACAAGAGAAAGATCAGATCATACGCAGACTGCAACAGGAGATCGAACAGCTCAAAAACAAGATAAGGCAGGAAAGTAGTCTGTGGCACACAAAAGAAAACTCTGACAGAACCAACATGCAAGAAAAGGCAGCACACACATGCACAGGCTAGAGACGCTTGACAATATTCTCTCTGATGAGGTCCTGCTGCACCAAGCTACCAAAATGAGCCCCAAACAGTTCAAATATTTACTAGACAAATTCAGCACCGCCATCAAGAAACGATCTGACGCACCGCTGTTCTTTGAGGACAGAGTTGATCCTGGAAACAGATGCAAGCTGCACATAAGGCATGTATTACTGTTGGAGCTAATGAAGAAGAGAACTGGCCTGTCCCAGTA
>JARPSM010000028.1 GCA_029782475.1 Nitrososphaerota archaeon
AAATCCATCATAACAAGGATTGAAACTCAACTCGTTTGCAATTTCATCTCCTTCTTTGATGTCATAATGACAAATCCATCATAACAAGGATTGAAACTAATTCTGTAGCAGTAACTGTTCTGTATGCGTTTGTATGTCATAATGACAAATCCATCATAACAAGGATTGAAACTTTACACCTGGAATGAATCCACAAATGACGAGATAGTCATAATGACAAATCCATCATAACAAGGATTGAAACTATTCCCGCTTTTGAAAGTTTTACAAAAGAATGATTGTCATAATGACAAATCCATCATAACAAGGATTGAAACACTACTGGCGGTCTTGTCGTACCACTCGACAGCAAGGGTCATAATGACAAATCCATCATAACAAGGATTGAAACGTGAAAGGTGTTGGGTGTGTTGGATCGTCTAGATGTCATAATGACAAATCCATCATAACAAGGATTGAAACGATTGATCTTTAGGTGGTTCTTCATTCTTTTTAGGTCATAATGACAAATCCATCATAACAAGGATTGAAACATTCTCCCCAGACTACCATTGAGGTATTTACATCCGTCATAATGACAAATCCATCATAACAAGGATTGAAACTTTGATCTCATACATCATATTAAGGGAAAGTGTGTGTCATAATGACAAATCCATCATAACAAGGATTGAAACGTCTGTTACAGGTTCTTTTTCGGAATCCTTGCGAGTCATAATGACAAATCCATCATAACAAGGATTGAAACCTAAATACCGTCAACTCTTAATGCGTTTAGAATCCGTCATAATGACAAATCCATCATAACAAGGATTGAAACGGGATGTAGGTCGTTAGGAGTGTGACGCCATTTTTGTCATAATGACAAATCCATCATAACAAGGATTGAAACAACATCATGTTAAAACTTGTAAAAATCCTAGATAGTCATAATGACAAATCCATCATAACAAGGATTGAAACCTGAAAGCGAAAAGGCAATGATTGCAACAAAGTTTGTCATAATGACAAATCCATCATAACAAGGATTGAAACAATACAGATGTTCTTTCTGCTTCTGTTAGCTCTTTGTCATAATGACAAATCCATCATAACAAGGATTGAAACCAAATACTGCGTCGCCAAGATCATCAGTCGTATAGTCATAATGACAAATCCATCATAACAAGGATTGAAACTTTTTGCTTTGCTGCTGTGTAATAGCCTGACATTTTTTTGTCATAATGACAAATCCATCATAACAAGGATTGAAACACTGGTTGGGCATGGAATGAATATGAGGCGGAAGAGTCATAATGACAAATCCATCATAACAAGGATTGAAACTAAGATTTGAGCCACCCTTCACAGTGACTTTATTTGTCATAATGACAAATCCCTCATCTTTTTTGGTAGCTCGGTGCAACAAGACCTCATCAGAGAGAGAATATTCTCAAGCGTCTCTAGCCTGTGCATGTGTGTGCTGCCTTTCTTGCATGTTGGTTCTGTCAGAGTTTTCTTTTGTGTGCCACAGACTACTTTCCTGCCTTTTCTTGTTTTTGAGCTGTTCGTTCTCCTGTTGCTGTCTGCGTATAATCTGAACTTTGGATTCTGACACAACATGTACATCGATCATCTGCGATCTAAATCTGTTGATGAAAAATGGTTGTGATTTTGATCAAATATGCATCAACTTTACTGCACATCCAATGGTCTGGCTTGGGTGATTCTATCAAAATTAACTTTTCAATGTAAAAAAATATAACGGTTTTATGATCTTCTTTTTTTAAATGTGTGCATCTCAATTAACAGATAAAGAATATCATGATAGATTTATGGCTATACTTGTTGATAAAAAAAAGAACAATACATACAAATTTGCATTGGCTCGATTTCTTTTAGATTACAGTATTAGTAGTAATAAATCACTAAAAATCCGATATTCAAAAATTGCAAAATCTTTCTTTAAATATTATTGGTTACAAGAATGTAAATCAAGACTCCGACAAGGCCCGATAAATCAAACCCCTGAGGTCATAACCATCATACGAGCAGAATTTGCAGATGATGTGTATCCGCAATCCTATAAAGAAATCCAAAAAAAATATAAGAAAGAAATTAAATGTTGTATAGATAAAATTGTCATGAATTGTTTTGATGATGTGATACATAGATTCCACAATTCAATAAATGTAGAGCCCAAAAACATATTTTTTGATTACTTTGCAATACAATACCCAGAATCAGGCAATGCCCGGATTGATAAACATGGTGGAATACTATTGAATAATGATGCTAGATCTTTTTTTCGAAAAAATTATGAATCACTATACAAATCAGTGATCTTGGAATGGATAAGATTCTTGGAGCGAAAAAATATTGGAATTCCATATTTGGTTCAAAAAATCGAAGGCATTGAAAAAGGACCTCGAAATCAAAGTGCATTCTTGAAAAAATTAAAACCATTTGTGGATAACTGCTTTTACTGTAATGCTCCATTTAATAGTAAAGAAACACCCAATGTTGATCATGTTATTCCTTATGATTACATTAATGATACTGATTTATGGAATTTGGTATTAACATGTCGAGAATGTAATTGCAAAAAATCTGGATCATTACCACCTAAAAAATTTATCAGTGATTTGTTAACGCGTAATAAAAGTTATATCCATATGGGCAAAATTAATGAGGAGATGAAAAAATCATTGACAAAATTAAGCTACGAGCCATACGGTTTGATATTAAGTCAAGAAGAGCAGTCTAAATCCAAAAATGGATCTGAGATCACTTTGGAACAAATATGTGAACAGCGTGGAATATATTGGCATTATGATAATGCGTCCAAGCATGGATATCAAACTTCAAAGAAACTTGTGCAAAATTAAATTTATTTTGCTAAATTGATTATTACTTGCCTGTTTTTCTTGTTCCCAATTAACAGAATCAATTTTTTACGCCTAGATTCTTTAAATGATTCACTCCAAATGCTTTCATGTTGGACAGTGTATCATTGCATCCACTAAAGTCTCTGATAAAAACTGAGAGTCATCCAGGGGTTCTTTACATGATTCACGTTCGGAGGTCTCAACAATGTCGTTTGGTTTAGATATTTCTGGCACGTATTCTTTACTCTTGATCGTGTTATCATGATTCTGTATACCATTCCATTGTACTAAATAGTAGATGGAAAAGTAACTCATTCTTTGTATTTCAAATAATATTTTCCTCAGTCTCATCTGATTCACCGCAATTATTTCAACAAGTAGGCACATATGCTTGTTGTATCTGGATCTTTTTATCTTGATAATTTGAGGAATTGATCATTTTTTTGAGCCAAACGGATTACTTTTTCATTTACTGTGGATAAATGTCTCACACCAATCAAGAACTGCAGCTTGTAAAAAGGTAAACCGACCACATCTCTTTACAAACTCATTTTCTGAGAAATCCTCTAGTAAAAGCTCGTCTCCTATCGTAATTATAAAAATACCTTTTTTATAATCAATACCAAAGAGTTTAACATCATCTACATAGGTCCGCTTTAACATCTCTTTCTTAAAATAATCTTTTTCTTTTTTTAATAGATTGTAATATATGCTGTTAAAGTCATTGTCTAATTGCATTACTGTAAAGTAGCGTATGGCATCCTCCCCTGTAATCTTGTAGACCTGAAGGGTGTTTGGCCCAATTATTGGATCCGTAACAAAGAATCTAAAATCATCACCTGGCCTGGACATTGACTCTTTTTCAATTAACAGTCCGTATGATTCTGCTCCGTGACAGATCTCTTTTTCTATCTTTTCATAGTTAGGCACAAGATTACTTTGACAATATCGTTTAAAAAATTATGTGTATTGTGGCTTGTCTATTTTTCAGCCCAAAAGTGACAAAAATCTTTAAGATCAGCAACTGATACTCTTTTGGATTAGATCATCTTTTAATTTCTCATATGTAATATCAGATGATGCATAAGGGATCAAACTAGTGTTGCTCCCAATGCAGGCATGTCTGTTCACCGTTTTACTAGCATCCAAATTTCTTTGCCCACGCTTCTCCACTGAATTCACTGGCAGCACAATACATTGTACTCAACTCCCCATGCCCCTGCTCCAAAATCTCCTCATTGAGCACGATGCCTTGGCAATACACTTTGCCAAGTATTCTGTTTGTGATCTCTGCTTTGTCCCCCGTATCGATATCCCTGCCATCTAGTACCGGATCAGGCAGATCCAAAATCCCCACCTGTCCATCATCTTCATCTATTATAACATCAGAGTTTACGGGGCATGTCTCCTCGACAAATCTTTTTGCATTCACACCTTCTGGCACATCCAATTCTAGAGTCGATGTCAGTGCCAATCGAACCCTCACATCGCCCACATCCACTGTATCGCCATCTATAATCTCTGTAATCTTTCCTTTCAGACACATGGCCTCTCCGATGCATTCTGTGCTGGCAGGAAGAACAGATGCAGCAGTTATCAGTACCAAAGAGATACTGCATAGACCTGCAATTATCAGTATTTTGGGAATCATCATGTCCTCTGTGTATTGGCTTTGCCTGTTTTTATTTATTTTGAAAACCCGCACTAAGAGTCCTGATATTTGGAGACTTGGTCCACCAAAATCTGTACCAAAACCCGCAAAATCCTAAAATATGATTTCAAATTTTCCAGTAAGCATGGATTATCTTGCCATCTGCCAACCATATGGTTTTTTGCAGTAGAGTCTATACAAAAACAATTCTGCAACAGATTCTGCAATAGTTAATGGGTCATTTTACCATTAAAAAATCAAAAGAGAATACGATTCAAAAAAAAGGGTATCAGTTGAACTTGCTCTCTTTAATCTTTCTGCTGCTTATGTTGAAAAAGAAACATAGACAGTTTCCCACACTCAAAATAAATGACTATACTAGCACCTGTGCCCATGACAGGTAGACTGTATCACACACACAAGTACTCCTATATCCAATCACATGTTATCTAACAATTCTTTGTTTTTCTCTTCAAACTCATCATAGGTGATGATTTTTTTGTCTTTGAGCTTTGAAATCTACTCTATTTGGTCTATAGGATCCTAAAGTTTGTTAAACGTCATGTGTCCCTTTCCATTACATTTGACAAGAAATTTTTTCGGCCTGAATATTCCGATCTTTGTAATCTTGTTGGTTTCTGCTGGGAACACATTTGCATCATATGTTATTTTCATGTCTTTGCGGTGCAAATTTACATTGGCCTTGCCCGTAACTGGAAAATCCATGTCAGTGCATCTCCATAACTACGAGTTCATTAGATGAGTTTTTATGAATAATGTATTCAGAGTCCTCAAAATCAAACAGATATGTTTTATTGCTGATCATGTTATTCATGTTTATGTCAAATCCGGTGTCTGTAAATTTGACAATATCTCTAGTCTTTCTATCTGCTGGGGAGTCTTCCTGAACGTCTAGATTTTCTAATTGTCTGCTCATTGCTTTGATGTGATCTTTAAAAGCAGACAAAAAACTCATCGCTCCAACAACCGTGAAGATCTCTTGTTGTATTGACAGAACCATGACTGATCATCTAGCACCTTGTGAAGATTGGAGCATATGCCTTTAATTAATTTTTGAACTTTCTGTGATTCTTTTACCCTGTCATCCATTATCGGTTTGAATTTTGATTCAAATTCTAACAACTGATAAAAAACCTGGCATCAGTGAAGACAACTGTTCCTTTGAAATTTTTCTTGCAGGGCAAGGATCATTTCAGGATTGGACATATCTGCATTTTGTAATATTTTTAAATCATATCTGCATTTTCCTTCAAATGCCAACATTATTCTCATGTGCTCATTTAGATCATCAAAAACATTCATCAAGATTTTCAGGATTTTTGTAATATCAAGTTCAACGGCCAATACATCCTATCACATATTCTAATATATTAAATGGGACTTGGGCATAATGATTTACAAAAATAATTCTGAAATTATTCTCTAACAGCAAAGCATTCTCTTTACAATCCTCGGATTCTCTGCACCAATTACACAGTTGTAGTAAACTGTCAACTGGCACACCAAAACACAAATCAAAACAAACGATTGGACGTTCTCAGTTCCTTTTACCGGTAGCACTCTGAGGTCAAAAATATCTTTGAGATACTCAAAGAGAGGCTCGATTGAAACTTTTCTTAGTGAATACAACTCTTGACCAATTACAGAATTGTAAAAATCTGCGAGTTTAATTCTCTCTGGTGGAGTTGTTGATGGATATATTTTGATTGGACAGATTAACCTAATCTTTTTCTTGGTGCATGAATCATAGTGATCCATCATCGTATGCAGGATCTGCCAGAATGTTTTGGAATAATCCTGATAATGGCTCTTTAGTTCCTTAAATTTTTGAGAATCATCAACGTTTGCCGTACTAGTACAAGCTGACAGTGGAACTATTAATTTTCCAACTGAACAACTCATGCGCAGTTTGTACCCAAATATCCAACCCTTGGATTTTGAAAAACCCCATTTGGCATCAGTATCAATTCCTGAGATTGGTAAACGATTCTTTTTGATGTCTGATTTGTGCCATACTGGACCATCTGCAGCTTTTAACATTGAACTATCAACTGATGCAGATATGTCATCGACTAGTTTCTCTGATACAAACAGATTCCCATTGTACCAATAATATCACCAATTGGCAGAACTTGGAATCGTCTGTCAATGGTTCTTCTTCTATTTGGAATTTGAGTTAATCTGCAAACCTTGAACAATTTATCATTAGTGCTTTTAGTCAAAAGAAAATAGTGTAATGTATTGTTGCTTGGAATTCTCATCCATGATTTTATGATAAATAATTGGACCATCAGAATTGTAGAATACACGTACGGCCTACCAGGTCTGAATATCTCCTCATACAAAGACAGCATTCTAACCAAATCCAAAACACCAATAAGAGATGATTCACATCTTATGTTGCCGGGGATTTTTACATTCATGTTGCAATGAAATAATATTGTAAATATCCTTAGCTTTTTCCATTTGAATAATTTGAAAATTAACTCAAAAATTGCGATGTCATAACTGCCTTGTATTGCAGCGTCTATTTCTGATTTTAGTTCTGTATTCATGTTTTGTGTAATGTTAAGTAAAAAATCAAGCTTTTTTGTACATTTTAGCCCTTGCCCAACTGTCAAGGGATTCAAAATTCATACCTGTTTTCTTTGATTCTTTTTTTGCCCATCTTGCGATTGCATCATCATCATCTTTGCTCATACCTGTCTTGTTATCATTCTTATTATTAACACTTGTTTGTAATGACTTTTCAATAGATCTTTTTGTGTGCCAGTCATCAACCAATTCTAGCTTGTCTCCCAAACCAAGCTCATTGATTTTATCAACGGCTCTTTTCTTCTTTTTTTCATCCATGTCATATGATGAAATCTTGATGCGGTTGATTTTGGGCTTTGTTCCAGGTTTGAGATATACCTCTTGCACCCAACGCGCAGATATCTTCATGGATTTGGCGAGATCTGCATTCTTGGCACCACACCAACCCTCTTTTGATTTGATCATCTGGGATATTTGGATTGGATCTAACTTTTGCATGACTCTGTGATTCTTTCCTCTTTTCCAAACGTATCTTGACTTTAGTCTAGAAATGATGGGGTGAACTAATTCGAGGATAATAGAATAATAAAAGAAATGTATATATCGTAGAAATAGTCGAAAAATATCATGATTCCTATCGTAGGTACTTTCCTAAGCATCCTGTCTTCAATTACAGGACAACTAGGACCAAACTATGATCCATTATTCTATGATGTAATGATTTACATCTTCGGAACCATTATGTTCACGGTATTCCTTCTTGGAGTTATCTCATTCTGGTTACGTGTACACGGCTGGGCTTACAAAGACAACCGTGAGAGATGGGTTGATGAATTAGACAGACACTTTGAAAGAGAAGGTATCGGTCTTATTCCAGACAACGGTAAATACTGGTAAAATTACCAGCTTTCATCTTTTCATTATTTTTAATGTCTCTTAGTGGAAACTATGTTATTTTTTAAGATTATAATAATCACAAATTTTACAAAGTCTACAATACTAATTTTCTAGTTCTGGTAGAAAGTCTTTGTCTTTGGATGAATCGTAATCCTTTGTAGTGAATACTCCTTTGTAGTGGTATCCGTCTTGTAATGGGGTATTGATGAATTGTGATGATTCCTTGTCATTGACATAAAATGTTGATTTGTCTGGATTCATATCTCTTAGAGGAAATTCCCACATCCATAAAAAGTGACCAATCTCCCATGAATAGTCTTCTTCCCATTCAACATAGATGGTCCCATCATCTGTTAGAGTATACATAGTCCTTTTACATTCTCCTTCAACCAATCCTGCATTGATATTTGCAGGAATCGGTGTTGGAAGACCATCGATAATTAACTCCAAAGTGACCTTCATTTTGTATGGTGTTTCTCTATCATCAATACAGACTTTGAGAGGGTTATCTTGATTTAATTGACTTTGAATGACAGTACTCCCTAATCCTATCGATATCGCTATGACTGCAGATATCACAAGAAATCTAATTGTTTTCTTTTTCTTGTATGGATCGCCCATTCCAGGATATTTCATCGTGATGACTTTGATCAGATTCCTTAAAGTCCTTTCTCTTATTTGGTTCTGTAAATTTATCGAGTGCTGTCATAAGTTATTCCTCGTGTTAAGCGTCGCTAGCTGGTCATTTATCTGATTTTGTTCTATTGTCCTTTTTACAAAGTAATTGGCAATTTTCCTCAACGGTGCGACCGCCTTCAATCCAGGGCGTTATATGATCAGCATCCATATCTGATAATTCAAAGCGTTCTTTACACTTTGCACAAATACCGTTTTGTTTCTCATAGACTTTTGATTTCATTGAATCTGTAAATGAACGGATTGACAGATGTTTCTGATCTCGTGTTAGTATGTATGGATATATTCCGCCTTTTTTAGTTACGTCATCATCTAAAATCAGGTTTTTTATTTCAGATTCAATCTTCTCTGTGTCTAGTTGTTGGTCCTTGTATTTGTCATATAGGGAACCCCAGTCAAGACCCTTCATTTCTCTTCTCTTTACTTTGAAGGTAGATTCAATCCATACAATTACGCCTTGATAATATTGCCATAACAGGCTAGCATTTTGTTTGTGTTGGTTTTTACCCATGTATTCCTCTATGCTGTCTTTTGAAATCCATCTTATTGCAGTTTCAAGATAATCCTGCCTGATAGGTGAGCCACTGACATAATCCTTTGAGATGTTGTATGCTGCACAGCCTGATTTACTAAAGTATCTCTTTGCATCAGACACCCAAGACCCAGAATATACTGCATTTCTAAGTTCCTGATCTGTTAATTCCTCTCCTGCAATATTGATAGTTCTAAACCAGTCCAGTCTTTCGCTGTCGGTTCCACTGCATTGGTAAATATGTAATTCATAATCAAGAATTTTCTTTTGTTCATCATCTTGCAGGTTATGGAAAAACTTTGAATCAACAGTAAAATCCCCGTTGATATATTGGCATATTGAAACAGTCCTTTGTTGTCCATCTATAACCTCAAAATTACCATCATCTCTAATATTCCAATACATGACGTTTAACGGAAAATTTTTCTTTACTGTGTCTATTACTGCACTGCGTTGATCTTTATCATAGATAAATTCCCTTTGGTATTTTGGTCTAATGTCAAGTTTTCCATCATAACCAATAACGCCTTCTTCTGTATTGTCGACATAGTTTTTTGATAATTCTCGGATATTGATTTTCTTTAATTCTATTTTCATTTTGTATTCCTCTTTTGTTTGATTACGATTCTAACATACTTTGGATTTGATTCTCCTACCACTGTTCCTTCTTTATCTTTTATGTGACCGTGTTCTTTGAATGGTGTTTTTTTGTTTTTTCTTATGTCATTGGAATTGATAATTTCAAATTGTTCGGGATTGTATTTGTCCATAAAGGTAATTGGTACCCCTATATTCCCTTTGTAATCCATAGGAATTTCTTTTGTTTTATCTACATTGATGGCATCATAATTGTCATATTTTGGATAATCATCTTTGTTATATTTTTTGTAAAGAATCAAGTCTTCATGTCTTTTTTTAATATCTAGATTAGTAAACCAACATATCGTC
>JARPSM010000031.1 GCA_029782475.1 Nitrososphaerota archaeon
TTTGAGAATCATGAATGTTTGCCGTACTAGTACAAGCTGACAGTGGAACTGTTAATTTTCCAACTAAACAACTCATGTGCAGTTTGTACCCAAATATCCAACCCTTGGATTTGGAGAATCCCCATTTGGCATCAGTATCAATTCCTGAGATTGGAATTCTATTCTTTTTGATGTCTGATTTGTGCCATACTGGACCTGCAGCTTTTAGCATGGACTATCAACTGATGCAGATATGTCATCGACTAGTTTCTCTGATACAAACAGATTCCCATTGTACCAATAATATCACCAATTGGCAGAACGTGGAATCGTCTGTCAATGCTTCTTCTTCTTCTATTTGGAATTTGAGTTAATCTGCAAACCTTGAACAATTTATCATTAGTGCCTTTGGTTGAAAGAAAATAATGAAATGTATTGTTACTTGAAATTCTCATCCATGATTTTATGATAAATAATTGGACCATTAGAATTATAGAATACACGTACGGTCTGCCTGGTCTAATAATGTCTTCATACAAAGACAGCATTCTAACCAAATACAAAACACCAATAAGAAATGATTCAGATAGAATCTTGCTGGGGATTTTTACGTTCATGTTGCAATGAAATAATATTGTAAAGATCCTTATCTTTTTTCATTTGAATAATTTGAGAATTAACTCAAAAATTAGAATTAGTTATGCCCAAGTCTCGGATAATTATCTACCGTAAAGTTACCAGTTCCCTTTGAATATTTCTTTAATTTATAATTCATTTGTGGATTAAAAATGAAAAAATTTACTTTTAAAATACCATTATTAGAAATTTCATAATTCTATATGATATTATACAAAGCAGTGTTTTAGGTGTGAATTGACACCATTTTCTATATTCAATGAATCTAATATATCACAGTATACTATGGTATACCATATGTCTACAACGATTAAAGTTTCATCTGAAACAAAAGACACACTTGTAAACCAAAAACTACATAATGGTGAGACATTAGAACAGGTGATTAATCGTCTTTTAAAATCACAATTAACTGATAATTATCTAGATGAGGAAACACCAAGTGATATGCAAGAAGGATTGGATGATATCAAAGCTGGACGTGTTCACACAACAAAACAACTCAAAAAAGAATTAGGATTATAGAACTATGGTATGGTCTGTATTATGGTCAGATAAATCTAAAAAACAACTAAGAAAAATTGATAAAAAAACTGTAAAAAGAATAATTGACACAGTTGAAGGAATCCAGGAAAATCCATTTATGGCTGTAAGTAAATTAACAGGTTCATAATTTTTTAGATTAAGAGTTGGAGGTTATAGAGTAATCATGGATTTACAACAAAGTAAGATGATAGTTTTTGTGGTAGAAACTGACAACAGAAAAAGAATTTACAACTAACACTTTTCTGAATTATAATTTCATAATTTTGAATGAATTTTATCTGTAAATAAAATCTGTAACCATGTTGATGTATTTTACTGATCTTTCTTTCCAAGTTTGATCTCTGATTATATATAGATGAGGCTTGGGCATAATGATTCAGAAAAATAATTCTGAAATTAGTTTTTCTACATTAAATTCTGTCATGAAATAACAGATACAGCAAATCTTACTAAAAAGTAGAGGTTAACAGCTAGAATAACAATTGTTTACTACATCAAAGAAACATCATGAGGCTGGCTTTCTGCAAATCCTGCTCGAGACATTTTGATAAATTCTGCATTTTCTTGCATTTGTGGTATAGTATGAGCTCCACAGTAACTTAGTCCAGAACGTACACCACCAGTTAGTTGTTTTAGAATATCAGTTACAGTTCCTTTGTATGGCACCATTGCCTCAACTCCTTCTGCAACATAGTCATTAAGATCATCATCAAGAGACATGGAACCTGTTTCTTTAGATTTTCTTCCTATGGATGCAGCTAGTGATGCCATACCACGATAAACTTTGAATCGTTTTCCATTTTTAGTTAAAACTGTACCAGGTGATTCATCAGTTCCACCAAGCATGCTACCAACCATCACTGTTGAAGCACCAGAAGCTAATGCTTTAGTTGCATCACCAGAAGTTCGTGTTCCGCCATCAGAAATTATTGGAATTCCATAATCCTTGCCAATTTTAGCACAATCCATTACTGCAGTTAGTTGCGGAACTCCAGAACCAGTAATTACTCTAGTAATACAAATTGAACCAGAACCTACACCTACCTTTACGGCATCTACACCTGCTTTGATCAAATCTTCAGCTCCTTGAGCAGTTGCAATATTTCCTGCAATCAATTCACAGTTAGGAAATGCCTTTTTGATATTCCTAACTGTGCTGATAGCATTTTCACTATGTCCATGAGCAATATCAACAACAAGCGCATCTGCTCCTGCTTCCAAAAGAGATTCACTTCTTTCTAAAAAGTCACCTTTAACTCCAACTGCAGCACCAACTAATGGTCTACCTTTCTTATCTTTAGATGCATTTGGGAAATCAGCATTATTTGTAATATCTTTACTTGTAATCAAACCTTTGATGAGACCTGAATCATCAACAATAGGTAATTTTTCAATTCTGTGTTTATGCAAAATTTCTTTAGATTCATCTAATGTAACTCCAAGTTTTGCAGTTATGACATCTTTTGTCATTACATCTTGAATTTTACTAGTTTTGTTTGCAAATAACAAATCCCTCTCAGTTACAATCCCAATTAATTTTGAATTAGAATCAACAACTAACAGACCTGAAATGTCTTTATCTTGTGCATAATCTAAAGCATCTTCAATGGATTTATCTGCGGAAATAGAGTATGGATTTTCAATCATCACACTACCAGATCTTTTTACTTTAAGAACTTCATTTGCTTGTTCTTTAATCGTCAAAAATCTATGAATAATTCCAATCCCTCCAGCCCTAGCCATGGCACTAGCCATAGAAGATTCAGTTACAGTATCCATATTTGCACTCACAAATGGAATGTTAATTGTAAGGTTTCGAGATAATTTTGTACTTAGATCTGTCTGACTTCTACTAGTGATATCAGAATATTTGGGTACAAGAAGAACGTCGTCAAATGTTAATCCTTCTTTGAATTCCAATGAAACCTTGTTAAGAAAGTAAAATATTGATTATAAGCCTTTGTGTTATTTTGGCGTTGTCCACTTTTTCAATCCAAAAGTAGTCTATTGTAAACTTTGTTTCCTAATTCATTTGAACGTGACTAGACATGCCAAAAATTATTCAAAACAATGATCAATTTGTGCCCAGAATTTGTAATTAGGAAACATCTATGTAAATTCCGGTTACAGGCCATCCTTGTTTTCCTTCCAACACATCTATCATTGCACTACCATTCTCTTAAGCTTTCTTGCATACAGACTGTTTTTTCGTTCATTATACAGTGTTTTAGATTGCAACATGTG